>NZ_BCRK01000054.1 GCF_001552555.1 Nocardiopsis trehalosi NBRC 14201 | reverse complement strand
GGGCGGCCCGGAGCCGGGCCGCCCGCGCCGTGGGCTTTTCGGTTCCGGCATGGCACCATGGTCCTCGCCATTGGTCTAGACCGGATAGGAGCACCTCCGTGCCCGACCACCCCCTCGTGCCGCGACCGGCCGAAATGTCGACCGCGGCACCCGACGGCCTCGTGCTGACCGCCGCCACCCGCATCGACGCCCACCACGAGGCGCGCGGCACCGAGGCCTGGCTGCGCACCGAACTGGGCGCGGCCACCGGTTTCCCGCTGGCGCCCGGCGACGGCCAGACCGCGCAGATCCGGCTCAGCGTCGACCCCGCGGCCGGGCTGGGCGCCGAGGGCTACCGGCTGATCGTGGACGCCGCCGGGGCGCTCGTCGTCGGCCACGACGCGGCGGGGGTGTTCTACGGGGCGCAGACGCTGCGCCAGCTGCTGCCGGCCGCCGCCTACCGGCGCGCCCCCGCGGTGGGCCCGGTCTCCTGGACGCTGCCCAGCGTGCACATCACCGACCGGCCCCGGTTCGGCTGGCGGGGGTGCATGCTCGACGTCGGCCGGCACTTCCTGCCGAAGTACGACCTGCTCCGCTTCATCGACCTGCTGGCGCTGCACAAGCTCAACGTCCTGCACCTGCACCTGACCGAGGACCAGGGCTGGCGCGTGGAGATCAAGCGCTACCCGCGGCTGACCGAGGTCGGCGCGTGGCGGCACGAGAGCCAGGTCGGCGCGGCCCGGCCGCCGGTCTTCGACGGTCGGCCGCACGGCGGGTTCTACACCCAGGACGACATCCGCGAGATCGTCGCCTACGCGGCCGCCCGGCACATCACCGTGGTCCCCGAGATCGACATCCCGGGCCACTCCCAGGCCGCCATCGCCGCCTACCCGGAGCTCGGCGAGGGCGGCCCGCTGGACGTGGGGCGCGAGTGGGGCGTCATCGAGAACGTCCTCAACGTCACCGACGCCACGCTGGAGTTCTACCGCAACGTCTTCGACGAGCTGCTGGAGCTGTTCCCCAGCACCTACATCCACGTCGGCGGCGACGAGTGCCCCAAGACCCAGTGGCGGGCCAGCGCCACGGCCCAGGCCCGCATCCGCGAGGAGGGGCTGGGGGACGAGGACGGCCTGCAGAGCTGGTTCATCCGGCACTTCGACGCCTACCTCGCCGAGCGCGGCCGCCGCCTGGTGGGCTGGGACGAGATCCTGGAGGGCGGCCTGGCGTCCGGGGCCACCGTGATGTCGTGGCGCGGCACCGAGGGCGGCATCGCCGCCGCCAAGGCCGGGCACGACGTCGTGATGTGCCCGACCGCGACGTCCTACCTCGACTACCGCCAGTCCACGTCGCCCGACGAGCCGATCCCGGTGGGCACCCTGCTCACCCTGGAGGACGTCTACGCGGCCGAGCCGGTCCCCGAGGAGCTGGCCGCCGCGGGCGCCGAACGCGTGCTCGGCGCCCAGGTCAACGTGTGGACCGAGCACATGGACTCGCCCCGCCGGGTCGACTACATGGTGTTCCCACGGCTGTCGGCGTTCGCCGAGGTCGCCTGGTCGCCCGCCGGGCGCGACGTCGCCGAGTTCCTGCCCCGGCTGGAGGGCCACCTGGCCCGGCTCGACGCGCTGGGTGTGGAGTACCGCCCCCTGGACGGGCCGCTGCCGTGGCAGCGGCGCCCCGGGGTGGCCGGGCGGGACTGACGCGCCGGCGGCGCGGCCGCCGCGGCGGGCCCCGGTGCGGGTCCGCCGCGGCGCCGGCCGCTAGAAGTAGGTCGCCAGGACGTCGGTGACGGTGTCGTCGTCCTCGACGACCGGGATGAACCGCCACCGGTCGAACGCGGTGCACGGGTGCGAGATCCCGAAGGACACCAGGTCGCCGGGTTCGGGGCGCAGGTCCGGCGGCAGCCGCAGGTAGGCGTGGTGGTCGTTGAGCCGGGTGACCTCGGCCCCCGCGGCGTCGCGCACCGCGCCGCCGCGGGTCCGCAGCCGCCGGGGCACCGGGAGGCCCATGTCGAAGTTGGCCTCGCGCTTGCCCATGGTGGCGATGGCCAGCCCGTCCTCGGGCACCGACAGCACCTGCGCCCAGATCTCCAGGGCGCCGGTGAGCGCGTCGGCGCCGCCGGTGCGGTGGAACGGGGAGCCGGCGGCGTAGGTGCCGTCGTCGTGGGCGATGTAGGCCCCGCTGCGCAGTACCGGGTGCACGTCGGTGCGGCCGCCCAGTTCCGCGGCGACCACGTCGAACCAGGCGCTGCCGCCCACGGAGACCACGGGCGGGCCGTCGACCAGCCCGTCCGCCGCCATGCGGCCGGCCGCCCGCACCAGGTCGCGCACCAGGCCGGCGACCTCCCCGGCCGTGCGCAGCCCGCCCTCGTAGCCCGCGGTCCCGGCGACCTCCAGGCCGGGCGCCGCGGCCGCGGCCCGCGCCACCTCCAGGGCGGTGGCGACGTCGCGGCACCCGGTGCGGCCGCCCGAAAATCCGATCTCCACCAGCACCCGCAGCGGGCGCCGCCAGGCGCGGGCGGCCATGGCGTCGGCGGCGGCGCGCACCCCGGCCGCGGAGTCGACGTAGAACAGCGCGTCGAAGGCGGGGTCGGCGTCGAGTTCGGCGGCGAGCCAGGCGAGCGCCGCCGGGTCGAGCAGCTCGTTGGCGAGCAGCACCCGCGGCACCCGGAACCGCCGGTAGGCGACCACCTGGTTGGCGGTGGCGGCGGTCAGCGCCCACGCCCCGGCGTCGAACTGGGCCTGGAACAGCGCGGGCGCCATCGTGGTCTTGCCGTGCGGGGCGAAGGACAGGCCGTTGTCGCGGGCGAAGCCGGCGAGGGCCGCGATGTTGCGGTCGAGCGCCGTGCGGCGGGCGACCATGACCGGCCAGGTGAACGCGCCGCCGAACAGGTGCGGGCGGGCGGCCGCGAAATCGGCCAGCGGGATCGGGGGGCCGGGCCGGAGGAAGCCCTTGGCCCGCCAGTCGATCGACTCCTCGGGGATGTCCAGCCGGGGGTGCTCCACGGTCCACTCCATCGTCTGCCTCGGGTGCGGGGCCGCCGGGCGGCGTCGGGCCAGGTTAGCCGGGGCGGGCGGACGCGCGGCCGCCGCCCCCGGCGCGCGGGCGCGGGGGCGGCGGGGCGGGCGCCGGTCAGTACCGGGCGAGGTCGAGCACCGCGGCGGCGGTCCAGGGCCGCGCCTGTCCGGCGGCGGCGCCGGTCTCCTCGGCGATGACCCGGCGGGCGACGTCGGGGAAGTCGGAGATGAGGCCGTCCACGCCCTTGGCGATGGCGGCCCGCATGTCGTCCGGCTCGTTGACGGTGTAGGTGTAGACCTCCAGGCCCGCGTCGTGCACCGCCCGCACGTAGTCGGCGTCGATGCGGGTGTGGTTGGGGTTGATCTGGTCGGCCCACTCGGCGTAGTCGGCGATCCGGTCCTCGGGGACGACGCCGAGCAGGCCGTGCGGGACGTCGGGCATGAGCCGGTGCGAGCGCTCCACGGACTCCCAGTCGAAGCTCTGCACGGCGAAGCGGGGGCGCTCGCCCCGGGCGCCGGAGGCCGTCCAGTCGGGGTTGCGCGCCATGGTCTGGGAGATGTCGGCCTCGATGCCCGGGTAGAGCACCGGCGACTTGACCTCCAGCAGCAGCCCGACCTCGCGGCGGTCCAGCCGGTCCAGGGCCTCCTGGAGGGTCGGCACCGGTTCGCCCGCGTAGGCGGTGTCGAACCAGGAGCCGGCGTCGAGCCGGCGGATCTCGGCGAGGGTGAAGTCGGCGACGTCGTAGGGCGCCCGGCCGGGGAACACCTGCTCCACGTCGGTGGTGCGGGCGAGCGTGGTGTCGTGCATGATCACGAGCTCGCCGTCCTCGGTCCGCTGCACGTCCAGCTCGACCACGGAGGCGTTGCGGGCGTGCGCGGCGTCGATCGCCGCGAGGGTGTTCTCGGGGGCGTACCCGGATCCGCCGCGGTGCGCCACGTCGACCACGGGCGCGGTGCGCGGCCGCCCGGGGGCGTCCGGGGCGGGGGTGTCGGTGTCGGCGGTGACGGGGGCGGGTCCCGCCAGCGCCAGCGCGGTGAGGACGGCCGCGACTCCTAGCCGATGCAGCATGCCACTCCTTCGCTCGGAGCAATCGCACGGTCCGTCCCAGGGTGGGCGCGCAGGGTTACCCCCGGGTGTCGGCGGGGCGATCCGGCGGTGCCGCGCCGGGGAATCCGGCCCGTCTGTCCGGTACGCGCGCCGAGACCGTCTCGCGACACGAGCGCGTACTGTGAGCAGTTGATTACCTTGTGTGCGATTTTTGATAAGGGCGGACCGCGACGGAGAGTCACGAACCGCACCTTCGGATCACACTCGGTAGTCAAACGGGAGGTTCACGCATGCGCAAGCACCACACGGGGTGGATCGCGGTCGCCGGCGCCACCGCCGTATGCCTGGCCGGCCTCGGTGCCGCCGGCACCGCGGCCGCCGACACCACGTCCGCCGTCGCCCCCCAGGAGGGGATCGGCATCGAGCGGCTGACGTCGAACTACACGCTCGACGGGTTCGTCATCGGCCACCTGCCGCGCGGGGTGGAGCGGTACGGCATCCACGCGCGCGCCACCACGGGCGCCGACGGCGACCGCGTGTCGCACATCGCCTGGATGGAGGGGGCCGGCACCGTCCGCGCCCGGGTCGAGATCATCCGCGACCGCGACATCGCCACCCTGGACGACCTGCGCGCCGAGCGGTTCGCCCACCTCGCCGCCGGCCGGCTGCAGCGGGTGGACAACAGCGGCCGCCCGGCCTTCCGGTCGGCGGCGACCGGCGAGGTCTTCTGGGTCGAGGAGCCCGGGGTGGCGGTGGCGGCCCTGCTCGACCCGGCGAAGTGGGACGCCGGCGAGCTCGCCCGCTTCGCCGGGGCCATCCGCCCGCAGTCGCGCATCGGCGACCTGATCCCGGGGCCGGGCGGCATCCAGCCCCCCGGGCAGCAGCCCGGGGCGCCGGACGCGCACCCCGGCCTCCTCACCCAGGGCGAGGACCCCGTCGTCCGGACCCCGGGCGAGGGCGCCGAGGGCCAGGCCACCGGTGACGCCCCGGCCGCGCAGGGCACGGCCGAGGCCCCCCGGGAGCAGGCGGAGGAGGCCCCGGCCGCGGACGGCGCCGGGGAGCCCGTGGTCCACCCGGTGACCGAGGGCGAGGGCGCCGAGAGACCGGCGGCCGCGCCGGAGGAGGCGGCGGCCGGCGACGCCGCGCCCGCCCGGTCGGCGATCATCCCGGCCGCCGAGGTGCGCGCCTGCCTGGTCGGGGAGGTCGCCCCCCAGGAGATGACCCGCGAGGCCGCGTTCGCGGGACCCGAGGGCGCCGCGCGCTCCATCACGGTGTGGCGCGACGCCTCCGCCCGGGAGCGCGACACCGCGGTCGACGCCTGCGCCCGGGAGCTGGTCGTCGGCTCCGACCAGGTGGACGCGCTGATCACCGGCCTGGAGCAGCAGCTCCTCGGCCTGGTGCGCGGACCCGAGGACGCCGCCGAGCGCCCGGCCGCCGCCGAGGCGCCGCAGGGGTCCGCGGCGGAGCAGGAGCGGCCCCGCGGCCTGCTCGACCTGCTCTCGCTGCGCGACCTGGTCTGACCGGACCGGCGCGCACGGGGAGGGGCCGCCCGGCGGCCCCTCCCCCGCGGGTCACAGCGCGGGGCGGACCGTCCCGGTGACCTCTCCCAGGGAGATCGTGCCGCCGCCCATGCCGCGCGCCGTCGCCGCGACCGTGACGGTGTCGCCGTCCGCCAGGAAGGCGCGCTCCGACCCGTCCGCCAGGCGCAGCGGGTCGGCGCCGGCCCAGGACAGCTCCAGCAGCGAACCCCGCTGACCGCGCTCGGGCCCCGACACCGTCCCCGAGGCGTACAGGTCGCCGGTGCGCAGCGACGCCCCGTTGCTGGTCAGGTGGGTGAGCATCTGGTCGGGGGTCCAGTACATCGACGCGTACGGCGGGCGGGACACGACCTCGCCGTTCAGCTCCACCGTCAGCGCGAGGTCCAGCCCCCAGTCGGCGACCCGGCGCAGGTACGGCAGCGGCTCCGGGTCCTGGGGCCGCCCGGCGATCCGGGCCGCCCCCAGCGCGTCGAGCGGCACCACCCACGGCGACACCGAGGTCGCGAACGACTTGCCGAGGAAGGGGCCGAGCGGGGTCGTCTCCCACGCCTGGAGGTCGCGGGCGCTCCAGTCGTTGACCAGGACCACGCCGAAGACGTGCTCGGCGAAGTCGCCCACCGGGACGGTGCGGCCGAGCGACGTCGAGGTGCCCACGACGAACCCGACCTCGGCCTCGAAGTCCAGCCGCTCGCTCGGCCCGTATCCGGGGGCGCCGCCGTCCTCGGGGGCCCGCTGCCCGGTCGGGCGCACCACGTGGGTGCCCGACGGGACCACGGTCCCGGACCGCCCGTGGTAGCCCACCGGGTGGTGCCGCCAGTTGCGCGGCAGCTCGGCGCTGTCGGGCCGGAAGATGCGCCCGGCGTTGGCGGCGTGGTCGATCGAGCAGTAGAAGTCGACGTAGTCGGCCACCTCGAACGGGGCCCGGATCTCCACCTCGGCCAGCGGGATGAGGTGCGGCTCGGCCGCCGGGCGGCCCTCGGCCGAGGCCAGCATGCCGCTCACCTTGGCCCGGGTGGACCGCCACGCCGTGGATCCGCGCGCCAGGAACGGGTTGAGCGACGGCGCGGAGAAGACGGGGTCGTCCAGCGCCGCGGCGAGGTCGAGGACGAGGTCACCCACCCGCACGCCGACGCGGGGCGGCGCCCCGGCCCGCGAGAACACGCCGTAGGGCAGGTTGTCGGCACCGTATCCGGTGGCGTCGGCTCCGGGCACCCAGGTTGTGGACACGTTCCTCCTCGCGTCGTGGCGTGCGTCCGCGCCCGCCGGGGCGTCGGACCCCGCGGCCCGCGGACGGGGCCGGCCGCCCGGCCCCGGGGTCAAATCTCCCACGAGCCGAGGAGGCCGAACCGCTCGGCGTCCCGCACCGGGTCGCCGGTGCTGGTCGCGGCGTAGCCGACGAACACCTCGCGGGCGCGGGCCACGGCGGCCGGCTCGACCGCGGCGGCGCGTTCGGCCAGCCGGGCGCCGTCGTCGGCGGTGAGGGCGGCGCGCACCCCGGCGCGGTCGCCCGCGACCGCGGCCACCGCCGCCATCAGCAGGTTGAGGTAGCCGCAGTGGGTGGACCCGGTGCGCGGGTCGGTGTACCCCGCGGCGTGCGGCAGCCCGCCCACCGCCCGGAACGGGACGTCGCGGGCGGCGCAGGCGGTGATGGCGTCGCCGAGGTCGCCGACGCCCGGCGTGTCGGCCGGGTCCGGCCCGCCGCAGCGCAGCGCCACGCCCAGCGGGCGGGCCCCGGCCAGCACGGCCACCGCCTCGCGCAGGTCGGCGGGGTCGTCGAACGCGAAGTAGACGGTGCGTCCGCGCCCGTCGATCTCCCCGCTGCGGTAGAGGTCGGCGGCCATGCGCAGGTCACCGGGGCGGGCCCGTGCCTCGTAGTGGGCCACCGCGACCCGCGGGTGCGGCTCGGGCGGCGGCGCCGCGCGGCGCCCGGCGCCCAGGACGGCGCCGGCCTCGATGTGCTCGCCGTCGGGTAGCCGCGCGAGGAGTTCGGGCCAGCGGTCGGCCGGGCAGAGGAAGCGGTGCGCGAGCATGGGGTGGGCCACGATGCGGTCGGTGCGGTGGCGCTCGACGGCCTGGCGCATGCTCAGCGGGGTGGGCGCGAAGAGCCCGGCGTCCTCCACCAGGCCGCGCAGCAGGATGTGGGTGCCCGTCTCCACGCGTTCCACCGGCCGTCCGCCCCCTCCCCGTCGGCGCCGGGACGCGCGGCAGCGGCCCGGACGTGCGCCGCCTCCGATTCTCCCTCGCCGGCGCCGGGGACCGGCGGTCGGGCCGCCCCCCGCGCGCCGCGCGGCCTCCCCGACCCGCTCCCCGGCCTCCCTTGGTCGAGGCGGTTCCAGGCATGCGGGGCCGCCCCCGTGGCGGCGGCGGGCGCGGCCATGGCGCCGACGGAACCCCTGCGTCACGTCGACCCGCGCCGAGGGCGCCCGCGCCGGCGTAGCCACGCGCCCGTGGAGGGGCGGGATCTACGATGGGCCTCCCCGGCGGTCGGTGGTCGGGCCTACCATCCAACGATCGGACCGCCCCTGTCCCGGCGCCGCCCGCCCCACCCACGCGAAAGGCACCGTATGACCGCCCCCACCACACGTCCCGAGCTGCGCGGCCACTTCGGCATGGTCTCCTCGACCCACTGGCTGGCCAGCGCGGCGGGCATGTCGATCCTGGAGCGGGGCGGCAACGCCTTCGACGCCGCCGTCGCCGCCGGGTTCGTGCTCCAGGTCGTGGAGCCGCACCTCAACGGGCCGGCGGGCGAGGTGCCGATCATCTTCCAGGCGGCCGGGGGCGAGCCCACCGTCCTGTGCGGGCAGGGCCCCGCCCCCGCCGCGGCCGTCCCGGAGGCGTTCGCCGGGCTGGACCGCGTCCCCGGCAGCGGCGTGCTGCCCGCCTGCGTGCCCGGCGCCTTCGACGCCTGGGCGCTGCTGCTCCGCGACCACGGCACGCGCGAACTGCGCGACGTGCTGGACCACGCGATCGGCTACGCGGAGCGGGGCTACCCGGTGCTGCCGCAGATCGCCGACAAGGTCGCCGCCATGCGCGAGGTCTTCACCCGCTGGTGGCCGGGGTCGGCCGAGGTGTACCTGCCCGGGGGCGCCGCGCCCGCCGCGGGGGCGTTCCTCACCAACCCGGTGCTGGCCGCGACCTACCGGCGGCTGGTGGCGGAGTCGGAGGCGGTGGGCGGCTCCCGGGAGAACCGCATCGACGCCGCCCGGCGCGTCTGGCGCGAGGGGTTCGTCGCCGAGGAGATCCTGGCGTCCCTGGCCGCGCCCGTTCCCGACGGCGCGGGCGGCCACCACCGCGCCCTGCTCGACGGCGACGACCTCGCCGGGTGGTCCGCCGGCTACGAGGCGCCCGTCGCGGTCGACTACGCGGGCCTGACCGTGCACAAGACCGGGCCCTGGGGCCAGGGGCCGGTCTTCCTGCAGCAGCTCCGGCTCGCCGAGGCGCTGGACACCGGCGGCCTCGACGTGCTCTCGGCGGACTTCGCGCACACGGTCACCGAGTCCGCCAAGCTCGCGTTCGCCGACCGCGAGGCGTGGTACGGCGACCCCGACTTCACCGACGTCCCGCTCGACGACCTGCTCTCGCCCGGTTACGCCGCCGAGCGCGCCGCCCTGGTGGGCGAGCACGCCTCCGCCGAGCTGCGCCCCGGCTCCCCCGGCGGGCGCGCCCCCTACCTGCCCGAGGTGCGCCTGGCCGGCGAGACCTCCGACACCGGTCTGGGCGGGGAGCCCACGGTCAGCCGCACCGGCGAGCGCGCCGCGCCCGTGGAGCAGCGGGGCGACACCTGCCACCTCGACGTGGTCGACGCGCACGGCAACCTGGTCTCCGCGACCCCCAGCGGCGGCTGGCTGGCCAGCTCCCCGGTGATCCCGGCCCTCGGCTTCCCGCTCGGCACCCGGGGGCAGATGTTCTGGCTCGACCCCCGCTCCCCGGCCGCCGTGGCCCCCCGCAAGCGCCCGCGCACCACGCTCACCCCGACCCTCGTCACCCGGGAGGGCCGCGGCGTGCTGGCGTTCGGCACCCCGGGCGGCGACCAGCAGGACCAGTGGTCGCTGACGTTCTTCCTCCGGCTGGTGCACGGCGGGATGAACCTGCAGGAGGCCGTGGACGCCCCGATGTTCCACAACAACTCCTTCCCCAGCTCGTTCCACCCGCGCGAGATGGCCCCCGGGGAGCTGGTGGTGGAGTCGCGCCTGGGCGAGGCGGCGATCGCCGAGCTGCGCCGCCGGGGCCACCGGCTGATCGTCTCCGACGGGTGGTCGCTGGGCCGGCTCGCCGCCGTCGCCCGCGACCCCGAGACCGGGGTGCTGCGCGCGGGCGCCAACCCGCGGGGCGCCCAGGGCTATGCGGCGGGCCGCTGAGATCCGCCGAACGCCTGGGGGATCTTGGCTGTTTTGCCATAGACCGCCGATATTTCGGCTACTTTAGGAGTGATGGCGGCGCTGCACTCCGCTCTTGCCAAATGGGGCCGGCGCTGCTTACCTTGATCCGGACGTCGGCGATGTTCCCTATCCGCGGCATCGTCCGATAATCGAATAAGCCACACGCAGGGCTGGTTTCGCTGGCTCCCCCTCCCTCAGTGACGCGCCCTGCACCCCCTCCTGAACACGGGCCCAGCCTCCCCCTCCCGGTTGGTTCCACGGACAGGAGAGAAGGGGCGGTACCGGCGCGGTACCGCCCCTTCGCCGTTGCCGGGGACCGGTGCCGGCGCCGCGCGGGCCCGGCGCCGCTACACGTGCACCCGCACCACGCCGGCCATGTTCGCCGTGCGGACGTCGGTGATCCGGACGTCCAGGCCGGTCCGCGGCGCCTCCAGCATCCGCCCGTCGCCCAGGTAGACGGCGACGTGCGAGATGTAGTCGGGGGCCGTGGGGTCGTTGCGCCAGAAGATGAGGTCGCCGCGCCGGGCGTCGGCGTAGTCGAGGTGCTCGCCGACGTACCACTGGTCGTGGGTCACCCGCGGCACGGCCACACCCGCCTGCGCGAACGCCCACTGGACCAGGCCGGAGCAGTCGTAGCCGCCCTCGGCCATGGACTCGCCGCCCCACACGTAGGGGACGCCGATGCGGGACTCGGCGGCGGCGATCATGGTCTCGATGACGTCGTCGCCCACCGGGGCGCCCTCGGCGTCGGACGGTCGGGGGTCGGGGTCCTCGGCGAGGAGCTGCAGCGAGGCGTCCTCGCCCAGCGCCTCGGCGAGGCGGTCCTTCAGCTCCCACAGGTCGGCGTCGGGGGCCGAGACGATGAGGCCGTTGCCCTCGGGGAAGCCGAGGTCGGCGGCGAGGTCGCGGGAGACCAGGGCGTCGATGCCGGCCACACCGGAGGTGGCGTGGGTCCAGACCTCGCGGGTGACCTCGCCGTTGGCGCCGGCGATGCCGACCTCGGTGCCGACGTCCAGGCCCCGCTGCCGGCCGGCCTCGTCGGACAGCGCGATCCCGCCCTCGGCGAGGCCCTGCCAGATGTCGTCGGACTTCGCCGACGGCCGGGGCGCGAAGTTGCGGAACGCCGAGGGGTCGACGCCCAGCACGGAGGTGGGCTCGCCGTCGATGTCGACCCGGGCCGCGTCGACGACCTCGACCGCGTCGACGCCGTCGAGCCCGGTGACCTCGTCGACGGCCGCGCGCGACAGCGGCTCGGGCAGCACCGCGAAGTACTCGCGGGAGCGGGCGCGCTCGAACGGGGCGACACGCACGTCCCGGTCGAGGCGGCCGGGGTCGGCCACGGGCGGTGAGGCGTCGCCCGCCGTGCGGCCGGGCTCGGCCCCGCTGGGGGTGTCGCCCTGCGCGCCGATGGGCGGCCGCTCCTGCACGTGGGGTTCGGGACTCGCCCATGCCGGGGAGCCGAAGGCGGTGAACGCCACCGCGAAGGCCGCCGTCGTCCCCGCGCACGTTCTCAGCCGATGCCGCACACCCAACCCCGCTTTCCCGCGCCGATCGAGACAGGTCGGGTCTAAGCATGGGCGCACCGGGGCCGGTTTTCAAGCGTCCCCGGGGTGAACGGAGACCGTCCCGCGGCCGCCTCCGGTCAGGCGTCGGCGTAGCAGTCGACGACCGCGACGTCGAGCGGGAAGCGCACCGGGGTGGCGCCGAACATGAGCGTGCGGGCCTCCTCGGCCGCCGCGCGCAGCACCGCGACGGCGTCGTCGGCGGACCGCCGCGGCACGTGCAGCACCAGCTCGTCGTGCTGGAAGAACACCAGCCGGGGCACGCCGTGGGCGGTGTCGAGCGCGGCCAGCCCGCGGCGGACGGCGGCCATGAACACCAGCGCCCACTCGGCGGCGGTCGCCTGCACGACGAAGTTGCGGGTGAACCGGCCGCGTTCGCGCGCCTGCCGCGCGGCGGTGTCGCCGTCGGCGGGGGCGTCGGCGTCCAGCACCAGGCGGCGCCACATCGGTGAGGGCGGCGGGCAGGTGCGGCCCAGCCACGACCGGACCAGCCGGCCCTCCTCGCCGTCGCGGGCGGCGGCGTCGACGTGGTCCAGGGCGCGCGGGTAGGCGCGGCGCAGCGTCTCCAGCAGCGGGGCGGCGTCGCCGCCGGTCTGGCCGTACATCGCGGCGAGCAGGCCGATCTTGGCGCGCTGCCGGTCGCCGTGGAAGGCGCCGGCCAGCCGGGCGTAGAGGTCGTCGGCACCGGCCGCGGCGGCCAGCGCGGTGTCGCCGGAGACCGCGGCGAGGATGCGCGGTTCCAGCTGGCCGGCGTCGGCGGCGACCAGTGTCCAGTCGGGGTCGGCCACCACGGCCCGGCGGACCGCCTTGGGGATCTGCAGGGCGCCGCCGCCGCGGGTGGCCCAGCGGCCCGACACCACCCCGCCCACGACGTAGTCCGGCCGGAACCGGCCGCGCCGCACCCAGGTGTCGAGCCAGGCCCAGCCGTGCGCCGAGTGCAGCCGGGACAGCTCCTTGTAGCGCAGCAGCAGCGGGACCGCCGGGTGGTCGACGTCGCGCAGCACCCAGGAGCGGGTGGACGGGACGGACCGGCCGGCGGCCGCGAACGCCTTGAGGAGCTGGCCCGGGGAGTCGGGGTTGACCGGGCGGCCGAACGCGGCGGAGATGCGCGCCTCCAGGTCGGCCAGCACGCGCGGCCGCGACCCGTGCGGCGGGCGCGGCCCGAGCAGCCCGGTCAGCACGGCGTCGTGCACGTCGGGGCGCCACGGCACGCCGTCGTGGTGCATCTCGACCGCGGCCAGGGCGCCGGCCGACTCCACGGCGGCCAGCAGCGCGAACCGGCCCGGGTGCGGCAGGGCCGCGATCCGGCGCTGCTGGTCGGCGTGCACCTCGATGAGCGCGCGCAGGCGGTCGACGTCGGGCGGGATGGTCGAGCGGTCCGGTTCGAACAGCGCCGGCGGGGGTTCGGCGCCCTCCGTCCCGCGGATGACGGGGTCGGGCGGCACCTCGCGGCCGTGCAGCCGGGCCCACGCGGCGCCGACGGACCGCGCCTCGCCGAACCGCCCGTGGTAGCCGAGGAGGAGGGACTCGACCAGGGCGACGTCGTGGCAGCGCGCCACCCGCAGCGCGTGTCCCACCAGCGGGGGGTAGACCTCGTCGGTGGCGGCCCACACCCAGCGCGGGGCGTCGGGGATGGCGTGCTCGTAGTCGGAGACGGCCCCGGCGAGGTCGCTCACCCGCCACAGGGCGCCGTCGGAGTCCCGGTCGGCGCCGATCTCGCGCAACCGGCCGCCGCCCTCGCCATCCGCGTCCACAGCTACCCGCATGGTGACAGTGTCCTCCGTCAAGGGGACATTTCCATCCCCCCGAAGGGCTGTTTCGCGTCGCGCCGCGTGGCGCGGCGGGGGCTCACCCGCCGGCGCGCACCTCGTTGGCCAGCGGCTCCCCGGCGGCCCACCGCCGGAGCTGGGCGTCGACGAACCGGCGGGCGCGCGGGTAGAAGGCGGCCGACCCGCCCGCGACGTGCGGGGTGACGAGGACGCCCGGCGCGTCCCACAGCGGGTGGTCCGCCGGCAGCGGCTCGGGGTCGGTGACGTCCAGGGCGGCGCGCACGCGGCCCTTCTCGGCGAGCAGCGCCCCGGTGTCGAGCAGAGGGCCGCGGCCGACGTTGACCACGAGGGCGTCGTCGGGCAGCAGGGCCAGCTCGCGCGCGCCGATCAGCCCTTCGGTCTCGGGGGTGTGCGGGGCGACGAGGACCACGGCATCGGCGCCGGGCAGCAGCCGCGGCAGGTCGGCGACCGGGTGCACGCCCTGCTCCGGGCGGGCCCGGCGGGCCACCTTCACCACCTCGATCTCGAACGGGAGCAGGCGGCGCTCGATCGCCGCGCCGATGCTGCCGTGGCCGACGATCAGCACCCGGCTGCCGGCGAGGGAGCGGGTGTAATGGGGCGCCCACCGGCGGGCGGTCTGATCGAGCGCCCAGCGGGGCAGCTCGCGCTGGGCCGCGAGCATCAGCGCCACGGCGTGCTCGGCGGTGCTGGCGTCGTGCAGGCCGCGCCCGTTGTGCAGGGCCACCCCGTCCGGCAGGGCCGCCAGGGCGTGCTCGTAGCCGGCGGTGAGCAGCTGCACCGCGCGCAGGCGGGGCATCCCGGCCATGACGTCGAGCCGCTGTCCGCGGCCGTAGGGCACGACGTACAGGACGGCGTCGGCGGCCTCGGCGGGCGGTTCGCCCTCGCCGTCGTAGACGACGGCCCGCACGCCCTCGGGGGCCCGTTCGGCGTTCTGCTCCCAGGGCACCAGGGCCACGTCGGCCATCGCTCCCCCTCCGCTCGGCGCTGCTGCTGCGTGCACAGTACCGGCGGCCGGGGGCGCGGTGATCACCCGGGGTCGGCGCGCACCAGTTCATAGCAGGCGATCGCCGCGGCGGCGGTGACGTTGAGGGAGTCGACGTCGCGGCCGGCCATGGGGACGCGCACGGCCGTGTCGGCCTGGTCCAGCCAGCGCGCGGACAGCCCGTCGCCCTCGGTGCCGAGGAGCAGGGCGACGCGCGCGTCCGGGCCGAGCTCGGCCACCGCCCGCGCCAGCGGGACCGACCCCGGCCCGGGGGTGAGGGCCAGCAGCCGGAAGCCGCGGTCGCGCAGCTCGCCGAGGCCGCCGTGCCAGTCGGCCAGGCGGGCGTAGGGCTGGGCGAAGACGGCGCCCATGGACACCTTCACCGAACGGCGGTAGAGCGGGTCGGCGCAGCGGGGCGACAGCAGGACGGCGTCGACGCCCAGACCGGCGGCACTGCGGAAGATCGCGCCGACGTTGGTGTGGTCGACGACGTCCTCCAGGACCACCACCCGGCGGGCGCCGGCGAGCACCTCGGCCGGCGCGGGCAGCGGCCGGCGGTGGAAGGAGGCGAGGGCGCCGCGGTGCAGGTCGAAGCCGACCAGGGCCTCGGCGACCTCCTCGGCGACGACGTAGACGGGGGCGTCGACCGCCGCGGCGACGTCGGCGAGCGCGGCGAGCCGGCGCCGCGTCAGCAGCAGCGAGCGGGGGGCGAACCCGGCGCGCAGCGCGCGGCGGATGACCTTCTCGCCCTCGGCCATGAACAGGCCGTGCTCGGCCTCCAGGCTGCGGCGGAGGTTGACGTCGCGCAGCCGCACGTAGTCGGCCAGGCGGTCGTCGGCCGGGTCGGCGACCTCGATGGTGTCCATGGGCTCCGATTATCGGGCCGCGGGCGGCGCGGCGCGCCGCGGGTCAGACCAGCGGGTCGGTGACCGGCCGGAGCCGCTGCCAGCGGGCCTCCTCGCAGGAGCCGACCCGGGTGACCTCGGTGTCGATCTCGGCGCCCTGCCAGGTGCCGGTGATCACGGCCTCCTGCGGGCCGTACAGCTCCTCGGTGCAGACCGCGCCTTCGGGGACCTCGGCGAAGGGGGAGGTGTCGTCGCCGTCCTCCGCGAGGTCGGCCTGGACCTGGGCCATGTGCCCGCACGCGGCGGGGTCGGCGTCGGGGTCGCCGGTGCAGGCGAGGTTCTGCACGTAGGCGCGGCCCTGGTCGATGACGCTGATGCGCAGCAGGCCGACGGGGGCCTCCGGGATGGCGTTGGCCTCGCTGACGGTGTCGACCGGGGTCTGCGCCGGCGAGGCGTCCGGCTGGGCCATGAGGGAGCCGCCCACGGCGAAGGTGTAGGCGAGGGCGCCGCCCAGGCACAGCGAACCGAGCACCGCGGTGCCCAGCGCACCGGGGAGTCCTCGACGGGGGTTCAGTCTCGACATGGCCGCCACTCTTCGAGGTCGGGTGTTGACGTCCGGGCGCGGCGGGGGTCGCCGTGCCAGGGGCCCCGCGGTCGCGTGCGCGCGTCCGGCCGGGGGCGGACCCGTGGGGCGGGTCCGGGCCGGAGCGTCCGGGCGACGGCGCGGTGGCGCGGACGCGTACTACGCGGGGTGTCGGCGTGAGCCGAATACGCATACTAGCCATGCCCCGTGAGACGGGGCATCCCGGTGAGAGGTTCGGCACCGGTGGATGTGACGCTCTTCTCACCGGCGTTACCAGCGAGTAAGGTCACGCCCAGTACACGCCGCCCCCTACCCGGAGTCAATGTGTCCACCGGTCGACACCGCATCCCCTCACGTGCCCGCACCGCGGCGCGCTCCCCGCTCGGGATCGCCGCCGCGGTGGTCGGGCTGGTCGTCGCCGCGAGCGTCGCCGTGCCCCTGGGGCTCCGCTACACCGGGTGCGCCGACACCCGCTACCTGCGCGTCGCCTCCGTGCTGAGCGTCGCCCCCGTTCTGCAGCGGGCCGCCGACGAGTTCAACGACGCCGGCCGCGAGTACTCCGGGACCTGCGTCCTGGCCCAGGCCGGGGAGATGGCGCCGCACCGCATCATGACCGAGCTGTCGGGCGGGGCCTCCGGCGGCTCCGCGATCGCCCCCGATGTGTGGGTGCCCGAGTCCTCGGCGTGGGTGGAGCTGACCCGGGTCTCCGAGACCGGCGCCCGCACCATCGAGACCGAGCCGCGCTCGCTGGCCCGGTCACCGGTGGTCCTCGCCGCGCCGCGCGGCGCCGAGGGCCTCCCCGCCCCCGACGACGCGTCGTGGGACCTGGTGCTGCCCGAGGAGCGCGCCGCCGACCGGCCGCTGGTCATGGTCGACCCCAACCGCGGGGTGGACGGGATGGCGGCGATGTACGCCGTGCGGCAGAGCCTGGGCACCGGCGACGCCGCCGACACCGCCATGACCGACTTCGTGCGCGACGCCCAGCCCGACACCGCCTTCGGCGAGATCGACCTGGCCGGCGCCTACCCGGCGCCGTCCGGGGCGACGCCGCTGGCGGTCGTGCCCGAGCAGGCGGTGGTCCGCTACAACGACAGCGGACCCGAGACCCCGCTGGAGGCGCTGTACCCGCGCGAGGGGACGGTCGCCCTCGACTACCCGTTCGTCTCCACCGGCGACGACGAGCGGATGCGCGCGGCGGCCGACGACCTCTTCACCATCCTCCAGGGCGAGTCCTACCGCGAGCAGCTGCGCGGCCTCGGCTTCCGCGAGCCGGACGGCACCGCGTCGGCGTCGCTCCAGGGCCGCGAGGGCATCACCACCGCGCCGCCCGAGACCCACGACGACCTGACCGGGGACGCGCTGCTCACCGCGCTGGACGACTGGAACCGGCTGTCCATGCCGTCCCGGTCGCTGGTGCTGGCCGACGTGTCGGAGCACATGGCGGCCGATCTCAACGGCGGCCCCAGCCGGATGGAGGTCGCCAAGGACGCCGCGCGGCTGGGGCTGTCGCTGTTCCCCGACGACACCGACCTGGGCCTGTGGCTGATGTCGGACGAACTGGGCGAGCGCGGCCGCGAGGAGGTCGAGGGCCTCGGCCGGCTCGGCGCCGCCGACCAGGACAACGGGACGACCCGCCGCGAGGAGCTGGACGCCCTGACCGAGGACATCGGGGTGGAGGGCGGCGGCTCCCGGCTCTACGACAACATCCTCGCCGCCTATGAGGAGGTGCAGCGCGCCTACGACCGGGACAAGATCAACAGCGTCATCGTGCTCACCGCCGGCCGCGACGGCGGCTCCAGCGACATCTCGCACGACGAGCTGGTCGCGGAGTTGCAGGACCGGTTCGACCCCGAGCAGCCGGTGACGCTCTTCGTCATCGCCTTCGGCGAGCAGCCGGAGCGGGCGGAGCTGGCCGAGGTCGCCGCCGCCACCAGCGGCACGCTCTCGGTGACCGACGATCCCGGCGAGATCGGCGACATCTTCCTCAGCTCGATCTCCCGCCGGCTCTGCGTCCCCGACTGCGAGGAGTGACGCTCCGCGCCCCGCCCCCACCCCCATCACGATCCGGTAACGGTGCGGGCGGGGCGCGGACCGGCCCGGCGGCCCCGCACCCGCCGCCGCCCCGCGTCCGCGGGCCCGGACCTCCCGGCGCGCCGGTTTCCGGCCCGTCCGGCGCCGCCCCACCCCCCGGTCCCCCGCGGGACCGGTTCACGTACCGTTCCGACCTACACCCTGCTCAGGTCACACCACACCACCCGTGAGGACAGCCTTGGGACGCCACCGCGACAGACACGACGACGAGGACGGGCGCGCCGCGCGGCGGCGCTCCGGCGGACGGCGCCGGCGCGGCCGGGGCGGCGCGATCGCGGCCCTGGCGGCGGCCGTCGCCATCGTGCTCGGCCTGGGCGCGACCGGCTGGTACCTGTTCGACACCCGGGACGGGTGCGGCGGCGAGGCGATCGCGCTGAGCGTCGCCGTCAGCCCCGAACTCGCCCCGGCCATGGACGACATCGCGACCGCGTTCAACTCCGCCGAGCACACCGTCGACGGCCGCTGCGTCACCGCCGAGGTGGCCGCGATGGACTCCGCCAACGTCACCTACGGCATCACCGGCGCCGGGCCGACCATGGGCGACACCGACTCCGATGTATGGATCCCGGACTCCTCGCTGTGGCCCAACCTCGTCGGCGAGGACGCGGGCGCCGCCGGGCTCACCGACACCGGCACCTCCGTCGCGACGTCCCCGCTCGTCCTCGCCCAGCCGGCCGACGGCGGGGCGGCCGAGGAGGACCGCCCGTCGTGGGAGGCGCTGGTGCCGACCTCGGCCCCCACCGGCGCGCCGACCTCCGAGGTGCGCCTGGTCGACCCGATCCGCAGCTCCTCCGGCATGGCCACGCTCGCGCTGATCTCCGGCGCCATCGGCGACGAGGAGGAGGGCCGCCCCCAGCTGGTCGCCGCCCTCCAGGCCCTCCAGCAGGGCGTCACCCCCGACAAGGAGGCGGCGTTCGCCGCGCTGGGCGAGGACGCCGGCTCCGGCTACCTCGTCTGCTCCGAGCAGGCCGCCTGGCGCCACAACGCGGACCACCCCGACGCGCCGGCCCGCGTCGGCTACCCCGAGGGCGGCACCTACACGCTCGACTACCCCTACCTGGTGCGCACGACCGACCCGGTGGAGACGCGCGCCGCCGAACTGCTCCGCGAGGCCCTCACCCGCGACGCCGCCCAGCGCACCCTCACCGACAACGGGTTCCGCACCGCGGACGGCGCCGCCGACGCCGACGTGCTGACCGAGGAGGCCGGGTTCCGCGCCGAGGCGCCCGCCGCGCTGCCCACCCCCTCCACCCGGTCGGTGCAGCAGCTCGCCCAGGCGTGGAACCAGCTCAAGCTCGACACCCGGCTGCTGACGATCGTGGACATCTCCGGCTCCATGCTGGAGCCCGTGCCCGGCACCGAGATGAACCGGATGCAGGTGACCACCGCCGCCGCCACCGAGGGCCTGGACATGTTCCCCGAGGACTCCGAGCTCGGCCTGTGGCAGTTCTCCGTGCGGATCAACAACGACCTCGACTACCGCGAACTGCTGCCGGTGCGGGAGCTGACCGCCGACGCCGAGGGCGGGACGCACAAGGACGCCATCGCCGCCGCGCTGGCCGGCATGGAGCCCCGCCCGGACGGCGACACCGGGCTCTACGACACCTACCTCGCCGCGTTCCGGGAGATGTCGCGCTCCTACAAGTCGGACCGCATCAACGCGATCCTGATGCTGACCGACGGCAACAACGACGACCCCGACAGCATCGACATCGACGAGCTCATCTCCACGATCGAGCAGGAGTCGTCGGTGGAGCGGCCCATCCCGGTGTTCACCATCGCGTTCGGGCCCGACATCGACCCCGCCCCGCTGCAGCGGATCGCGGAGGCGACCGGCGGCGAGGCGTACACCACGGAGGACCCCACCGAGATCGGCGACATCTTCCTCCGCGCGTTCGCCCAGCGGCTCGACACCCCGGAGGAGGGGGACGGCGGCTGAGGGCGCGGCGGGGGCGGCGCGCCCGGTGCCCGGAGACGCTCCGCCCCCGATCCGGCGCGCGCCGTCACGATGCCGCGTGACGGATAGATCCCCCTTGCCCCACTGCCTCCCCCTATGGACTTGAGAGACGGATTCGCGTACTCAAAGGGGTGCGACAGGTCGGCGATCGGAAAGGTGGCTGCCGTGGCCAACGCGTGGATGCCGGGCGCCGGGCGCGTCCGCTGCCCCGTCCCCGACGGCGCGGTCCTCCGCGGAGGGGCACCCAGGTGCGTGTGGCTGACCACGGAGTCCGACCCCCGGGCGCTGTCCGCCCGCGCGGTCGCCCAGCGCCTCATCGCCGACGGCGCCCACGCCCACCTCGTGTGGAACCCCCTCAGCGGGGAGACCGTGCAGCTGCTGCCCGCCACCGTCCCGGCGGCCGGCCAGCTCACCGCGGTCGGCGCGGACCGCGCCCGCGAGGGCCGCGTGTGCGTCGTCGTGCGCGTCCTCGGCCACGCGTGGTCGCCCTTCACCGAGACCCCCATGGCCGGGCTCGCCCCGATCCTGCGCTGGCTCGACTCCTGGGGGGTCCCGCGCCGCTGGCCGGCCGGCGCACCCCCGGCGATGCCCGTCCTCGTCGGGACCGGCGGCGACGAGCACGCCTGGGCGCGCGGGGGCCACTTCGGCCACTCGCAGGTGCCCGGCGCGCACGCCGGCGGGCCCGGGGCGATCTCCCCCGCGCGCATCCTCGGCACGGCCGCACCGGCGGCGCCGACGGCGTCGGCCCCGCTCCCCCGGGTCGGCAGCGGGGGCAACGGCGACCGCCCGTACGCCAGGGTCGCCGGGTCCTGAGCGGGCCGCGCCGGCCCCCGTGCGGGGGCCGGGCGGGAGGTCGTCGGCGCTCCACGGACCCCTTAGTCTGTGCGCCATGGGTGGATCGATCGAGCCAGGCTGGTACGCGGACCCTCACGGCGGCGAGGACCTCCTCCGGTGGTGGAACGGTGAGGAGTGGACCGGGCACGTCCGCTCGCTGGCCGACCTCCGGCCCGAGTCCGGGGCCGCGCCCGCCTCCGCCGACGACGACGAGGCGACCGCCGACCTCGGCGGCTCCGCGCCGGCCCCCGCGGCCGAGACCACGGCGCCCGGCGGCGCCCCGGCCCCCGCCGACGAACCCAGCACCATGCGCATCGACCCCTCCACCTGGGGAACGCGCCCCGGCGAGAACGCCACCCCCGCCGAACCCCCGGCCCCCGCCGACGAACCCAGCACGATGCGGTTCGATCCGCCCCCCGCCGCCCCGCCCGCCAGCGACGGCGCCACCATGCGGTTCGACCCGGTCGGCGGCCCGTCCCCCGCGCGCGGCGAGGCGACCGTGCCCGGCACGCCCGGCCCCCCGCTGTCGGACGACGACGAGCAGACCGCCGACATCACCGGCGTCATCCGCTCCCCCGCCGCCGACCCCGATGACGACGACGCGCCCACGGCGGACATGGGCGGCGCCGCTGCCGCCTCCTCCACCCTGCGCACCGACCCCTTCGGCGGCAACGACGAGCCCACCGCCGACATCGCGCCCGGCGCCCCCGCCGCCTCCGGCGGGGCGGGCGACGCCCCCCGCACGGCCGTCTTCTCCGCCGACGACCCGCTGTTCACCGCGGGCGCGTCGGCGGCCCCGGCGGGCGCGGGCGCCGCCGACGGCGAGGACGGCGGCCCCAAGAAGGGCTTCCGGCTCAACAAGCTCCTCGGCGACCTGAAGGAGGGCTTCTCCGAGATCGCGGAGGAGCGCCGGCAGCGCCAGGAGGAGCAGCGCAAGCAGGCGGCGGAGGAGCAGCGCAAGCGCGCCGAGGCCGAGGAGCGGCGCCGCGCCGAGGAGGCCAAGGCAGCCGCCGAGCGGCCCGCCGGACCGGCCGCCCCCGAGGGCGGGGCCGCCCTCGCCGGTGGCGCCGCGGCCGGCGGCGCCCCGGCGTCCCCCTCCGGTCCGCAGCCGCCGCCCTACCCCGCCCCGCAGGACGGCGGTTTCCCGCCGCCCTACCCGTCGGCGGCGCCCTCCGGCCCGCAGCAGGGCGGCCCGGCCTCGCCCCCGCGCCCGCAGAGCGGGCCGCAGCCCCCGTTCACCCCGCACTCGGGCCCCCAGCAGCCCTTCGGGCAGCAGGCCGGCCCCGGCTATCCGCCGCCGGGCCCCGGCCCCGGGGGCTTCACCCCCTACGGCGGCCAGCAGCCGCCCCCGCCGCCCGCCCCGGCCAAGGGCCGCGGACGCCGCCGCTCCGAGCCGCCGGCCCCGCAGGGCCGCGGCACCGTGCGCGGCTACCCGCCGCCCGCCATGGCCGGCGGGCCGGGCGGGTTCCCGGGACGCGGCCCCGCGGGGCCGCCCCCCGGGTGGGGCGCTCCGGGCGGTCCCGGCGCCCACGGCGGCCCGGCCGGCGGCCGTCCGCCGTGGGAGCAGCCGCGCCCGCCCAAGCGGAGGAAGCGCGGCGGGTGCGGCGGCTGCATGGGCTGCATGCTGTTCTTCGTGCTCGCCGCGGTCCTGCTCGTCGTCGGCGGCGCCTACCTCCAGTTCAGCGGTACCTACGACGTGCTGTGGGAGATCTTCGCCGTCGACCTGTGAGCCCCGGTGGGGGCCGCCCGCCGGGACGGTCCCCACCGGCGGCCCGGTCCGGTCGGCGGGGCCCCCGGCCCGCTGAACGGCCTAAGCTGTCCCCCATGAACGACTGCCTGGTGTGGATCGACTGTGAGATGACGGGGCTCGACCTCGCGAACGACGCGCTGATCGAGGTGGCCTGTCTGATCACGGACGGCGAACTCAACCAGCTGGACGAGGGCATCGACGTCGTCATCAAGCCCCCGCAGTCGGCGCTGGACCAGATGGGCGAGTTCGTCACCCAGATGCACACCTCCTCGGGGCTGCTCGACGCACTCGACGGCGGCGTCACCCTGGCCGAGGCAGAGGACCGCGTGCTGGCCCACATCCAGCGCTACGTCCCCGAGGCCGGCAAGGTGCCGCTGTGCGGCAACTCCATCGCCACCGACCGGCTGTTCATCTCCCGCGACATGCCGCGGATCGACGCGCACCTGCACTACCGCATGGTCGACGTGTCGAGCATCAAGGAGCTGCTGCGCCGCTGGTACCCGCGCGTCTACTTCGCCAGCCCCGAGAAGCACGGCGGCCACCGGGCCCTCGCCGACATCACCGAGTCCATCCAGGAGCTGCGCTACTACCGGGCCGCCGCGTTCGTCGCCCCGCCCGGCCCCGACAGCGCCACCGCGCGCTCCATCGCCGCCGACGTCGCCACGGGCGGCACCGGCGCGATCTCCTCGCCCGAGCGCGACCGCGCCGAAAACTGACGGAACCACTCGTCCGCGTCCGCTAGACTCTTCGATGAACGCAGGGCCGGATCTCCGTCCGGACCGGCGGTCATGGTGGGTGTAGCTCAGTTGGCAGAGCACTTGGTTGTGGTCCAAGATGTCGGGGGTTCAAGTCCCCTCACTCACCCCACGCTCGCAAGGCCCCGGCCCCGGAACACTCCGCGGCGCGGGGCCTTCGGCGTTCCCGGGCCCCTCCGTCCACAGGCGTCCGCCGCTCCCCGCCCGCCCACCCGCGGGTTCGTTACCATGGCTCCTACCACGCCACCGCGATCCTCCGCCGTACCGGCACCACCCCCGAGGAGCCTGCATGGTGACCCGTCCCCGCCCGGCGCGGGCCAGCGCCGTGGCCCTGCTCGCCGACATGCCCGGCACCGGGCAGTTCGGGCCCGCGGCCGCCCACCGGTTCAGCCTGCGCGGACGCCACGCCGGCGAGCGCTTCGGGGGCTTCCTCGACTTCGCCGCCCGGCAGCTCGACGAAGGCCGCAAGGTCGTCGCCCTCTACCCCAGCTGGCGGGCCGAACCCGCCCTCCGGGCCGTGCGCTTCGCCCGGGGCGGCCTGCGCACCGACCACATCGCGGCCGTCGGACTGCCCCTCGCGCCGCTGCCCCTCTCCGTCGTCGCCGACCAGCTCGCCTACCTGGCGCCGTTCCTCGCGCCGGGCCTGGTGCCCGCGCTCTCCGCCGAGCTGCCCCGGCGGATGCTCGCCGGGGCCTGGCTGCGCAGCGTCGGCGGCCTCGCCCACCCCAGCGCCACGCTCCGGCAGCACCTCGCCTCGCACGTCCCCGGCACGGCCTTCCTCGCGTGCTGCGCGCCCACCCCGCAGATCCGGCGCATCCGCGGCTCCGACGGCGACCTGCTCCCCTACCTGCCCGACGCGCCCGTTGCGCTGCTCACCTCCGCCCCCGACGCCACCGCCACCGGCCCCTTCGACCAGGCGGTGGCCGCCCACCTGGGGGCCGTCCGCTCCGGCGCGGTCCCCGCCCAGCCGCTCGGCCGGGCGTACTGGCGGTCGGCCGACTACGTCGAGTTCGCCGCGTTCAGCGCCCACCCCGGCGCGCTCACCCGCGCGGTCGACGCGGTGCGGGCGGGCGTCTGCACGTGGTGCCGCGAACCCGTGGCGGCCGAGCGCTGCCCGTTCTGCGGCGCGCCCGCCCGGGGCACCCCCGCTCCGGGCGCCGCGTCCCCCGCCGCGGACTCCGCCGTGCCGCCGCCGCGCCCGCCCTCGGTGCCGCCCGCCGACGGCCTGCGCGCGGTCGACCCCCCGGTCGCCGACCCCGACCCGTCCGCCGTACCCCGGCCCCGCGCGGCGCCCTTCGGCCCGCCGCCGCCGGCGGCGCTCCCCATGGCGCCCAACGGCCGCCGCGGCGCGCACCCGCTCACCGCACCCGCCGATCCGCGCCCGAGAGCCGCCCCGCCCGTCCCCTGAACCGACCACACGCTGGCCACATTCGGCCGATATGCAACGCCGAGTGACATTCTGGCATCGATTGGGCGGAGACTCTTCATGCTCCCCCCTCCCACCCCCGACCCTGTATCCGTCTCCCCGGGTCCGCCCCGCACCGGCGGACAACTCGGCCCGCACGTCGTGCCGACTCGTTACCATGCTCGGGGAGGTGACGGCCGGGTCCGCGGCCGCGACCGCGGCCACCACACCGCCCACAGGACCGTCGACGAAGCCCGACGACCTTCAGGCGCCTACCCCAGGGAGCTCGCACCGTGACCAACGCCCCTCCCCGGTCGGTGAGCGTCGTCGCCCTGCTCGCCGATATCCCGAGCACGGGGCTCCTCGGTGAGAACCAGGCGCAGCGCTTCACCCTGGCCGGCGACGACCTCGCCGCCCAGTCCGCGGATTTCCTCGACTTCGCCCACCACCACGTCGGGCAGGGCAGGCGCGTGCTCGCGCTGTACCCCAAGTGGCACGCCGAACGTGCCCGCCGCGCCATCGCGTTCGCCCGCGGCTCCCTGCAGTCCGACCAGATCGGGCAGATCGGTCTCGACATCTCGCCGCTGGCGCTGTCGCTGCTCGCCGACCAGCTCGCCTACCTGGCGCCGTACGTGCCCGCCGGCGTCACGGCCGGCCTGGCCGAGGAGCTGCCGCAGCACATCCTGGCGGGCGCCTGGATGAAGAGCGTCCGCAACCTCGCCACCATCCCGATCACCTTCAAGCAGCACCTGGGCTCCTACCTGCCGCGCACGACCTTCCTGGCGTTCTGCGCGCCCGTGAAGCGCGTCGGCCGGGTGCGCAAGTCCAACCCCGCCCCCAACATCCCGGGGCGGCCCATGGAGCCCATCCAGATCCTGGTGGCCCGCCCCGCCGAGTACGGCATCGACGAGTTCAACCAGCAGTTCACCCCGGCCCTGCGCCCGGTGTCGCTGAACGCCCTGCCCGAGCAGCCCCTCGGCAGCAAGTACTGGGGGACGCGCAAGTACGTCGAGTTCGTGGCGTTCAGCGCCCACCCCCAGGCCCTGGCCAACACGGTCCGCACCATCCGGCCGGCCGCCTGCTCGTGGTGCCGCGAACTCGTCGCCGCCATGCGCTGCCCCTACTGCGGGGCGCTCAACGAACCCCCGGTCGGCCGCCCGCCCACGCGCAAGGCCGACGTCCCGCCGCCGCCCGCCCGCACCACCGGCGAGCACATCCGCCCGGCGTGGGTCGGCGGCAGCGGTCCCCAGCAGGCCCAGCGGCCGCCGGCCCCCCAGCCGCCGCGTTCCGCGCCCGCGCACCCCGCGCCGCGGCCACCGCACCCCGACCCCGGACCCCCCTACCCGCCCGGGCGCGGCTTCGGCGCGCCCGCCCACCAGCAGCCCACCCACGCCTCGCCCTATCCGCCTCCGCGCGGCGGCTCCCCCGGCTGAGGCCGACCCGACCCCGGCGGACCGGGACCGGCGCGTCGGCCCTCCGACCGCCGCCCACCGCCCCTCCCTCCGCCCTCTCCTAGAAACGGAAGCGTATGAACCCCCGTCAGCGACGCGGCGTGCTGCTGATGATCGTCGCCGGGATCGGCGCGCTCGCGGTCTTCTTCACCGTGGTCTCCTACGTCAACTCCCTGAACCGGGAACTCGGCACGTACCGGACGGCGCTCCGACTCACGGAGGACGTCGCCCCGTACCAGCCCATCAGCGAGGACATGGTCGAGGAGTACCAGGTGCCCGCCCGGTTCTTCGACGAGAACACCTTCATCAGCGACCTCACCGAGATCCTGGAGCAGCCGGGCCGCCAGGCGGTGTCGTCCACGTATCTGGCCGAGGGCTCGGTGCTCCAGCGCAGCATGGTCATCGAGGCCCCCGAGCTGGAGACCGGCGAGCGCGAGATCGCGATCATGGTCGACGCCGAGACCGGTGTCGCGGGCAAGGTCGGGCGCCAGTCGCGCGTCGACATCTACGGCACCTTCCCGGCCGAGGCGGAGGGCAGCGAGAGCTGCGCCACCCGCGTGCTCACCGACGTCGAGGTCCTCGAGGTCGGCCAGGTCGGGTCGGACGTCAACGAGAACGGCACCCAGTCCTCCGTCGTCCCCGTCACCTTCCGGCTCAGCCCCCAGGACACCCTGGCGCTGACCTACGCCGAGTCCTTCGCCAGCTCGCTGCGCCTCGGCCTCGTCAGCCCCGAGGGCTCCGGCGACCCGGGCGGTGTGCAGTTCTGCAGCAGCGACCAGGCCGAACTCGAGGCCGGCGACCAGCCGCAGGGACAGGACGACCAGCAGCAGCAGGACAACTGATGACGCACAAGGTCATGATCGGCGTTCCGACCACCGATCTGGAGGTCTCGCTCACCGCCCGGTTCGACGAGCTGGGCGGCTGCGAGGTCGTGAGCGTGCACCACACCTCGGGCGAGGTCGGCGACACCCTGCGCGACCTCCCGGAACTCGACGTGCTCCTCGTCCACGAGGACCTGGGGCCGCTGCCCGTGGTGGAGCTCATCCGCGACATCTCGCGCGGCTTCCCGCAGCTCGCGGTGATCCTCCTGGTCGACGTCCTCGACCCCGACACGTTCACCCGCGCCATGGAGGCCGGCGCGCGCGGCGTGCTCGCCACCGACGCCACGATCGAGGAACTCGACGCCCGGGTCACTACGGCCGCCGAGTGGTCGCAGACCCTGCGCCGCCACTTCGAGGCCGCCTCGCTCGACGTCCCCATGAGCGGCCGCCGCGGCTCGATCGTCACCCTCAGCGGCGGCAAGGGCGGCATCGGCACCACCACCATCGCCATCCAGCTCGCCCTCGCCGCCGCCCGCATGGGCCGCGTCGTCTGCCTGGTCGACCTCGACCTGCAGATGGGCGACATCCCCGGCTACCTCGACCTCAAGCACCGGCGCAGCATCGTCGACCTGGTCGAGGCGGCCGACAACATCAGCGCCTCCATGCTCTCCGAGGCGCTGTACGTCCACCCCGAGGGGCCGCACGTGCTCCTCGCCCCGCAGGACGGCGAGCGCGGCGAGGAGGTCACCGAGAGCTCCGCCCGCAAGATCCTCGGGGCGCTCAGCTCCCGCTACGAACTCGTCATCGTCGACTGCGGGTCGCACATGACCGACGCCAGCGCCATGGCGGTGGAGCTCGCCACCACCGCCGTCGTCACCGTCACCCCCGACCTGCCGGCGCTGCGCGGCGCCCAGCGCCTCATCGCCATGTGGGGGCGGCTCCAGGTACGCGACAAGAAGAACGTCATCGCCCTGCTCTGCCGGCACAGCCGGCAGAACGAGATCCAGCCCGACTTCGCCCGCAAGCTCCTGGGCACCCAGATGCTGCACACCGCCATCCCGGCGATGTACCGGAGCCTGGAGGAGGCGTCCAACACCGGCGACCCCAAGCGGATCACCGACGAGGCGCTGCTCAAGTCCTACGCGCGCATCGCCGGCGAACTCGGCATCCTGGAACTACCGCCCGACCCGCAGGAGGGCCCGCCGACCGCCGCCGCCGCGGCCGCCCCGCCCCCCGGTCGGCGCGGCCGCAAGGAGAAGAAGGAGAAGCGCCCGCGCCGCCGGCGCGACGCCTCCGCCTCCGACCGCGGCAGCCAGTTCGTCGAGTTCGGCGCGGTGGTGCCGCTGCTGCTTCTCGCCATGCTCCTCGCCTGGCAGGTGGTCCTCTTCGGCATCACCAGCATGTACGCGGGCCATGCCGCCAGTGAGGGCGCGCGCCAGGCCGCAGTCACACCGAACGACATCGGCCGCATCGTCGAGGAGGCGTCGAAGCGGGTCCGGGAGCCGTGGAACGCGAACGGGACCTTCGCCCTCAGCATCGACCATCGGGACGAGGGTTCGTTCGTGCAGGTCGACATCGCCATGCCGATCGTCCTGCCCAGCACCACCTCTCCGTGGAACGTGACAGCGGAGTCCAGAATCGTCTACGAATGA
Organism: Nocardiopsis trehalosi NBRC 14201; assembly: GCF_001552555.1. Classification (GTDB taxonomy): domain Bacteria; phylum Actinomycetota; class Actinomycetes; order Streptosporangiales; family Streptosporangiaceae; genus Nocardiopsis_B; species Nocardiopsis_B trehalosi. The sequence continues at coordinate 4,460 of NZ_BCRK01000054.1, read as the reverse complement.
CCGGTCCAGCGCGAGAACGACGGCGCGCTTGTCCTGACAGGGGCCTGCCCAGCGGGCCGCCAGGAGGAGGAGGGTGATGTTTCGGCGCGGAGAAGACCGCCCGGCCCGCGGGTCCGGCCGCCGCGGGGACCGCGGTTCCCAGTTCATCGAATACGCCGCCTACCTGCCCCTGTTCCTCCTTGTCGTCGTCGTGGTGACGGAGGCGTTCCTCTCGTTCCTCGCGCTTGAGCGCTTGGAGACCGCGGCGCGCGCCGGCGCCCGTGTAGCGGCCGAGAGCACCGCCGATCTCGGGCGCCAGACGGCGTTCGACGCCCTTCCCCCCTGGCTCGACCACGCCGAAGTCGAGATCGGGCGGACTGGTACCGGCCTATACGCGCAGGTGGAGGCGCGGACCCCGATCCTGTACCCGGCCTCACCGCTGCACATCACACTCGTTCGGCGTGTCGAAATGCCCGACGTCTAGATTCCCGACCGCACCGCCCCGTCCCACCGGAGAGAAACCTCGCAATGGGCCTGAGAAACCGACTCAATGACGAACACCTGTCAGATCAGGGTTCCGATCGCGGCAGTGTCTCGCACTGGCGCCAGCGCCTGCTGAACGAGGTCAACCTCGACGATCTCGCCATCCTGAGCATGCAGCAGCGGCGTATCCGGCTGGAGAAGGTCGTCGGACACATCCTGTCCCGCGAGGGTCCGGTGCTGTCCGACCGCGAGCGCAGTTCCATGATCCGCCGTGTGGTCGACGAAGCGCTGGGACTGGGTGTCCTCGAACCCCTGCTGGCCGACGACAGCGTCACCGAGATCATGGTCAACGGGCCCGAACACATCTACATCGAGCGTCGGGGCCGGGTCGAACGCATCGAGACCACGTTCGCGAGCGAAAACCAGCTCATGCAGACCATCGACCGCATCGTCGCCCAGGTGAACCGGCGGGTCGACGAGTCCAGCCCGATGGTCGACGCCCGGCTGCCCTCCGGTGAACGTGTCAACGTCATCATCCCGCCCCTGTCGCTGTCCGGTCCGGTTCTCACCATCCGACGGTTCCCGAAGCCGTTCACGGTGGCACAGCTCGTGGCGAAGGGGAGCCTGGACGAGTCCACCGGCAGGCTGCTGGCCGCGCTGGTCCGGTCCCGGTTCAACGTCATCATCGCCGGCGGTACCGGCAGCGGGAAGACCACGTTCCTCAACGCCCTCTCCGCGTTCGCCCCCAACCACGAGCGCATCGTCACCATCGAGGACTCCGCCGAGCTCCAGCTCCAGCAGGACCACGTCATCCGGCTGGAGTCCCGCCCGCCCAACATGGAGGGCGCCGGCCAGGTCACCATCCGCGACCTCGTCCGCAACTCGCTGCGTATGCGCCCCGACCGCATCATCGTCGGTGAGGTCCGCGGCGCCGAGACCCTCGACATGCTGCAGGCCATGAACACCGGCCACGACGGGTCGCTGGCCACCGTGCACGCCAACTCGGCCGATGACGCGGTGTACCGCCTCCTGACCCTCGCCTCGATGAGCGAGGTCAAGATCCCGTTCGAGGCCATCCAGGACCAGATCAACGCGGCCGTCGACGTCATCGTGCACCTGTCCCGTTACGCCGACGGCTCCCGGCGCGTGGGGGAAGTGGGGATCGTCACGTCCCGTCGGCGGGAGAAGTTCCGGTTGGAGCCGGTGCTGCGCTTCGAGGCCCGGCCCTTGGACGCCCACGGCCGGGTGGAGGGCCAGTTCCATCGCTTCCGGCTGCCCGACCACGTCGCCCAGCGCATCATCAACGCGGGCGAGTCCATTCCCAGTGTCTTCGGTGGCGCGGCCCCGCCGAGTGCCCCGACCAATGACTCCCTCGGAGCCGTGCTGTGAACCTTGACGTCATCGCCTTGCTCATGTCAGCCGCCACTCTGGTCATCGGGGTACTGGGGGTGCGGGAGTACGCCGAAGGAGCGTTCCAGAGGCGCAAACTCGCCCAGCGCAGCGCCCTGGCCGAGGTCGAACGGCGCGCCAACTCCCCCATGAGCCGTTTCGACTCCGCCCTCCGGCGTACCGACATCGGGCGGAAGATCGAGAGGCGGATGATCTCCGCGGGCGTGCGGGTGCAGCTTTCGGTGTTCGTCATCGCGATGGCCGTCGCAGGTCTCCTCGCGATCGTGTTCGTCTGGCGTGCACTGGCGCCGGTCTTCGGCATCGTCGCGGCCGTCGGAGTCGTCGTCGGCTTCTTCGCCTACCTGAAGCGCCAGGAAGAGCGGCGCAAGGAGATCTTCACCGCGCAGTTGCCGGAACTCGCCCGCGTCCTCTCCAACGCCACTCAGGCAGGCCTGGCCCTCCCCACCGCCATCGATATGGCCGCCGACGAACTCGACGATCCCGCCGGCGCCGAGCTTCGCATCGCCGCGCGCTCCATGCAGATCGGGCAGCCTTTCGAGGAGGCGATCGCCGACCTGCGCGACCGCATGCCCTCGCGGGAGATCGGCGTCCTGATCAGCACCCTGCTCGTCGCGTCCCGTTCCGGCGGCGCGCTGGTCTCCGCGCTCCGCAGCATCTCCCAGACCCTGGAAAGCCGGAAGGAGACGCGTCGTGAGGTCAAGACGATCCTCGGTGAGACCACCGCGACGTCCTGGGCACTGCTGACGATGGGCATCGGCTCGCTGTTCATGCTCAACCTCCTCCAGCCCGGGGCCGTTCTGACCATGACGCAGAGCACGCCAGGACTCATCGTCTTGGGTCTGGGCCTCTCCCTCTTCGTCATCGGGTTCCTGGCGGTCCGCCGCATGACCAAGATCGACTTCTGAAGCGAAGCTGGAGCCGACCGCCATGAACCTGAACCTCCCCCTCATCCTCCTCCTCGGCCTCGCGGGTGCGCTCTGCGTCGTACTGATCGCCTGGGGCTTCCTGCTCATGCGCTCGCAGACCCAGGTCGCCGCCCAGGTCAGCGTGGCCAGGAAGCGCTCCGGAGACCAGGACGGGACCTTCATCCTGCACCGCATCACCGAGCTGATCGGAGGGCCGTTCCTCGCATCGATCCAGCCGCTGGTCTCCGAGGACCGCATCGACGGCATCCAGCGGCGGATCGACGCGGCGGGTCGCCCTGAGAACCTGACCGTCGAGCGCTACCTCAAGCGCAAGGCGGGCGAGGTTCTGCTGTATGGCCCCCTCTCGATTCTGTTCCTGCTCAACGGGCAGGCGATGTTCGCCCTCGTCATCCTGTCCTTCGTCGCGTTGACCGACGCCTCGCTGCACACGCAGGCGAGCAAGCGTCAGGACCAGGTCCAGCGCCAGCTCCCCGACTTCCTCGACGTGCTGGCCGTCACGGTCGGCGCGGGCCTTTCGTTCAGGCAGGCCCTGTCCCGGGTAGCGGAGTCCATGCCGGGTGTTCTGGCCGACGAGTTCCGCCTGGTCCTCCAGCAGATGGACCTCGGCACGAGCCGACGCGACGCCTTCTACGCACTACGGGCCCGGAACAGCAACGAGTCCCTGGGGCGTTTCGTCACGGCGCTCCAGCAGGCCGAGGAACTCGGCGCTCCGCTCGCCGACGCCCTGATGACCATTAGCCAAGACATGCGCCGCGACGACGCCCAGTACCTGCGTCGCAAGGCACAGAAGATCAACCCCAGGGTCACCGGCATTACCGCGGTCACCATGCTCCCCGGTCTCATCCTGCTGATCGGCGGCGGGATGTTCCTCGGGATGGACGTCGATTTCAGCGGATTCGCCAATGCCGGCGGCCAGTAACCCTTCCGGGGGAAGCCTCAAGGACCGGAGCGCGCAGGACGCCGCCACTCTCCCCCGGCTCGCGGCCTTGGTCCGTGTCCTGCTCCAACTCCGTCTCATGCTGGCCGCGGTATCGCTGCTCGTCATCGCGGGAGAGCGGATGCTGACCGCGCCTACCGCGGTGATGATCCTGGCCTTCGCCATGCTCTCCGGTCTCGCCGCCCGGCACTGGGAACGCTTCGTCCCCTACCTGCAGAACCACCCGCTTCTCGTCACGCTCGACGTGGTCGCCGCCAGCGCGATCCTCGCGATCGACGGTCCATCGGGCGCCGTGTTCGTCCTGACCGTGCTGAGTTCCACGATCTGCGGCATGCTCTTCGGACTGCGTGGCGTGATCGCTGTTTCCGCGCTCCAGGTTCTCTGCTACCTGGGCGTACTCGGCTACGCACGGATGAACATGGGGAGCATCGACGACCTGATGTCCTTCCAGGTCCTCATCGTCCATCCGATGCTGTACCCCATCGCCGGCTACGTTGGACTGCGCATACGCGCCATCCTGAGCGAACTCGCGGCCGAGCAGGATGCCCGCCGCCAGGCCGAGCGCGCCGCCGCGGCCGCCGAGGAGCGCGACCGGCTGGCCCGCGACATGCACGACTCCGTGGCGAAGACGCTGCGCGGCGCGGCCATGGCCGCGCAGGCGCTGCCGGTCTGGCTGGCCAAGGACCCCGAGCGGGCGGCCGCCACGGCCGCCCAGGTGGCCGACG
>NZ_BCRK01000053.1 GCF_001552555.1 Nocardiopsis trehalosi NBRC 14201 | reverse complement strand
AGCGGATCAGCGGTCACGGGATCTCGTCCGGTCGCGCGGGGCGGACCATGCGCTGCTCCTTCACGAAGACGACTCCGGGCCGAGGCGAGTTGTGCTCGTAGTAGACGACGTGCGGCGTCGGCACCCCGCCGTGGGCCGCGCCTTCGAGGTCGACGCGCTTGATGGCGTTGCCGTTCGCGTCGTACACAATGTAGTTGCTGACGTCCCCGGTGGCGGGGTTGCGCTTGTAGACCGTCGTACTCGGCGGGCCGCCCTGCATCGGCATGTTGTTGCGCGCCCGTCCGCGCCGGGACCCCGGTGGGGTCTGCCACTCCTGCCCCTCCGCAATGAGTTCCGACGCCTCGGGCAGGTGGCTGTCGTCCGGGACCCTCCGCTGCCCGTTGCTCGCGCACTCGCCCGGCTGGAGCTGGTCTCCGGATTCGCCGCCGGAGTTGTGGACGAGGACGGCCGCCCCGGCGGGGGCGACGTAGTACGTGTGCAGGTCGGCGATGGTGAGGTTGTGGACGCGCTGGGCGTCGGTCTCGCGGACGTCGACGGCGGTAACCTGGGCCCAGGTGCCGGCGGAGGTGCGCAGCCAGGTGCCGGGGGCCAGGTCGATGGCGTCGACCCAGGCGGCGCGGTCGGGGACCCAGAACGGGTGCTCGTCGGTGGCCGTGAGGGTGGCGGTGGTGCCGTCGGTGCCGGTGACGCCGAGGTCGAGGTCGAGGTCGAGGTCGAGGTCGACCAGGGTCTTGGCGCCCTGCCCGGTGATGGTGGCGGTGACCTCGCGCGGTCCTTCCTCGCCGGTCAGCGGGTCGAAGGCCAGCACCGCGTCGCCCACGGCGACGTCCTCGATCGGGGCGGTGGTGCCATCGGCCAGCAGGACGGGCGTGCCGGGGGCGAAGCTGTTACCCGGCGGGCACGACTCGTTCCGGTCCGGGGGCTTGTCGGGATCGGTGCCCGTCCCGTTGTCCTGGTCGCCGGAGTCGTCCCCGTTCCCGGACGAGGACGGCCGGTCGGCGTCGGCGCCCCGGCCCAGGGCGCGCAGGAACTTGGCGATCGCGCCGCTGCCGCCCGCGACGAGGCTGCCCCCGTCCCAGAGTCCCCGGCCGAAGAAGGCGGGCCAGTCGCCCCGGTTCCACGCGTCGCGGAGTTCCTGGCTGAAGAGCAGTCCCCACGGGTCGTCGCGGATGGCGTCCCACGCACCGGTGAAGGTCTCGACGGGGTCGGTGAACAGCGATCCCAGCCCTTCGAACGCGCCGCCGATGTCGTCGCGGGCCCCGTCGTAGAGGGCGTCGAGGAAGCGCTCCCACCCGGGGTCGTCCTCGTTGATCTCCCCCATGGGTTCGAGGTCCGTGGGGCCGGGGGCGATGGGGCCGCCGCCGGGCGGATTGGCGTTGGCGACCTGCTGGTACATCAGCGGGGCGCCCATCGACGGGTGCCCGTAGGGCCGACCGGTTCCGGGAGGCGGGGCCTCCGTGTCGGCGCCGTCGCCGGTGCCGTCCGCCGGGGACTGCCCGGTGGGCGGGCCGTCGGCGCCGGGTGTGGGGGCGCCGGTGTCGGGTGTGGGGGCGCCGGTGTCGGACGGCGGATCGGCGGGCGGGCCGTCGGCCGCGTTCCGGTCCTCCGGCGGACCGTCGGAGGGGGCGGCGGCCGGGTCGCCGCCGACGCTCGCGATGGAGCGTTCGATCAGGTCGGAGACGCGCCCGCCGATCCCGCCCTGGAGCACGGTGGCGAGGATGGCGGCGACGAGCAGGATCACGGCGGCGTACTCGGTCATGGAGGCGCCGCGGTCGGGGTGGTGGATGCGACGGAGCACGGGATCACCTAGCGCTGGGGGCGGGCGGGCGGCCGTGGAGGTCGGTCAGGAGGTGAGGAAGGCCCGGGACGACGGGCGCAGGAGGAACACGAGGACCGCGACGGGCAGCACCAGGTTGAGGAAGCCCTGGGGCTCGCCGAGGCCGATGCGGGCGAGCGCCGTCAGCAGCAGCCACGCCTGGAAGGCGAGCAGCGCGACGAAGAGAGGGCGCCGTCCGCGCGGCAGGCGCAGGGCCAGCGCGAGCGCGGCGGCGCCGGGCAGCGCCACCAGGGTGAGGGCGGCGAGGATCTCGGGCGTCGGCCCGGGGATGAGGAGGACGCCGACCGCCTGGAGGCCGGTCGCCGCGACGGCGACGTAGAGCAGGGTGCGGACGGTCTTGAGGGAGGTGGGCAGCGAACGGGGCAGCGGCATCGGAGGCGCCTCCACGTACAGCAAGATCACGTTCGGTCGTTGTCGGATCACCGTGCGCAGGTGTCCGTATCGACGCCAACGGGCCGGGTGGCGGTTCCGGGGATGGCCGGTGGCGGCCGATGCGCCGCGCCGGGGAACCGCCCGCGCCCGCAGACCGTCCGCGCGGGGACGCCCTGCACCCGTGGGCCCGACCGGTCAGGGGCGGCGGGGGGCGGGGGCGGGGCCGCGCCCCCGGCCCGGCGCGGCAGGTGGTCGGGACGGGCGGCGCCACCGCACGCCCCGAGCCCCGACGCGGAGGCGACCGGGGGCCGAGGCGTGGTCGGCCCTCGGCCGCCCTCGGCCCACGCTCGTCGGGACCGACCGGCCGGCCCCGACGACGGCCGCGCTCACGCCCGCAGGGGACGGGCGGGGCACGGTGACGCGAGCGCGCGACTCCCACCCTCAACGGCGGGGCGTGGCGCCGGTCGGCTGGCGACGGTGCGGCCGCGCAGCCTCGGCACCCGCTCGACGGGATGGGCCGGTCGGCCCACGCTCGCCGGGGCCGACCGGTCGGCCCTGGCGGCGGATGTGCCCACGCCCGCCGGGGAAGGGGCGATCGCGGGAGCGCGCGATTCCCGCCCCCTGTGCACGGGGTGGTCACGAGCGCGCGGTTCCCGCCCTCAGTGGTAGGGCGGCGTCGGTCGGCTGGGGACGGGGGCGGGCGGGGTTTGCGCTGCTCGGTCGAAGCGTTCGCGGGACGTCTCGATGTGGTTCAGGTGGTGGCGGGTCCACGCGCACATGCCGTAGACGGTGCGCCGCAGCTCCTGCCCCGCGTCCGTGAGCGCGTACTCGACGCGCGGTGGCACGGTGGGGTAGACGGTGCGCTGGACGAGCCCGTCGCGTTCGAGGCCGCGCAGCGTCTGGGTGAGCATCTTGTGGCTAATGCCCTCCACCTCGGCGCGGAGCCGCGTGAAGCGCAGGGTGCGTTCACCGAGGACGCTGACCACCAGCAGCGTCCACTTGTTGGCGATGCCGGAGAAGATCTCCCGCGCGAGGGAGTGGGCGCGCGTCACGTCGGCGTCCTCCGGCGAGCGGGCGCGCGTGACATCGGCATCCCCCGGCGAGTCGGCACGCGTGACATCGGCGTCCTCCGACGAGCGGGCGCGCGTGACATCGGCATCCCCCGACGAGTCGGCACGCGTCACGTCAAGGTCCCCCGGCGGACGAGGGCGCGTCACGTCGGCGTCCTCCGGCGAGCGGGCGCGCGTGACATCGGCATGCCCCGACGAGTCGGCACGCGTGACATCGGCGTCCTCCGGCGAGTGGGCACGCGTCACGTCAGGGTCCCCGGCGAGTCGGGGCGCGTCACGTTGGGGGTCCTCCGACGAGTCGGCGCGCGTGACGTCGGAATTCTCCGGCGAGTAGGCGCGCGTCACATCGGCGTCCTCCGAACGGCGTCCGACCTCTTCGGTAACCACCAGGTGCCCTTCTCTCGCAGAAGTGCGTACTTCCCGCCGACCCGCACACTCTCCTACGGTGCCCGGGTATCCACAAGTGACCGTGAGGACGCGCCATGACCATCCTGAAGACGTACGCACGCCTGTGGGCCGACGAGGTCGACGCGTCGCTGGCACTGCTGCGGGAGCTGACCGGCGCGGAGCCCGATCTCCGCTTCGCCTTCGGCTCCATCGAACTCGCGGCGATCGGCGACTTCCTCGTCATCGCGGGCCCGCCCGCCGAGCGGGCCCGCTACTCCCACGCCAGTGCCACCGTCGTCGTCGACGACCTCGATGCCCTGACCCGGGTGCTCGCGGCCGCCGGCGCCGAGATCACCGCACCGGAGACCGCCGGCCCCACCGGCCGGTTCCTGTACGCGCGCCACCGCGGTGGCGCGGAGGTCGAGTACGTGGAATGGACACCAGAGCTGGTGGAGCGCATCGTGGCGGCGTAGCCGGCCCGCCCGGACGCCGCGCACCGCGCACCGCGTACCCGCGCACCGCGCACCGTGTGCCCGCGCACCCGTCTACCAGTGGCGATACGCGCCCGCCGCGACACGGCTCCGCCCTACCGGCGCGTCCGGCCTCGGGCGGCGACGATGGGAGCAAGCCGGGCGCGGGTGTCGAGCGGCACTCCACCGGCCCGCCCCATGCTGGGGGACCACAGCGAGGAGAGCCATGGCAAGCGGTTACAGCGACTACCTCCCCTTCGCCGGACTTCCGACCTTCTGGCGCACCGAGCACACCCGCGATCTCGACGGCGTCGACATCGCCGTGATGGGAGTGCCGTTCGACTGCGGCACGAGCAACCGGCCGGGCGCCCGGTTCGGGGCGCAGGAGATCCGCCGCCTGTCCCTGCACACCGGCAACTTCCACCACCCCTGGCCGACCGACGTGACCGACACCAAGCGCGTGATCGACTACGGCGACGTGGGGATGAGCGTCGGCCCCGACGCGATCGCCACCATGATCGGCCAGTCCCAGGAGCACGCCGACCGCGTCTTCGCGGCCGGGGCGCGCCTGTTCACCCTGGGCGGGGACCACACCGTTCCCTACGGGCCGGTGCGGGCGGCCCGGCGCCACCACGGGCCGCTGGCGCTGGTGCACTTCGACAGCCACCAGGACTCGCTCAGCGGCAACGGCGGCCGCGACATCTTCCACGGCACCTTCGCCCACGACCTCGCCGCCGAGGGCAGCGTCGACGCCTCGCGCTCCACGCAGGCGTTCATCCGCACCGACATGCCCAACGAGAACGGCTACGACATCCTCTACGCGCACGAGGCGTTCTACCTGGACCCGCGCCGGGTCGCCGAGCGCATCACGGCCAACGCCGGCGACGCGCCCGTCTACATCACCTTCGACATCGACTGCCTGGACCCCGCCTACGCGCCGGGGACAGGCACACCGGTGCCCGGGGGCCCCTCGACCGGGTACGTGCGCGAGGTGCTGCGGCACATGAGGGGCCTGAACGTCGTGGGCGGCGACATGGCCGAGGTCGCGCCGCACCTGGACCCCAGCGAGATCACCGCGATGGCCGCGGGCACGATCATCGGTGACATCCTGCAGCTGATGGCGGCCGCCGACGCGCCCTGACCTGCCGCGCCCGCCGCCGCCCTCACCACCGCCGGCGGACGGCGGCCTTGGGGCCGGTCACCAGGGTGGCGGGCGGGACGTCGTCGGCGACGACCGCCCCGGCCGCGACAACGGCGTCGCGGCCGATACTGACGCCGGGGAGGATCGTGGCGCCCGCGCCGATCCACACGTTCTCCGCGACCTCGATGGGCCCGCCGCTCAGCCACTCCCGCCGCTCCCCCGGGTCGACAGGGTGGCCGACGGTGATGAACGTGGCCTTGGGCCCGACCATCACGCGCTCACCGAGCCGTATACCGGCGTAGTCCAGGAACGTGCAGTTCTGGTTGATGAAGACGCGCTCGGCGAGGTCCAGGCGCAGGCCGTGGTCGGTGTAGAAGGGCGGGTAGACCGTGGTGCGCGCCGGGAGCGGCCGGCCGAGGATGCGGGCGAACAGCTCCGCCCTGCCCGCGTCGTCCTCGAAGGGCAGGGCGTTCAGCCGGGAGGTCAGCTCGGTGACCCGCAGGACCCGGTCGGCCATGGCCTGGAACTCGGCGCTGCGGATGCGCATGAGGCGGTCGTCGGACATGCCGCGATCCCTTCGTGGAGGTAGGGGGAGGGGTGGGCCCGTGGCCCCGTGGCGTGCGCCCGAACGCAGGCACCGTGGGGCCGTGGCGGGCGGCCGACGGCGTCACCCGCGCAGGTGCGCGCGGGCGCCCGCATGGCCGCCGCCGCGCGGCACCGCCGCCCACGACGGCAGCCAGGCCGGCTCGGGCGCCCTCGGCAGGCCGGCGAGGTGGGCGAGGATGCCCCGCAACCCGGGGTGCGGCTCCGCCGCGGGCAGCAGGAGGGAGACCGGGTAGATGAGGGCGGGCCCCGTGATCGGGATGCGGCGCAGGTCGTGGCCTGCCGGCCACGTGTAGCGGTCGCGCGCCCCGACCAGGGTGGCGGTGTCCGGGGAGTCCGCGAGGGTGTCCTGGAGGACCTCGTCGCCGAAGTGCGGGCCCGCCGCGTCGATACGCAGGTCGAACGCCCCGGCGAGCTGGTCGTAGAAATCCGCCCATTCGCTGCGGGGCGCGATGCCCGGCACCCAGATGCGGTGCCCGCGCAGCCGCGCGGGTGTCAGCCCGCGCGCGGCGGCCAGGGGGTGCCTCGGGCCGACGAGGAGTTCGAGGGGCGCGTCGAACGCGGGCACCATCCGCACACCGGCCGGCAGCGCGCCCGGGTCGGTCACGGTGCGGAAGGAGGCGTCGACGTCGCCCGCCGCGACGGCGGCGGCCGCCGCGCGCGGGTCCTCGGCCCGCAGGGTCACCACGTCGAGGGCGGTCCCGGGGTGCGCCCGCCAGTAGTCGTGCAGGACGGCGGCCTGCGCGCTCCGCCGCCCGAGCACGTCGACGCGGAGCGCCCGGGCCCCCGGCCGGACGGCGGCGAGGGCGCGTTCGGCGCCCGCGACGATGGTCCGCGCGTGCGGGAGGAACGCCTGGCCGTCGGGTGTCGGCTCGACCCCTCGGGGGGTGCGGGCGAACAGGCGGACTCCCAGCTCGCGCTCCAGGGCGGCGATCCGCTTGGAGGCGGCTTGCTGGGTCACGCCCAGTTCGGCGGCCGCGTGCCGCAGCCGCCCGAGTTCGGCCGCCCGGACGAACGTGCGCACTGCCTCGGTGTCCACCGGGTCACCTTAGGCCCGCACAACCGGCGGTTGTGGCGCGCCGGAGCCCGGTTGTGTCCCCGTCCCGGCCCGGCCTCCCGCGCCCCGCGCGGGGCTAGTCGAACTGGAGGGCGCGCTTGGCCAGGCCGTACCAGAAGCCGTCGATGACGCTGGTCGCGGTCTCGCCGGTGGCGTGGGCGGCGCCGAGGGCGACGAACAGCGGGGCGAGGTGCTCGCTGCGCGGGTGGGCGATGTGCGCGGCGGGGCCCTTGGTGCGCCAGTCGAGGAGGGCGTCGACGTCGCCGGTGCGGGCGGCGCCGGCGGCCCAGTCGTCGAACTCGGCCGACCACGCGGGCGGGACGGCGTCGGTGCCCAGGGAGAAGTCGACGCAGGACAGGTTGTGGGTGAGGAAGCCGCTACCCATGATGAGCACGCCCTGTTCGCGCAGCGGGGCGAGGCGGCGGCCCAGGTCGTAGAGGGCGCGCGGGTCGAGGGTGGGCATGGAGATCTGCAGCACCGGGACGTCGGCGCCGGGGTACATCTCCTTGAGCGGGACGTAGGCGCCGTGGTCGAGCCCCCGGTCGGGGGCGTCGGCCACCGGAACGGGGCCGCCCGCGAGGAGCGCGCGCACCTCGGCGGCGAGCCCGGGGGCACCGGGGGCGGGGTAGACGACGTCGTAGTAGCGGTCGGGGAAGCCCCAGAAGTCGTAGACCAGCGGCACGGTCTCGGTGGCGCCGATGGTGACGGGCGCGGCCTCCCAGTGGGCCGAGACGATGAGCACGGCGCGCGGGCGCCCGAGGTCGCGGGCCCACGCGGCGAACTGGCCGGTCCAGGTGCGGTCGTCGGCGAGCGGCGGGGCGCCGTGGCCGAAGTAGAGGATGGGCGCCTGCGGCCGGTCGACCGGCGGCTGCGGGACGGCGGTGGTCACGGTGGGCTCCCCTCGGCCGCGAAGGCCACTTCCCAGAAGATTACTTCCTAGGAAGATAGTAGCCGAGAGCGGCCCTCGCGCGCCTCCCACCCGTCCCGCCGCCACCCGGACGCGCCCCCAGCGGGGACCGCCCCGCCCGGACGGCCCCTCTCACCAGCGGAAAACCGCTGGCATGGCGCCGGGCGGCCGTGGGAGGGTCGCGGCATGCCGAACACCACGGACCGGCCGGAACCCCCCGGCGCCCCCGCCTCGTTCGCGTCCTTCGACGGCACCCCCATCGGCTACCGGCGGTTCGGTTCCGGGCCGCCGGTCGTCCTGGTGCACGGGTCCGGCGGCGGGCTGCACTCCTGGCTGCCGGTGGCCGAACTCCTCACCGACCGGTTCGAGCTGTGGCTCCCCGCCCGGCGCGGCTACGCCCCGAGCGGCCCCGGCCGGTCCCCGAAGCGCTACGCCGACGAGGTGGGCGACCTCCGGGTGCTCATCGACCGGATCGGCCGCCCCGTGCACCTGGCCGGCCTGTCCTACGGCGCCACCGTCGCCCTGCACGCCGCAGCGGCCGGGCTGCCGGTCCGCTCGCTGGTGCTGTGGGAGCCCCCGCTGTACGCGGCGGGCCCGGAGATGGACCGGGTCCTGGCCGAGTTCACGGCCCTGACCGAGCGCGGCGACCGGCGGCGGGCCGACCGGCTCCTGGCGGAGCGGGTGGCCCGCGTCCCGGCGCCGATGCTGGACCTCATGGACGCGGCCGCGCCGGCCGACGACGAGCCCGCCGACGCCCCCACCGACGCGCCCGGCTGGTGCCGCGACCTCGAATCGATGGCCGCCGACACGGCCGACGTGCGGCGGTGGTCCGCCGTCACCGCCCCCACCCTGGTCATGGGCGGCGCCGACACCTGGCAGCCGATGCCCGAGACCCTCGGCCGGCTCGCGGCCGCGCTGCCCCGCGCCACGCACACGGCGTTCCCCGGCCAGACGCACTTCGCGCCGTCGGTCGACCCCGCCCCCGTTGCGGCCGAGATCGCCCGCTTCCTGTCCCTGCCCTGAGGCCGGAGGCGGGACCGGCCCCGTCACCGCGCTCGCGCCGACCCGTCTCCGCCGTCGGCGTCGGCGTCGGCGTCGGCGTCGGCGTCGGCGTCGGCGTCGCCGTCAGCGTCGGAGACCCGGTCGAGAAAGGCCAGGACCCGCCGCCAGGCCAGCGCGGCGGCGGCGGGGTCGTGGTCGGGCAGGTCGCGGTCGGTGAAGAAGTGGCCGGCCCCCGGGTAGCGGAAGACCTCCAGGTCGGCGCCCGCCGCCCGCGCCGCCGCGGCCAGGGCGGCGACCCGCTCGGCCGGGACGAACGCGTCGTCCGGATCGGCAGCGTGCACCTGGACGCCGAGCCCCGGGCGGAGGGATGCGGGCGGATCGGCGACGGCGTGCATCAGGACGACCCCCGCCGTGTCGGGGCGCTCGGGCCAGAGGTCGGTGACGACGCCCACTCCCATGGACACCCCCGCGAGCACGGTCGCCCCCGGCAGGCCCGCGAGCGACCGCCGGGCGCGCTCGACCACGGTCTCCCAACCGATGCGGTCGAGCAGCGCGAACCCGGCATCGAGCGTCCGTGCGGTCTCGCCGCCGAACAGGTCGGGGGCGGTGACCCGGTGCCCGGCGCGGCGCAGCCGCTCGGCCGCGTGGAGTTCGACCGGGCGCAGGCCGAGGATGGAGTGGAACAGCGCGACGTGGGCCATACCGTCGCAGTGTGCCGGACGGGACCGACAGAGTCACCGCGACCGCCCGCTGAGCGGCGCGCGGGCGGCGGGAACGGCCGGCCCGTTCCCTCCCCCGATGGCGCCCCGATCGCCGGGCCCCGCACGCGGGGCCGGTACCCGTTGGGGGTTCTCGGCGGCGGACGGGTACCGCCGGTGGTGGTTCAGGACTGTTCGACGAGGGCGCGCACCCGCTTCAGCACGCGCAGCTGTGCGGGGTTGTACAGCTGCGCCAAGGCCTCGGTCACCGTCTGTGCGCCCTGCTCGGCACCACCTGGCGCGTCCGCCGCCGAGCCCCGCGCCCACGGGCTCTTCTCGCGCGTCGCGAGGGCGATCGGCACCAGACGCGCGGCGACGCCTTCGATCGCGGCGGCGTCCGCGTCCGGGGGCAGCTCCTCGAACGCCTGCTCCGCCTCCCGTTCCGCGTCGTCGGGTTCGTCCAGCAGGTCGAGGAACTCCTCTATGGACTCCTCGCTGAGGACGGCCGAGCAGACCGTCAGCAACGACCGCTGCCGGTCGGAGAGGTCGCGGAAGATCGGAGCGAGCACGGGCGGGGAGTACGCCGGTGCGCGGTGACGCAGAATGACCGCCAGCTCCGCCCGCACGCGGTTGAGTCGGGCGATCGTCGCCTCCAGTTCCGCGTCCACCGCGCGGATCGCCTCGTCCGGGTCCTCGTCCGCGCGTCCCATCGACGCCACCTCCGACAGCGGGACACCCAGATCACTCAACCGCTTGATCTGCAGCAGACGGATCAGGTGGGCGACCTCGTACCGCTTGTATCCGTTCGCTGTTCGCTCCGGCACGTCGAGCAGCCCGATCTGGTGGTAGTACCGGACGGCCTTCACCGTCGTGCCGGCGAGTTCGGCGAGCTGCCGAGTGCTCCACGCCATGCGCCACCTCCTCTGCCGCCGCGACCGCTAATAGCCCTGCTTCGTGCGCTCGCACCCACTCCACACCCTGCCCCGGGGGCAGGGTCAAGCGTTTCCGCTCCCGTCGTCCGCTTCTGTGCGCTGCCCTTGACTCTGCCCCGAGGGCATGGCCTTGGGTGGTGGCGAGCCGCATTCGACACGCGTCTCGCCTTCCTCACCGCCGACCGCACCGCTGCGCACCGCGTGATCGTGCGTACTTCGGCGTGCTGTTGCGGCAAGGCGGCCATTCCGGTGGCGGAATTCCGAGTATCAGAAGCCCATCGGCTCATGAGCCGACTCGACCATGGAGAAGGACACGTGCGAAAGCTTCGCAGACCCTTTCAGATCATTCGCGCGAACATGCGCGTCTACCTGGTGTTGAACGCGATCGTGTACGGCCTGCTGCTCATCGGTATGGGGGCGGCGCTGGTCTTCCCCGAGCTGAACACCACACGGATCGCTTCCCTGGAGGAGGACGGGACAGCGGATATGGTGGCGGCGCTGCTGGAGAACGTCTGGCTGTTCATGCTGGTCATCCTCGCGAACAACGTGCTGAGGGCCGGCCTGCTGACCATTCTGCTGCCCTCGATGATCGTGCCCTTCGCCGGCATACCCGTTTTCGCCTACCAGGCGTTCATCGTCGGCGTGACCCTCGCCCCGGTGAACGAGGGCGTGGGGATGTCGATGATCCCGCACTCGCTGACGATCCTCATCGAGCTCCAGGCCTACGTCCTCCTCATGCTCGGCGTCCACCTGCTCGGGAAGGCCTGGCTGCGCCCCGGGACGGCCGGCGTCCGCAACCGCCGTCAGGGCTACCTCCACGGGCTGCGCCAGGTCGGTTGGCTGAGCCTGCCCGCGCTGGCGCTCCTCGTCATCGGCGCGGTCTATGAGGCCTTCTCGGTCATCTACCTCCTCCCGCTGCTGGTCGCGGGCTGACCGGCGCGCCCCTGGTACCGGGGGCGTCCATGGCGGTCGTCGGTCGCTGTCCGAGGACGGGCGGTGGGCCCCGGCCGGACCAGGCGCAATACCGGCCCTAGTGGACGACGGCCACCGGGCCGTGCGCACCGTGCAGGACCGATTGGCTGACCGAGCCCAGCAGCAGCCCCGTGAACCCGCCCCGGCCGCGCGAGCCGACGACCACCAGGTCGGCCGGGGTGCTCTCCTCCAGCAGCGCCACCACCGGGTGGGCGCGCACCGTCTTCAGCTCCACCGCGACGTCGGCGTGGCGGACGCGGGCCTCCGCCAGCTCGGCCTCGGCGGTGCGGCGGGCGGCGGCGGCCACCGCGTCGTCGTCAAAGGCTTCGGGCGGCACCGGCCCCATGGACGACGCGAACGCCGCCATGGGCTGCCACGCGCACACCGCCACCAGGTCGGTCCCGGTGACCGCCGCCTGGGCGAACGCGAAGTCGACCGCCCGCCGGCTGGTCTCCGACCCGTCGACGCCGACGACGATCCGCCCCTTCACCCCGTGCGCGGACTCGTGCTTCTTGGGCAGCACCACCACCGGCACCGGCGACTTCGCGGCCAGCTCCACCCCGATGGAGCCGACGAAGGCGCTGGCCAGCCCGCCCAGGCCGCGCGACCCCACGACGACGGCCGCGGTGTCGGGCCTGCCGGCCTCGGTGAGCAGCGCCTCGGTCGGCCGGGTGTCGGCGACGTGGGTCGCGACCGCCAGCTCCGGGTAGAGCCGCCCGATCCAGTCGTGGGCGTAGTCGAGCAGGGCCCGGGCCTCCTGCCGGCGCGGGGCGGGGTCGTCGTCGCGCCGCACGACGTCGGCGAACGCCCCCTCCGACTCCGGCGGCCAGATCGCCGTCACGATGCGCACCCCCAGCCCGCGGATGGCCGCCTGGTTGGCGGACCATTCGAGCGCGTACCGGCTGGAGTCGGAACCGTCCACCCCGACGACCACCCAGCGGACGTCCGGCGTGCTGTTCATGGGTATGCCTCCCTCGTTCCGACGCCCGCACCGCCCCGCTCCCGCGTGGGGCGCGTGGTGCGGTCGGGCCGTGATACCGGACGTGATACCCGCCGGTACGGGATCAACCCGGGCCCGGGGGTGCTCCGCCGGTCACATCTCGGCACATCGGCGCACCGGCACACCCGTGCGGCGGGCGGCGCGGGCGCCCGGCCACGCGGCGGCCCGCCGGGAGGGGGCGGTCCCGTGCCGCCGCCGCACGGGGCGGCGGCACCGGGGCGCGGTTCACTTCCGGTAGTGCAGGATTCCCCAGGTCAGGGCACCGGACTCGCCGCCCGCGACCCAGTTGCGCAGCCCGGTCGTCATGTGCGCGAGGTACTCGGCGCTGATCTCGGCGCCCAGTTCGTCCCTGCGCCGCTCGGTCTCGGCGAGCACCCGCGCGTAGTGCACGGGCAGGTGCTCCCCGAGGTCGTCGAACCCGGCCTTGGTCAGCCCCACCCGGGCGGCCTCGCGGTCGTAGAAGCCGGGCGTGCCCAGGGTGTCGAGGTGCAGCCGCGCCAGGATGGGCCGCAGCGCCTCGGCGGGGGCGCCGTCGGCCGCCATGGGGTCGGTGAACACGAACGCGCCCCCGCTGCGGAGGACCCGCGCCACCTCCTCCAGGACCCGGGTGCGGTCGCCGCTGTGCAGGAGCGCGTCCTGGGACCACACGACGTCGAACGCGGCGTCGTCGGCGGGGATGTCCTCGAACGACCCGTCGACCACCTCGATCAGGTGGTCCAGCCCGGCGTCGCGGGTGAGGGCCCGGTTGCGCTCGTTCTCGACCTCGCTGAGGTTGAGGCAGGTCACCCGGCAGCCGAAGGCGCGGGCGAGGTGGCGGGCCGCGCCGCCGTACCCGGAGCCGAGGTCGAGCACGTGGCTGCCGGCGGTCAGGCCGGGCTTGGCGGCCATGCGCTCCACGGTGCGCCGGCTGGCCTCGGCGATGTCGTCGTCCGGGGAGTCGTACAGGCCGATGTGGATGTCCGTGCCGCCCCAGACCCGGTGGTAGAAGGTGTCGGCGTCGGTGGAGTTGTAGTAGTCGCGGGCGGTGCGCACGGCCGCCGAGTAGCCGTCGGCGCGCCCTTCGCGGTGGTACGCCTTCTCGGCGATGTGGATGTAGAAGTCCGGCTCGTCGGCGTGGTGGGTCTCCTGGAAGTCGCCGTAGGTGTCGATGCGCTGGAACCCGACCTCGCGCATGAGCCGCCGCATGTAGTCGCGGCGCAGCGGGAACATGTTGAGGTGGTATTCGGAGGCGTCGGGGAACCGGTAGACGAACCTGGCCAGGCCCTCGTCCACGTGCTCCGGTTCGGCCGACACCTCCTCGCCGCAGTAGTAGTACGTGTGCTTGTTGCCGTACTTGCCGTCGAGCAGGGCGTCGTAGTTGCGCTGGTCGATGATCAGCACGCCGTCGTGCTTGAGCATGGCGTAGAACTCGGCCAGCGCCTTGCGCCGGTCGCGTTCGGAGAACAGGTGCGTGAAGGAGTTGCCGAGGCAGATGATGGCGTCGTAGGTGCCGTGGACGCTGCGGTTGAGCCACCGCCAGTCGGCGTGCACGACGCGCAGGATGTGCCCGCCGTAGGCGAGCCCGTTGGCGAACGCCTTGGCCAGCATCTCGGGGCTGCCGTCGGCGCTGACGGTGTCGAAGCCCTCCTCCAGCAGCCGCACCGAGTGGAACCCGGTGCCGGTGGCGACGTCGAGCACCTCGCGGACGCCGCGCGCCTTGAGCTGTTCGATGAAGAAGCGGCCCTCGCTGGCGTAGCGCCGCTTCCAGTCGATGAGCTCGTCCCACTTCTCTACGAACCCGGTGACGTATTCGGCCTTGTAGTGGTCGGTGTCGCGGACGGCCAGGGGGTCGTCTCCGAAACGCTGCTGATCCTGCCCTTTGATCGGTCGTCTCCTCACACTCGATGCGCACTTCCGCGTTGCGGGCACACGACGGCGAGGGGGCACCTCGCGCATATACCCCTACGATCACTACTTCTCCGCCGATTTCAAGTGCCGGGCGCGCCCTTGGTGCCATAGTCGCAGGTGAGAGCAGAGAAAAAAGCAACGCCCGAATCTCGACTTCACTTAAGGAAGCCCTCGGAAGATGATCACCGAATTCCCTAAGGCGAATTACGGAGCGCATCGCGCAACCCGGTTCGCGACGCGCACCGGGAAATACGTTCGCCACTGCCGGTTCATTTCCCGGAATCACGCCCGGGTTATACTCGGGCGCCCGCGCGCGGTCTCCGTCCCGTTCCCGCCGCGAGGGCGGCCCCGTTCCGTCGGATCGGCGGGCGCGGTTGCGGGATAATGCGGGCATGCCCATCACCGGACGCGGTTCTCAGGAGATCGCCGACAGCGTCGAACGGTCGATCGTCCGGGGCGCGCTCGCCTCCGGTGCCGCCCTGCCGCCCATCCGCGACCTCGCGGGCGAACTCGGGGTCAACCCGAACACGGTGGCCGCCGCCTACCGCATGCTGCGCGACCGGGGCCTGGTCGAGACCGGGGGCCGGCGCGGCACCCGGGTGCGGGGGCGGTCGGCCAGCACCCCGCGCGAGGACGAGGCGGGGGCGCTGCCGCCGGGGGTGCGCAACGCGGCCGACGGCAACCCCGACCCGCGCCTGCTGCCCGACCTGGGCGCCGCGCTGGCCGAGGTGGCTCGGCGGCGGCGCGGGCGGCACACCCTGTACGGCGACCCGCCGGTGGTGCCCGCGCTGGCCGAGGTGGCGCGCGAGGCGTTCGCGGCCGACGGGGTCCCGGCCGACGAGGTGGCCGTGACGTCGGGGGCGCTGGACGGGATCGACCGGTTGCTGCGGTCGTCGCTGCGGCCGGGCGACGCGGTGGCGGTGGAGGACCCGGGGTGGCCGGCGGAGTTCGACCTGGTGGCGGCGCAGGGCTTGAAGCGGGTGGGGGTGGCGCTCGATGACGAGGGGATGCGGCCGGACGCGCTCGCGGCGGCGCTGCGGGCGGGTGTGCGGGCGGTGGTGCTGACCAGCAGGGCGCAGAACCCGACGGGGGCGGTGGTGACCGCCGAGCGGGCGGCGCTGCTGCGGGCGGAGCTGGCGGGGTATCCGAACGTGCTGACGGTCGAGGACGACCACGGGTTCGGGTTCGCGGAGCGGCCGTTCGCGGCGGTGGCGGGGGCGACGGAGCGGTGGGCGGTCGTGCGGTCGGTTGCCAAGGGGTACGGGCCGGACCTGCGGCTGGCGGTGCTGGCGGGTGATCCGGTGACGGTCGACCGGGTGCGGGCGCAGCTCCAGGCGGGGCAGGGCTGGGTGAGCCGGGTGCTCCAGGAGGCGTTCGTTGAGCTGTGGCGCGGGGGTGCGGTGGACCCGGCGGCGGTGGGGCGGGTCTACGCGGAGCGGCGCGAGGCGCTGATCGGGCGGCTGGCGGAGAACGGGGTGGCGGCGTACGGGCGCAGCGGGGTCAACGTGTGGGTGCCGCTGGAGGACGAGGCGGCGGCGGTGGGGGCGCTACTGGCCCGGGGGTGGGCGGTGGCGCCGGGGCGCCGGTTCCGCATCGACGCGGACCCGGGAATCCGGGTGACGGTGTCGGCGCTGGACCCCGGGGACATGCCCGCGCTGGCCGCCGCCATCACCACCGCCACCCGGGCCCCGGGCCCGGCCGTCTGACCGAAGGTCAGCCCCGCCCGACCTCGGCCAGGAACGCCACCCACTCGCGGGCGGGGATCTCCAACATGCCAAGTTCGCGGTTCTGCGTGTCGCGCACCAGCGTCACCGCCCCCTCGGCCACCTCGACGCAGTTGTACGCCCCGCCCTGGCTGTAGCTGCTCTTGTGCCAGGCCATCGCCACACTTCCTCCGGAGGTCACTCGGCCGCGACGGCGGCCACGAACGCGGCCCACTCCCGAGCGGGAACCTCCAACGTTCCGAGGTCGCGGTTCTGCGTATCCCGCACGAGCGTCACCGCCCCCTCGGCCACCTCGACGCAGTCACTCTGCGCGCCGCTGTAGCTGCTCTTATGCCACGTCACCAAAGTTCTCCTTCACTTGCTCGATCAGATCAAGCGACATGGTGGGCGTCAACGCCCAAGCCTGCAATTCACCGTAGACGACGCTGAGTCGGTTGACCTCTCTGGCACCGTCCAACAGGACACCACCCATGAAGTGCTCCACGTACGCCACCGGCGGACGCTCCTGGAAGGAGATCACTCGGAAGGCTCCGCTGAGACCAGGGTGATCGGGCGTGCGGGATGGAACGACTTGCAGCCTCACCGCTCCGGATTCTGCCAGCTCGCGGAGGTGGTCGAGTTGCTGAAGCATGGTGCTCGCGCTGCCGACAAGGCGACGGATGACGGCTTCATCCAGAACACACCACAAGGAAGCGCTGATCGTAGGCAGCCTCGCGAGACGGCTTGCGACGAGCTCTTCGATCTCCTGCTGGGTGGCGAGCGGCCGTCCGCTGGTAAAGATGCTGCGCGCATACTCTCGACTCTGCAGAAGCCCGGGAATCAGGGTCGTATGCCACATACGCACCTCGGACGCCTCTACCTCGCTGCGAACCACATCGTTATGCCAATCGGGATTCGCGTCTTCGCGAGCACACTCCGACCAACGTCGAAGCAGAGCCCCCTCTGTAGCGAACACCGAGTCCAGTTCTGTTATTTGTTCCCTTTTGGGCGCCCGCGTCGCCCTCTCAATAGCCCCGACCATGGCCGGGGAGAGATGTAGTCGCATAGCGAGCTGAGCTTGGGACATGCCCGCACGCAGGCGTTGTCGCCGAATCTCCTTACCGAGGCGAATCCATGCGAGGAGCACCTTCTCTGGCATGCATCTATGGTCACACAACTGTCCTACATGTCGCTACAGGAATCAGATAGCGAGAACAGATCTGTAGCTCATGTGGCAGGACCAACAACCTTCGAGCCACTGTGTGCATACGAGGACCCCGCGACCGCTCACGACGGTCCGGGGCCGTGGCCACCAGCTAACTTTGGAGCCCGCTGATGACGAAAACGACCATAACGCATTTCCCACGGAAATCGCGCCGGATTCGACGCTACGTGCTCGTTCTGGAACGACTCCGGGCCGAGGCGGAGCGGGGGTGGGTGGCGTGAAGGTATTCCGCAACACCGTGGTGTTCCCCTCGGTGCCCTCGGCGGTGGCCGACGCGCGCGCGTGGCTGACCGCCGTCCTTCCGCCACCGCCGGGCATCCCCGACGACATGGCCGCCGCCGCGACCCTCGCCCTGTCCGAGGCCGCGACCAACGCGGTCCGCCACGCCGACGGCGCGGACTTCCGCGTCCGCACCACCCTCGGCCCGTGGTGGCTGCGCGTCGAGTGCGAGGACGCGGGCGGCGCCACCGTCCCGCAGATACGCGACGCGGGACCGTGCGAGGAGGGCGGGCGCGGCCTCGCCCTGATCGCCGCCTTCACCCACACCTGGGGCCCGCTGCGCGACGGCCGCCACGGGGTGTTCTTCCACCTCGACTGGCACCCCTCCACCCTCCGCACCGCCACTTAACCCGCCCGTCCGGCCGGGGGCACATCCCATCGGGTCCCCGCCCCCGGCCTCCCCCTCACGGGCGTTGACCTCAACCCGACTTCACTTCCTAGCGTTGCCAGCGTCCCACCCCGACGCCCGGAAGAGGCCCGCCATGCGGATCAGCACCTCCCTGCCCACCACCCCGAACGGTGTCCCCGACATCGCGAAGGCACGCCACCTGGAAGACCTCGGCTACGACTCGGTCGGCATGTCGGACTTCATCGTCGGCGACGGGTCCCCCGGCCTCGACGCCACGCTGGTCCTCGCCGCGACCGCCGCCGCGACCGAGCGGATCGGGCTCGAATTCGGCGTACTCAGCCTCCCCCTCCGCCCGCCCGCCTGGACCGCCGCGCAGGTGCAGACCCTCCAGCACCTCTCCGGCGGCCGCGTCATCCTCGGCGTGGGCATCGGCGGCTTCCCCGGCTCCCCGTTCTGGCACGCTGTCGGGGCCCCGGTGCGCGGGCGGGGGCCGTGGACCGACGCCGCCCTGCGCGCGCTGCCCGGCCTCATCCGAGGCGAGCCGACGACGCTGGACGGCACCGAGGTGACCCTCGGTCCCGCCGCCCCCGTCCCGCCGATCCTCGTCGGCGGGAACTCCGAGGCGGCGATGCGCCGCGCCGTCCTCCACGGCGACGGCTGGGCCCCCTCCCTGATCACCCCCGCCGCCCTGGTGGAAGGGGCGGCGCGGCTGCGCGAAATCGCCCGAGAGCTCGACCGCCCGGTCCCCTCGATCTCGGTAGGCGGTCACGCCTTCCTCGGCGGTGACCCGGCCGCCGTCGAGTCCTTCACCCGCGTCCTCGTGGAGGTGCACCGCATGCCCCCCGAGGAGGCGGCGGCCGTCCCGGTCACCGGCGGGCCGGCGGAGGTCGCCGAGCGGCTCGCCGCCTACGCCGAGGCCGGGGCCGACTCCGTCGGACTGGCACTCGACGGCGGCGACTGGCTGCGGGATACGGAGGTCCTGGCCGAGGCGCGGGCGCGGCTCTGAGAACGGGTGCGGTCGGCCCCCTGCCCCCACCCCTCGCACCTTGTGTCATTACATGATTACCCTGAGTGACTATCGGGTATGGGGGGCTACGACCGTGTTCAGGGCCGTATCGGGGGGTACCGGCATGAGCGCTTTTCGGAACGGGCGTCGCGTCAACACCGCACGGCTGTGGTCGGGCGGGGTGGCGACGGCCGTGGTGGCCGTGCTCATCGTGCTGGCCGGTGCGCTGCTGATGCGCGGGGTGCTGGGCGTCCCGCTGTTCGGGCCCATCACGGCGGGCTACTTCGGCGGGGCCGTGGCCGTCGCGTCAGCGGTGACCGCCGGGCTGGCCGCGCTCGTGGCCACCCTGCTGCTCCACCTGCTGCTGGTGTCGGCGCCCCGCGCCCTCACGTTCTTCCGGTGGATCGCCTGCCTGGTCACCGTGGTGGCCGCCGTCGCCCCGTTCACACTGGACGACGGGTTCGCCACCCAGTTCGCGACCTCGCTGATCAACGCCGTCACCGGCCTGGCGGTCCTCACCCTGCTGGGCAGCGTGGGTATCGGCGCGGTCCGCGATGACAGCGCCCCGGACGACGCGGGGTACGCCGCCGGGTACCGCGACGCGATGCGGCGCACGCTCCGCCGCTACGACGGTCGGCACCGGGGCCCCGACGCCCCCGCCCCGCGTGAGCCCCGCACCCCACGCGAGCCCCGGGCCGCCCGGGAGCCGCGTGCCTCCCGGGAACCCCGCATCGCCCGCGCGTCCCGTGCGCGGCGCGCGGCCCGCGTCCGGCCCGAGTGACGGAGACGGCCGCCCGGCCCACGACCCGCGTCGGACCGGTCCCGCCTTCGCGGCGGGCCGCCGGTCAGCCGCTGACCAGGACGTCCACGCGTTCCGGGCTGAGCCCGTAGTCCAGCACCATGACCGCCGCGCCGATCACGCCGGCCCGTTCGCCCATCCGGGACGACACGATCCGCAGGTCCTCGGTGGCCAGCGGCAGTGACCGCTGGTAGATGACCTCGCGCACCCCCGCCAGCAGGTGGTCGCCCGCCAGGGCCAGTGACCCGCCGATGACGATGATCGACGGGTTGAGCATGTTCACCGACGCCGCCAGCACCTCGCCGATGTCGCGCCCGGCCTGCCGCAGCGACTGGAGGGCCGCCACCGACCCCGACCGGGCGAGGTCGACCACGTCCAGGGCGGTGCGCGCCTCCACGCCCTGCCCGGTCAGCTCGGCGGCGATCGCCGCCCCGCTGGCGACCGCCTCCAGGCACCCGGTGTTGCCGCACCGGCACGGGTGGCCGGCGCCGTGCGGCACCTGGATGTGCCCCATGTCGCCGGCCGCGCCCTTGGCCCCCCGGTACACGCCGCCGTCGCTGATGATGCCGCAGCCGATGCCGGTGGCGACCTTGACGAACATGAGGTGGCTGGCCTCGGCCCAGCAGGCGAAGTGCTCGCCCAGCGCCATGATGTTGACGTCGTTGTCGACCAGGACCGGTCCGGCGAAGCGCTCCCCCACGTAGCCGGGCACGTCGAAGCCGTCCCAGCCGGGCATGATCGGCGGGTTGACCGCCCGCCCGGTGGAGTGCTCGACCGGCCCGGGGAGCCCGATGCCGACGCCGAGGACGTCCGCGCGCCGCCGCCCGGCGCGGTCGAGCAGGTCGTCGCCCCGGGCGACGAGCCAGTCCAGGACGGGTTCGGGGCCGCGCGCGACGTCGAGGTCGGCGCGCGACTCGGCGAGCACCTGGCCGGCCATGTCGGTGAGCGCCACCCGGGCCTTGGTGGCGCCGAGGTCGGCGGCGAGGACGACGCGGGCCGAGGGGACGAACGCGAAGGTGGTGGGCGGCCGGCCGCCGGTGGACGCGGCCTCGCCCGCCGGGCCGATGAGACCCGCCGCGAGCAGGGCGTCGACGCGCTGGGTGACCGTGGATCTGGCGAGCCCGGTGACGCCCGCCAGCTCGGATCTCGTCCGGGGGCGGCCGTCGCGCAGCAGCCGGAGCAGGGTGCCCGCTCCGGGGGCGGCCGGTGCCGCGGCGGGCGGCACCCGAACGGGGGAGGGCCGGGCCGGGCCGGGGGAGATCACCGCGTCTTCTGTCACGGAACCAGTGAAGCACAGGAACTATTTCGGGTACGTCGACCAGCTATTTCGATCTTGTGATGCAACTTCTGCTTGACGCTCGACAGAAGTCCCGTTTACCTTCTCCCTATGGGAGTGAGTCACATCACAGAACCGAACGCGCCCCCCGATCCCGGCGCCGGAACGCGGTCCGAGTACCGCGCCGCCGTCATCGGCACCGGGTTCATGGGGCGGGTCCACGCCCGCGCGATCCGGGTCGCCGGCGGCCGGGTGGTCGGGGTCGCCGGGTCCAGCCCGGAGAAGGCCCGAGCCGCCCTCGGCCCGCTGGGCGCCGAACGCGCCTACGACGACCCCGAGGCGCTGATCGCCCGCGACGACGTCGACGTCGTACACGTCTGCACGCCCAACCACCTGCACGCCCCGCTCGCGCTGGCCGCGATCGCCGCCGGCAAGCACGTGGTGTGCGAGAAGCCGCTGAGCACCGACGCCGCCACCGCCGAGCGCATGGCGGCGGCCGCCGCCGAGGCCGGGCGCACCGCCACCGTCCCGTTCGTCTACCGGTTCCACCCGATGGTGCGCGAGGCGCGCGAGAAGGTGCGCTCCGGCGCCGTCGGCCGGCTCAACCTGGCGCACGGCAGCTACCTCCAGGACTGGCTGCTGCGCCCCGGCGACGACAACTGGCGGGTCGACGCCGACCTGGGCGGCCCGCTCCGCGCGTTCGGCGACATCGGCTCGCACTGGTGCGACCTGCTGGAGTTCGTCACCGGCGACCGCATCACCCGGCTGTCCGCGCAGACCTCCACGGTCAACGACAGCCGGGGCGCCGACGCCCGCCCGGTCGCCACCGAGGACGTCGTCACCCTCCAGTTCGCCACCCGCGGCGGCATGGTGGGCGCGTCGGTGATCAGCCAGGTGTCGGCCGGGCGGAAGAACCGGCTGCTGCTGGAGGTCTCCGGCACCGAGATGACGCTGTCCTTCGACCAGGAGCAGCCCGAACTGCTGTGGCAGGGCGGCCGCGAGGCCAGCAACCTGCTGATGCGCGATCCCGACACCCTGAGCCCGGCCGCCGGCCGGTTCGCGCGCGTTCCCGCCGGGCACGCGCAGGGCTACCAGGACTGCTTCGACGCGTTCGTGTCCGACACCCGCGACGCCATCGACGGCGCCGCGCCCGACGGGCTGCCGGACTTCACCGACGGCCTGCGCGCGGCCCGCATCGCCGAGGCCGTGCTGGAGTCGGCGCAGGGGAGCACCTGGGTGGAGGTCCCGGAGTGAACGCCGCGCCGTCCTCGGCCCCGCTGCTGCGCATGCGCGGCGTCGGCAAGTCGTTCCTGGGCGTCCGGGTGCTGTCCGACGTGGACCTGGAGGTGCGCGCGGGCGAGGTGCACGCCCTCGTCGGCGAGAACGGCGCGGGCAAGTCCACGCTCATGAAGATCCTGGCGGGCGTCCACCGGGCCGACGCGGGCACGGTGGAGCTGAACGGCGCGCAGGTGGCGTTCGCCCACCCGGTGCAGGCCCAGCAGGCGGGCGTGTCGACGGTGTTCCAGGAGTTCAACCTGCTCCCCGAGCGCACGGTCGCCGAGAACGTGTTCCTGGGCCGCGAGCCGCGCCGCGGCGGCCGGGTCGACGCGCGGCGCATGGCGGCCGACACCGGGCGGCTGCTGGCCGACCTCGGCCTGGGCGGGATCTCGCCGGAGCGGCGGGTGCGCACGCTGTCGGTGGCCGAGCAGCAGATCGTCGAGGTCGTCAAGGCGATGTCGCACGACGCGCGCATCATCTCGATGGACGAGCCCACCGCCGCCCTGGCCGACCACGAGGTCGAGCTGCTGTACGGGCTGGTGCGGCGGTTGCGGGAGCGCGGGGTGGCGGTGCTGTACGTGTCGCACCGGTTGAAGGAGATCTTCGACCTGTGCGACCGGATCACGGTCCTCAAGGACGGGCGCAAGGTCGGCACCGTGGAGGCGGCGCAGACCTCGTCGGAGGAGCTGATCCGGATGATGGTCGGCCGCCCCATGGACATGCTGTTCCCCGCGCCGGTCGAGGGCACCGCCCCCGGCCCGGTGCGGCTGGAGGTCGCCGGCGGCGGCAACGACCGGATCGACGGCATCGACCTGCGGGTGCGCGGCGGCGAGATCGTCGGCCTGGCCGGGTTGCAGGGCAGCGGGCGCACCGAGCTGGCACACGCGCTGTTCGGCATCGACCGGTTCACCCGCGGCGAGCTGCGGGTCGACGGCAAGGCGGTGCGGCTGCGCTCCCCGCACCAGGCGGTGCGGGCGCGGATCGCCCTGGTGTCGGAGGACCGCAAGACCGAGGGGTTGGCGCTGCACCAGTCGGTGCTCGCCAACGGGCGGATGGTGCTCGACGCGGTGCTGCCGCGCAAGGCGCGCGCGGCGGCGCGGGCGCTGCCCGGGTTCTTCCGGTCCCTGGAGCTGGTGGCGCGCGGCACCGGGCAGGAGGTCCGGTTCCTGTCGGGCGGCAACCAGCAGAAGGTGGTGCTGGCCAAGTGGCTGGCCACCGACCCCGCGGTGATGGTGCTCGACGAGCCCACCCGCGGTATCGACGTCGGCGCCAAGCACGCCGTGTACACGCTGGTGCGCGACCTCGCCAAGGCGGGCGTCGCGATCGTGCTGATCTCCTCGGAGCTGCCCGAGGTGATCGGGCTGGCCGACCGGATCGTGGTGCTGCACGACGGCCGGATCGCCGGGGAGCTGCCCGGCGGGGCCGCCGAGGAGGACGTGATGGCGCTGGCGACCGGACACTCCGAGGCCCCCCGGGAGGCGGCGTCATGACCGCGGTACCCGACTTCGCCGCCCGCCGGCCCCAATGGGTCCTGGGCACCACCGGCATGGTGTGGCTGGCCCTGCTGGGCGTGGTGGCGGCCGGCGCGGCCGTGGCCGGGCTGAACGGCCACAACCTGCTGTCGACGGCCAACGTCGTGGACATGCTCACCCGCTCCAGCCTGCTGGGGTTCGTGGCCATCGGGCAGACCCTGGTGATCCTGTGCCGGTCGCTGGACCTGTCGGTGGGGTACGTGATGGCGCTGTGCAGCGTCGTCGCCGCCACCACGATGGCCGGCGACCCGTCGCGGCTGGTGCTGGGCATCGTCGCGGTGGTCGTGGTGGCCGGGCTGATCGGCCTGGTCAACGGCCTCATCATCACCAAGCTCAAGGTGAACGCGTTCATCGCCACCCTGGGCATGGGCCTCATCATCAAGGGCTACCTCGACACCCGGTACGCCGGCCCCGTGGGGCAGGTGCCGGAGGCGTTCCAGGCGTTCGGCTACACCCGCATCGGGTTCATCCCGCTGTCGACGGCGGTCATGCTGGCGGCCGCGGTGGCGGCGGTGCTGTTCCTGCGCTGGTCGCGCACCGGCTACCACATGTACGCGGTGGGCGGCGACGCCGACGTGGCGCGCATGTCGGGCATCCGGGTCGACCGGCCGGTGCTGGCCGCGCACGTGCTCTGCTCGATCGCCGCGGGCGTCGCCGGGCTGCTCATCGCGTCCCGGTTCGGCACCGGCTCCACCCTCGTCTACGACGGCGGCTACGACCTGGAGTCGATCGCCGCCGTGGTGCTGGGCGGGACGTTCCTGCTCGGCGGGCGCGGCGGGGTGGCGGGCACGGTCGCCGGGGTGCTGATCCTGGCGGTGCTCGACAGCGTGTTCAACGTGCTCCAGGTCGACCCGTTCTGGAAGGACGTCCTGCGCGGCGCCATCGTCATCACCGCCGTCGCGATCTACGCGCGGCGCCGCACCGACCGCCCGCTCAGCCGGCCCCGGTTCGCCGGGGGCGGGGCCGCGCCGCCGGCCGCGGCGGGCGGCGATCCGCCGCCACCGGTTCCGGCGGCACGGGAAGGAGGGCGGACGGCATGACGCGTACGGAGGTGCGCCCGGGGTCCGGCGGTGCCGCCCGCACGGCGCTGTCCCACCTGGCGGCGGGCGGCAGCGGCACGGTGTTCGCGCTGCTGGTGCTGATCTTCGCGGTGGTGTTCACGCTCAACCCGTCGTTCGCGGCGCCGCCGTCGATGATGGCGTTCGTCAAGCAGGCGGCCCCGCTGATCATCCTGGCGGTCGGCCAGTACTTCGTCATCGTGTCCGGGGAGCTGGACCTGTCGGTGGGGTCGCTGGTGGGCGCCCAGGTGGTGCTCGCCGCGGCGCTCATCGACGGCGACCCGGCCCGCACGGTGCCGGTGCTGCTGCTGATGCTCGTGTTCGGCGCGGCGGTGGGCCTGGTCAACGGGCTCATCACCACGCTGCTGAAGGTGCCGTCGATCATCACCACCCTCGGCACCATGCTCGTCCTCTACGGCGCGATCCGGCTGTGGACGGGGGGCGCCCCCACCGGGGCGCTGTCGGAGGGGTTCCGCACGGCGGGGCGGGGCGGCATCGAGGACGTGCCGTTCATCGGGCAGATCCCGTGGGCGCTGCTCATCGTGCTCGCCGTGGGCGCGGGGGCCATCGCCCTGATGCGCTCGCCGTACGGGCGCACCCTGGTCGCCATCGGCGACAACGCCACCGCCGCGGGGTTCTCCGGGGCGCGGGTGTGGCGGGTGCGCACGGGGGCGTTCGTCCTGTCGAGTCTGCTGGCCACCCTCGCCGGCATCCTCATCGGCGGCTTCGCCGGGGTCACCGCCCAGGTCGGCGAGGGGCTGGAGTTCGCCGCGATCACCGCCGTCGTCCTCGGCGGCGTGGTGCTGAGCGGCGGGCGCGGCACGGTCGTCGCCGCGATGGCCGGCGCCCTCACCGTCGAGGCGCTGTTCACGCTGTTCAACCAGCTCCGCCTGCCGTCGACCATCCAGCCGACGGTGCAGGGCCTCATCATCATCGCGGCCGTGGCCTACGCGGCGCGCGAGTGGACCCGGAGAACACCCCGGCCGGCGGAACCCGAGCCCGCCCGGCCGGACCCACCAATGGAGGAGCCGCCCGCGCGCGGCTCCCGCTAGGAGGTCCCCACCATGCGCATCCCCCGCGCCGCCCTCGCCGGCGGAGCAGCCGTGAGCCTGCTGCTCATGACGGCCTGTACCACCGACACCCCCCAGGAGACCGAGGCGGGCGCCGAGAGCCCGACCCCCGAGCAGGAGTGGTTCGACCAGGCCGAGTACGACGAGCAGCTCGCCCAGCGCGACATCGAGCCGGAGGGCCCCGAGGACGAGCCGTGGCTGCAGGCCATCGAACCCGAGATGGTCGACACCAGCGAGTTCCGGTTGGAGGGCGAGGAGGCGGAGGAGCCCACCGTCTGCTTCTCCAACGCCTCGGTGTCCAACCCGTGGCGGGTCACCGGCTGGATCACCATGCAGCAGCAGGTGGAGGTGTTCCAGGAGAGCGGCGACATCGGCGAGTTCCGGGTCTCCGACGCCGCCGACGACGACAACCAGCAGATCTCCGACATCCAGGCGTTCGTGGACGCCGGGGACTGCGCGGCCATCATCATCTCGCCGTCGACCACGGCGACGCTGACGCCGGCCGTGGAGACCGCCTGCGAGAGCGGGGTGCCGGTCATCGTGTTCGACCGGGGCGTCAACACCGACTGCGCGGTCACCTTCATCCACCCCATCGGCGGCTACGCCTACGGCGCCGACGCCGCGGAGTTCCTGGTGGACGAGCTGGAGCCGGGGTCGACCGTGCTGGCGCTGCGCATCCTGCCGGGTGTGGACGTGCTGGAGCACCGGTGGGCCGCCGCCCAGCAGGTGTTCGACGACAGCGACCTGGAGGTCCTCGGGTTCGAGTTCACCGAGGGCGACGGCGCGCAGATCAAGGACCTCGTCACCCAGCACATCCAGCGGGGCGCGGTCGACGGCATCTGGATGGACGCCGGGGACGGCGCGGTCGCGGCGCTGGAGGCGTTCGAGGACGCCGGCCAGCCCTACCCGGTGATCTCCGGTGAGGACGAGCTGAGCTTCATGCGCAAGTGGCAGGAGGAGGACATCACGGCCATCGCCCCGGTGTACTCCAACTTCCAGTGGCGGACCCCGATCATCGCCGCCACCCAGATCCTCGACGGCGAGGAGGTGCCGCGGGAGTGGGTGCTGCCGCAGGAGCCGATCACCGCCGAGAACCGGGACGAGTACCTGGAGCGCAACGAGGACATGCCGAGCCTGCACTACGCCCAGTTCGGCGGCGAGGACCTGCCCGGGTTCCCCGAAGCCTGGCAGGACCGCTGATGGCGGGGCGCGCGCTGGGCGTCAACACGTGGGTGTGGACGTCGCCGCTGACCGACGCAGCCCTCGCGGAGCTGGCGCCGCGTATCCGCGACTGGGGGTTCGACGTGATCGAGCTGCCCGTCGAGGACGTCGGCGACTGGACGCCCGCGCGCGCCGCCCGCCTGCTCTCCGACCTGGGCCTGGCCGCCACGATCACCCTGGTCATGGGGCCGGGCCGGGAGCTGGTGGCGGCCGACCCCGCCACCGTCGCCGCCACGCAGGACTACCTGCGCCGGGTGGCCGACGCCGCCGCCGAGGTGGGGTCGCCGGTCATCGCCGGCCCCGCCTACGCCTCGGTGGGGCGCACCTGGCGGCTCACCGAGGCCGAGCGCACCGCCTGCTACGCGGAGCTGGCCGACCACCTCGCCCCCGTCGTCGCGCACGCGGCGGCGGCGGGGGTGCGGGTGGCGGTCGAACCGCTCAACCGCTACGAGACCAGCCTGCTCAACACGGTCGACCAGGCGCTGACCGCCCTGGCCGGGCTGCCCGCCGACGGGTGCGGGCTGGCCCTGGACGTCTACCACATGAACATCGAGGAGACCGACATCGCCGCCGCCGTCCGGCGCGCGGCCGGGCGCATCGCCCACGTGCAGGTGTGCGCCAACGACCGGGGCGCCCCCGGCGCCGACCACCTCGACTGGCCCGCCCTGCTGGCGGCACTGGACGACAGCGGGTACACGGGCCCGCTGGTCATCGAGTCGTTCACCGCCGACAACGCCACCATCGCCACGGCCGCCTCGATCTGGCGGCCGCTCGCACGCGACCAGGACGCCATCGCCGTGGACGGCCTGGCGTTCCTGCGCACGCTCGACGGTAAGGACGGGTGAGGCCGCACATGTGATCCGCACGGGTTCCCCCCTGGCCGACCGGCGCCCCGGCGCCGGGACGCCGTGCCCGTCGGCGCCGGCACGCCGCACGGAGACCCTTTCTGTGTTCTAACGACCGGTGAGGTTCCTTCCATGAGCGTTCGCCTACGACGCCTGCGATCACTCGGCGCCGTACTCCTCTCCTGCCTGCTGGCCTTCGCCCTCGCCCCCGCGGTCGCCCACGCCGACACCGGCGACGACCCCGAGTTCCGCGCCCTGCTGTTCACCAAGACGGCCGGGTACCGCCACGACTCCATCCCCTCCGGCGTCGCCCTGTTCGAGCGGCTCGCCGAGGAGAACGACTTCGCGGTCGACCACACCGAGGACTCCGCGGTGTTCGACCCCGCCACCCTCGCCGAGTACGACGTCATCGTCATGTTCCAGACGTCGGGCATGGTGTGGGAGACCGACGCGCAGCGGCAGGCCGTGCAGGACTACGTCGCCGCCGGGGGCGGGATCGCCGCCATCCACAACGCCACGGACATGGGCATCGAGAACGACTTCCCGTGGTGGGACGAGACCATCAACGCGGGCGCGCACATGCCCACCCACTCCCCCGGGGTGCTGCCCGGCACCGCCAAGGTCGCCGACCGCACCCACCCCTCGACGGCGAACCTGCCGGCGGTGTGGGAGCGCTCGGAGGAGTGGTACAACTTCGACGCCAACATGCGCGGCGACGTGCACGTGCTGGTGACGGCCGACGAGACCACCTACGACCCCGGGCCCGACGCCATGGGGCACGACCAC
Organism: Nocardiopsis trehalosi NBRC 14201; assembly: GCF_001552555.1. Taxonomy (GTDB): domain Bacteria; phylum Actinomycetota; class Actinomycetes; order Streptosporangiales; family Streptosporangiaceae; genus Nocardiopsis_B; species Nocardiopsis_B trehalosi. The sequence continues at coordinate 4,164 of NZ_BCRK01000053.1, read as the reverse complement.
CCGATCTCGTGGTGCCGCGACGTCGGCGGCGCGCCCATCTGGGCGACGGCCATGGGCCACCCGAGCGGGGCGTACAGCGAGCCGGAGTTCATCGACCACCTGCTGGGCGGGGTGCGCACCGCCGCCGGGGTGGCCGAGGCCGACTGCGGCGGCACCGTGTGGGACAACTACGAGAAGGTGCCGCTCGACACCGACACCTACGACCCCATGGGGCTGAGCGTCGCCGACGACGGCCGCGTGCTGTTCGCGCAGCGGCAGGGCCAGGTGCGGGTGTTCGACCCGGACACCAACCTCACGTCCACCCTCGGCACGCTCGATGTCTACACCGGCGGCGAGGACGGGCTGACCGGCATCGCCCTGGACCCGGACTTCACCGAGAACGGGTGGGTGTACCTGTACTACGCGCCCGCGAGCGGCGACGACACCGACCCGGCCAACATGGTCAACCGGGTGTCCCGGTTCACCGTGGTGGACGACGGCACCCGGCTCGACCCGGAGTCGGAGTCGGTGCTCATGGAGATCCCGGCGCTGCGCATCGAGGAGCCCGGCCACACCGGCGGCGCCCTGGAGATGAGCCCCGACGGCGAGCTGTACATCGGGGTGGGCGACGACACCAACCCGTTCGCCTCCGACGGCTACTCCCCGATCGACGAGCGGCCCGGCCGGGAGCCCTGGGACGCCCAGCGCACCTCCGCCAACACCGCCGACCCGCGCGGCAAGCTGCTGCGCATCGTCCCGCAGGACGACGGCACCTACACCGTCCCCGAGGACAACCTGTTCAACGGCGGCGCCCACGACGACCTGTTCCCCGGCGGCACCTACGACCCCGAACTGGCGATGCCGGAGATCTTCGCCATGGGGTTCCGCAACCCCTACCGGTTCTCCGTCGACCCCGCCACCGGCGACGTGCTGGTGGCCGACTACGGGCCCGACGCCGCCCAGGGCGACCCCGACCGCGGCCCCGAGGGCCTGGTCGAGTGGATGTCCATCGGCGAGCCCGGCAACTACGGCTGGCCGTACTGCCACGGCCCGAACCTGCCCTACCGCGACTACGACTTCGCCACCGGCGCCTCCGGTGAGCCGTTCGACTGCGCCGCGCCGGTCAACGACTCGCCCAACAACACCGGCCTGGAGAACCTGCCGCCGTCGGTGGAGCCCGGGTTCCACTACGGCTACGGCCCCTCCGAGGAGTGGCCGGAGCTGGGCAGCGGGGCGGCCGCGCCGATGGCCGGGCCCGCCTACCGCTACGACCCCGAGCTGGAGTCCAACCGGAAGTTCCCCGCCTACCTCGACGGCAAGAACCTGTTCTACGAGTGGGGCCGCCACTACGTGAAGGAGGTCGGCCTCGACGACGAGGGCGAGGTCCTCGACATCACCCCGTTCGTGCCGAACTTCGAGTTCGACTACCCGATGGACATGGAGTTCGGCCCCGACGGCGCCCTGTACCTGCTGGAGTGGGGCGCCGGGTTCGGCACCGGCGGCGAATCCGGGCTGTACCGCATCGACTACACCGGCGGGGTGAAGTACCCGGTCGCGGCGGCGTCCGCCGAACCCGACAGCGGCGGCGTGCCGCTGGAGGTGGCGTTCTCCTCCGAGGGCACCGGGCACCCCGACCCCGACGAGACCGTGGAGCTGAGCTGGGCGTTCGGCGACGGCGCCACGTCCACCGAGGCGAACCCGGTGCACACCTACACCGAGGCGGGCGACTACACCGCCCAGCTCACCGTGACCGACTCGGCGGGGCGCACGTCGACGGCGAACGTGCCCGTGTCGGTCGGCAACACCCGGCCCGAGGTGGAGCTGACCGTCCCGCCGGACGGCGGCACGTTCGAGTTCGGCGACGAGGTCGCCGTGGAGGTCGTGGTCACCGACGCCGAGGACGGGTCCACGGCGGACGGCACCATCGACTGCGACGACGTCACCATCTCGGCGTCGCTGGGCCACGACGAGCACGGCCACCTGGTCGACCGGTTCCAGGGCTGCGAGGCGGTCGTGCCCACGCTCGCCGACGACGGGCACGGCGCCGAGGCCAACCTGTTCTACGTGCTGTCGGCGGAGTACACCGACAGCGGGGGCGCCGAGGGCGAGGTCGCCCCGCTCACCGGGCGGGCCGACGCGCTGCTCCAGCCCAAGCGCAAGCAGGCCGAGTACCACACCACCGCCGAGGGCGTCACCACCGCCGCCACCACCGACGTCGAGGGCGGGCTGCGGCACGTCACCGACGTCGACGACGGCGACCACCTGTCCTACTCGCCGGTCAACCTCGCCGGCATCGAGTCGATGGTGTTCCGGGTCGCCTCCGGCGGCGCGGGCGGGAACATCGAGGTGCGCGCCGACGCCCCCGACGGGGAGCTGCTCGGCACCGCCGAGGTCGCCCCGACCGGCGGGTGGCAGGCGTGGACCGACGTCAGCGTGGACGTCACCGACCCCGGCCGCACCGTCGACCTGTACCTGGTGTTCACCGGGGACGGCGGCGGCGACCTGCTCAACCTCAACTTCGTGGAGTTCGACGGCAAGGGCGTGGCGGTCGACAGCCGGCCGCGCGTCACCCTGACCAGCCCGGAGAACGGGGCCGAGTACGCCAGCGGGGACACCGTGCGGCTCAGCGCGGAGGCCACCGACGCCGACCACACGGTGGAGAAGGTGGAGTTCCTGGCCGGCGACGAGGTCGTGGGCGAGGACACCGAGGCGCCCTACGAGCTGGACTGGGCGGCGCCCGACGGGCGGCACCAGATCCGGGCCCGCGCCACCAGCGACAGCGGGTTCACCCGCGACTCGCGGCGGGCGGTCGTCCTGGTCGGCACCGAGGAGGTCCGGGCGCCCTGGACCACCTACTCCCACGACGGCGAGGCCGCGTTCCTGCAACCGGGCGAGGACGCCTGGACCATCGAGTCCGGCGGCGCCAACATGTGGCAGGGCGTGGACGAGTACGGCACCATCTACCAGCCCAGCGCGGTGGGTGAGGAGTTCACCGCGACCGTGCGGCTCGACTCCCACGAGGCGCCGAACAACCAGGGCAAGGCGGGGCTGGTCGTCCGCGACGACCTGACCCGGCCGGGCGAGGCGGCGGGCTACGTCGCCATGACCGCGACCGGATCGGGCGCGGAGATGCTGTGGGACGCCGACGGCGACGGCGACCTGGAGTCGTCGGAGTTCGGCGGTGCCGCCGAGGCGCCTGTCTGGCTGCGGCTGGAGCGCTCCGGCGACACCTACACCGGCTCCTACTCCACCGACGGCGAGGAGTTCACGCCGGTCGCGGAGGCGGTCCTGGAGTCGGCGGCGGACCGGCAGGACATCGGCATGGTGGTCACCGCCCACTCGGCCGACGCCACCTCGCGGGCCGCGTTCTCCGCGTTCACCCTGGACGACGGGCCCGCGCCCGAACCGCCCGTGGTGACGGCGGAGGCGGACCCGGCCGAGCCCACCGGCTCCGACGGCTGGTACACCTCCCCGGTCACCGTCACCCTGACCGCCGACGACCCCGAGGCCGAGGTCGAGTACCGGTTGGGCGACGGCGACTGGACGCCCTACACCGGGCCGGTCGAGGTGGCGGACGACGGCGAGCACACGCTCGGCTACCGGGCCGCCAACGACGCGGGCACGTCGGAGGAGGGGGCGCTCGACCTCAAGGTCGACGCCACCGCCCCCGAGGTCGCGGTGACCGGGATCGAGGACGGCGCCGCCTACGGGCTGCGGTCGGCCCCCGACGCCGATGTGGCGGCGGAGGACGCGGCGTCGGGGGTGGCGTCGGTGGCGCTGGCCGTCGACGGCACCGAGATCGACACCCCGGCGGTGCTCGACGCGCTGGAGCCCGGCGCGCACGTGTTCACCGCGACGGCCACCGACGCGGCGGGCAACACCGCCGAGGCGGAGGCCGCCATCGAGGTGACGGTCGACTACGCGCAGGCGGAGGACCTGGTGGCCGACTACCGCCGCGACGGGGTGCTCACGCGGGGCCAGGCGGCGGTGCTCACCGCCCACCTGGCGACCGCCGAGCGGCACGCCGACCGGGGCCGGCCGCAGCAGGCGGGCCGCGCCCTCGACCGGTTCGAGGACCGGGCCGAGGACGTCCGCGACGAGGCCGCCCGCTCGATGCTGCTCGCCGTCGCGGCGGCGCTGCGCGACGACCTCTGACCCCAGCGGGGGCGGCCCCGCCCGCCCCCG
>NZ_BCRK01000052.1 GCF_001552555.1 Nocardiopsis trehalosi NBRC 14201 | reverse complement strand
CCAGGAACCCGTAGCCCGGGTGCACCGCGTCCGCGCCGGACCGGGCCGCGACGTCGAGGATCTTCGCGATGTCGAGGTAGCTGTCGGCGGCGGTCGACCCGCCGAGGGCGTACGCCTCGTCGGCGACCTTGACGTGGAGGGCGTCGAGGTCGGGCTCGGCGTAGACGGCGACGCTGTCGATGCCGGCGTCCCGGCACGCCCGGGCGATGCGGACCGCGATCTCCCCGCGGTTGGCGATGAGGACTCTGCGCACGGTCGAAACTCCTCCTGGTACGGCGTCAGCGGGGTCAGCGGGGCCCGTGCCCGGACGGGCGGGCGGGGCGGGAGAGGGGCGGGGCGGCGGCGCGCCCCGTGCCGGGGGTCCGGCCGGGGCCGGCCGCGGCTCACCCGGGGTGCAGGCTCCGGCGCCACGCCCCCGGGCCGGGGGCGAGCGGGCGGCGGACCAGGCGCGACCGGTCGGACCAGGCCGAGCGGGGCTCCGGGGCGGCCGCGGCGGCGTCGCGGGCGGCGGCCGCCGCCCGGGCGCGCGCGGTCAGCACCGCGACCAGCGCGGCGGCCTCCTCGGGCGAGGGGCGGCCGCGCACCAGCCGCAGGAACGGCGCGGGACCGGACTCCGGCGCGGGGTGGGACATCGGTGCCTCTCCTTTACCTCCCCCGCCGGCCGCGCGCGGCGCGGCCGGCGGCCCGGCGGACCGGGCCCGGGGTGTCACAGCGGGATGTTGCCGTGCTTCTTCGGCGGGAGCTGCCGCCGCTTGTCGGCCAGCGACCGCAGCCCCTTGGCGATCGCCACCCGGGTCTCCGACGGCAGGATCACCCCGTCGACGTAGCCGCGTTCGGCGGCGGCGTAGGGGTTGAGCAGGGTGTCCTCGTACTCCTGGACGAGCCGGGCGCGCTCGGCCTCCACGTCGTCGGAGGCCGCCAGCGTGCGGCGGTGCAGGATGTTCACCGCGCCCTGGGCGCCCATCACCGCGATCTGGGCGGTGGGCCAGGCCAGGTTGATGTCGGCGCCGAGGTGCTTGGAGCCCATGACGTCGTAGGCGCCGCCGAACGCCTTGCGGGTGATCACGGTGATCAGCGGGACGGTGGCCTCGGCGTAGGCGTAGATGAGCTTGGCGCCGCGCCGGATGATGCCGTTCCACTCCTGGTCGGTGCCCGGCAGGAACCCGGGGACGTCCACGAACGTCAGCACCGGGATGTTGAAGGCGTCGCAGGTGCGCACGAACCGGGCAGCCTTCTCGGCGGCGTCGATGTCCAGGCAGCCGGCCAGGCTCAGCGGCTGGTTGGCCACCACGCCCACCGGGCGGCCGTCGACCCGCCCGTAGCCCACCACGATGTTGGTGGCGAAGTGCGGGTGGACCTCCAGGAACGCGCCGTCGTCCAGGACGTGCTCCACGACGTGGTGCATGTCGTAGGGCTGGTTGGCGGAGTCGGGGACGAAGGTGTCGAGTTCCCGGTCGGTGTCGGTGACCTCCGGCTCCGGGTCGAACGGGAGCGCGGGCGGGTCGGCGAGGTTGTTGCCCGGGAGGTAGGACAGCAGCTCGCGCACGTAGTCGAGCGCGTCCTGCTCGTCGGCGCCCATGTAGTGCGCGACCCCCGAGCGGGTGTTGTGCGCCCGCGCGCCGCCGAGGTCCTCCATGGTGACGTCCTCGCCGGTGACGGTCTTGATGACGTCGGGTCCGGTGATGAACATCTGCGACGTCTGGTCGACCATCACCACGAAGTCGGTCAGCGCGGGCGAGTAGACGTGCCCGCCCGCCGCCGCGCCCATGATGAGCGAGATCTGCGGGACCACACCGGAGGCGTGCACGTTGCGCTTGAAGATCTCGGCGTAGAGGCCGAGCGCGACGACGCCCTCCTGGATGCGGGCGCCACCGCCCTCGTTGATGCCGACGACGGGGCAGCCGGTCTTCAGGGCGTGGTCGAGCACCTTGACGATCTTCTCGCCGTACACCTCGCCCAGCGAGCCGCCGAAGACGGTGACGTCCTGGCTGAACACCGCGACGGGGCGGCCGTCGACCGTGCCGTACCCGGTGACCACGCCGTCGCCGTAGGGGCGGTTGGCCGCCAGGCCGAAACCGGTCGCGCGGTGCCGGGCCAGGGCGTCGAACTCGACGAAGGACCCGGGGTCGAGCAGGGCGTCGATGCGCTCCCGGGCGGTCATCTTGCCCTTGGCGTGCTGTTTCTCGATCGCTCGCTGCGACCCGGCGTGGACGGCTTCGTACCGGCGCCGCTGCAGGTCGGCGAGCTTGCCCGCGGTCGTGTGGACGTCGATCTCCGCCGCGGGCAGCGGTTCAGGGGCTTCGGTCGCCATAACGCCTCACGATAGCCGCGCCCCCACCCCACCCCCGCAAGCGCCCCGCCCCCACCTCCCCGGAACCGCCCCCGGGCCGCCCGAACGGCCGGGTGCGGGGGGTGGCTGGTGGGTGGGGGTGGTGGGGGGAATGCAGGGGGTTGTTCACCAGTGGTTCAGACCAATCTGGGTAGGGTCGGGGGCATGACAGCGGTAAGCGCGGAACGCGACAGTGCCCGCCAGGAGATCCCCGACCGCCTGCGCGGTGACGTCCGGCTGCTGGGCGAGATGCTCGGCACCGTTCTCGCCGAGAGCGGGGGAGAGGACCTGCTGGCCGACGTCGAGCGGCTGCGGCGCGCCGTCATCGGCGCGCGCGACGGCTCGGTCTCCGGTGACGAGATCACCGCCCTGGTCGCCTCCTGGCCCCTGGAGCGGGCCAAGCAGGTGGCGCGGGCCTTCACCGTCTACTTCCACCTGGCCAACCTCGCCGAGGAGCACCAGCGCATGCGGGCGCTCCGCGAGCGCGACGACGCCGACCACCCGCCGCGCGAGTCGCTGGCGGCGGCCGTGCGGCACATCCGCGAGCACTCCGGCGAGGACCGGCTGCGCGAGGCGGTCGAGGGGATGCGGTTCCACCCCGTTCTGACCGCCCACCCCACCGAGGCCCGCCGGCGCGCGGTGTCGACGTCGATCCTGCGCATCAGCGGCCAGCTCGAACGCTTCCGCGACGCCCACCCGGGCAGCTCGGTGGAGGCCGAGGCCCGCCGCCGCCTGCTGGAGGAGATCGACCTGCTCTGGCGGACCTCCCAGCTCCGCTACACCCGGCTCGACCCGCTCGACGAGGTGCGCACCGCCCTCGCCGCGTTCGACGAGACGATCTTCCAGGTGGTCCCGGAGATCTACCGGTCCCTGGACGCCGCGATCGACCCCGAGGGCACCGGCCGCGCCCCCGCCCGCGCCGTCCCCTTCGTCCGCTACGGCAGCTGGATCGGCGGCGACCGCGACGGCAACCCCTATGTCACCCACGAGGTGACCCGCGAGGCCATCGCCATCCAGTCCGAGCACGTGCTGCGCGCGCTGGAGAACGCGTGCGGGCGCATCGGCCGCACCCTCACCGTCTACACGACGCTCACCCCGCCCGACCGCGACCTGGTGAACACGCTCGCCACCGCCGAGGCCGGGTACCCGCGCGTCATGGCCGAGATCGCCAAGCGGTCGCCCAACGAGCCGCACCGCCAGCTCCTGCTGTTCGCCACCGAGCGGCTGCGGGCCACCCGGCTGCGCGACGCCGACCTGGCCTACCCCGGCCCCGACGCGTTCCTCGCCGACCTGCGCACCGTGCAGCGCTCGCTCGCGCGGGCGGGCGCCGCCCGGCAGGCCAACGGGGAGCTGCAGCACCTCATCTGGCAGGCCGAGACGTTCGGCTTCCACCTGGCCGAGCTGGAGATCCGCCAGCACAGCGAGGTGCACGCGGCCGCGCTGCGCGAGCTGCGCGCGGGCGAGGAGCCCTCCGAGCGCACCCGCGAGGTGCTGGCCACCCTGCGCGTCGTCGCGTGGATCCAGGAGCGGTTCGGCGTCGACGCGTGCCGCCGCTACATCGTGAGCTTCACCCGCAGCGCCGAGGACGTCGCGGCCGTCTACGAACTCGCCGGGTACGCGCTACCCGAGGGGCAGGCGCCGGTCCTCGACGTCATCCCGCTGTTCGAGACGGGCGCCGACCTGGAGGCCGCGCCCCGCGTCCTGGACGGCATGCTGGAGCTGGCGCCCATGCGCCGGCGCCTGGAGGAGACCGGGCGGCGCATGGAGGTCATGCTCGGCTACAGCGACTCCGCCAAGGACGTCGGCCCCGTCAGCGCGACCCTGCGCCTCTACGACGCGCAGGCCCAGCTCGCGGAGTGGGCCGAGCGCCACGACGTCCGGCTCACCCTGTTCCACGGCCGCGGCGGGTCGCTGGGCCGCGGCGGCGGCCCGGCCAGCCGGGCGCTGCTCGCGCAGGCGCCGGGGTCGGTGGCCGGCCGGTTCAAGGTGACCGAGCAGGGCGAGGTCATCTTCGCCCGGTACGGGCAGCGGGCGATCGCCCACCGGCACATCGAGCAGGTCGGGCACGCCGTGCTCATGGCGTCCACGGAGGCCGTGCAGGACCGCGCCCGCCGGGCGTCGGCGACCCACCGGGCGCTGGCCGACCGGGTGGCCGACGCCGCGCACGGCGCCTACCGCCGGCTCATCGACACCGACGGGTTCGCCGAGTGGTTCTCCCGGGTCAGCCCGCTGGAGGAGCTGGGCGAGCTGCGGCTGGGGTCGCGCCCGTCGCGGCGCGGCGCGGCCAAGGGCCTCGGCGACCTGCGCGCGATCCCGTGGGTGTTCGCCTGGACCCAGACCCGGGTCAACCTGCCCGGCTGGTTCGGGCTGGGCACCGGGCTGGCGGCGGCCGACGACCTGGAGGCGCTGCACGCGGCCTACACCGACTGGCCCCTGTTCTCGTCGCTGCTGGACAACGCCGAGATGAGCCTGGCCAAGACGGACCGGGCCATCGCCGAGCGCTACCTGGCCCTGGGCGGGCGGCCGGAGCTGACCGCCCTCGTGCTCGACGAGTACGACCGCACCCGCGACCTCGTGCTGAAGGTGACCCGGCACGAGCGGCTGCTGGAGAACCGGCGCGTCCTGTCGCGCGCGGTCGACCTGCGCAACCCCTACGTCGACGCGCTGTCGCACCTGCAGCTGCGCGCCTTGGAGGCGCTGCGCGGCGAGGAGGCCGCGGGGCTGTCCGAGGACGACCAGCGACACCTGGAGCGGCTGCTCCTGCTGTCGGTCAACGGCGTCGCCGCGGGTCTGCAGAACACCGGCTGACGCCGCCCCGCTGACGCCGCCCCGGGGCCGGTCCGCTAGCGGGCCGGCCCCAGTGCGCAGGTGTGCGCCCCTCTGCCGGGACCTGCGGCGGATGGCCGCGCCGGCGGCGCCGGGGTGGAGGTCCCGGCGCGGGGTGTGCGTGCTGTCGGCTGATGCCGTCGCGTCGGGGGCGGTCCGCTGCGGGCCGCCGCCGGTGTCGGTGTGCGGTCTTTCGCGGGGCGTGTGGCGGGCCGGCCGTGGTGGTGCCGGGGCGGAGGCCCCCGCCGGGGGTGCGGGCCGTCGGCCGTCCGCGCGGGGCGGTTGAATGGGGGTATGGCGACCGACCCGGCCCCCCGTACCGACCGGCCCCCGCTCGACGCGGCCGCACTGGAACGCGCCCTGGTGCGCCCCGGCGGGCTGTGGCGGCGGGTCCGGGTCGTCCCCGAGGCCGGGTCCACCAACACCGACCTGGTCGGGGCGGCGCAGGGCGGCGCGCCCGGCGGCACCGTGCTCGTCACCGAGCACCAGACGGCGGGCCGGGGCCGGCTCGACCGGGCCTTCCACACCCCGCCGCGCGCCGCCCTCACCTTCTCGGTCCTGCTGCGCCCCGACGTCCCGTCCGCCCGGCTGGGCTGGCTGCCGCTGCTGATGGGCGCGGCCGCCGTCGCGGGCGTCGCCGCGGCCTCGGGCGTGCGCGCCCGCCTGAAGTGGCCCAACGACGTGCTCGCCGGCGGCGACGGGGGCGCGGAGCGCAAGCTCGCCGGCATCCTCGCCGAGGCCGCGTTCTCCGCCGAGGGGCCGGGCGTGGTCATCGGCATGGGCCTCAACGTCGACCAGGACCGGGCCGAACTGCCGGTGCCCACCGCGACCTCCCTGGCGCTGGAGGGCGGCGGCCGCGACCGCGCCGCTCTGCTGCGCGCGGTCCTCGACGCGTTCGCCGACCGGTACACCGCCTGGCACGGCGCCGGGGGCGACGCCGACGCCTGCGGACTGGCGGCGGAGTACCGGGAGCGGTGCGCCACCATCGGCCTCGGGGTGCGGGTCCACCTGCCCGGCGGGCGCCTGCTGGAGGGCACCGCCGCCGACGTGGACGCCCAGGGCCGGCTGGTGGTGCGCGGCCCCGGCGGGACCGGCGAGGCCGTGAGCGCGGGCGACGTCGTGCACGTCCGGCGCGCCGACGGGGCCTACTGACGCCCGTTCCGTGAGGGGCCGGCGCCGGCCGCCTCCTTCGGCCCGAGGAGGGCGAAGGCCCGGTCCAGGAGCGCGAGGCGGTCGGCGGTGCCGCCCGAACGCAGCCATTCCCGCGTGGCCGTGTCGAGCGCGGCGGTCGCGGCGTTGACGAGCAGGTCGGCGGTGAAGGCGTCGAGACCGCCGTCGGACCGGTCGCGCAGGGCCTCGCTCACCGCGCCGCGCCAGTGTTCGCGCTTCTCGTGCACGCGGGCGCGCAGGGACGGCGTCGACTCGATCAGGCGCAGGCTCGCCACCGCCTGCTCCGAGGCGTGGATCCGCTGCTGCCAGTCGCGCAGCACCTGGTGCAGGGACCGCCACGGGGTCTCGTCGACGGGCCGCTCGCGCAGGGCGTGGACGACGTGCTCGCCGGTGACGTCGACGCCGGCGAAGGCGGCGTCCTCCTTCGTCGGGAAGTAGCGGAAGAAGCTGCGCTTGGTCAGCCCGGCGGCGCGGGCGATCTGGTCGACGGTCGTGTCGTCGAAGCCCTGGGCGGCGAACAGGCCGAGCGCCACCTCGGCGATCTCGGCGCGCACCGCCCGCCGGGTGCGGTCCCGCAGTCCCTCGGTCATGCACCGGAGTCTACTACTCGACACTAGGTGACATGTTCTGCATTTGGTGTCATAGTCGTGCCGACCCACGATCGAGGAGGCGACAGCGATGACCCTGCGCGGCACGACCGTCCTGGTGACCGGAGGCACCGGCGGCATCGGCAAGGAGACCGCACGCGGACTGGCCCGGCTCGGCGCCCGCGTGGTGCTCGTCGGCCGCGACCCCGGCCGCGCCGAGGCGGCGGCGGCGGAACTCCGGCGCGACAGCGGCAACGACGGCATCGCCGTCCACACGGCCGACCTCACCCGCAGGCGCGATCTGCACCGGCTCGCCGAGGAGGTGCTCGAACGGCACGACCGGCTCGACGTGCTCGTCAACAACGTCGGGGTGGCCAGGGAGCGGCGCGAGCTGACCGAGGACGGCGTCGAGACCACCTTCGCCGCCAACGTCATCGCCCCCTACCTGCTGACCCGGCTGCTCCTGCCGGCGCTGACCAGCACCGGTGCGGGGCGGATCGTCAACATCACCGGCGGCGTCCCCAAGGGCCGGATCGACCTCGACAACCTCCAAGGGGAGCGGGACTTCGTCGGCCTGTCGCACTACAACCAGACCAAGCTGGCGCTGATGGCCATGAGCTACACGTTCGCCGAACGCCTGGAGGGGAAGGGCGCGACCCTCAATGTGGCCTACCCCGGCCACGCGTACACCTCGATGAACCGGGGCCTGACGACCGGCGCCTACCCCGCCGCCGCGCGCCCCATCGTGCCGCTGCTCCGGGCCGCCATGCCCGTCCTCTACGGACGGCGGGCCGTGGTCAAGGCGTCGCGATCGAGCATCCACCTCGCCGCCGACCCGCGCGTCGGCGGCGTCAACCGGACCTACTTCACCACGCGGAGCCGCCCCGCCCCCTGGCCCGACGCGGTCCTCGACCGGCGCAACCGCGACGCCGTCTGGGCGCTGTGCGAACGGCTCGCCGGCTGACGCCCCCCGCGCCGCCACCTGGGCGGTTCTTCCCGCCGTCCGCGCCGATGGCGCCCTGAAGGTCGGCGGGCGGACGCCCGTCGACGCCGCTTCGGGGCCGGCGGGCGTCCGCCGAAGGGCGGCCGGCGGCCGGAGCGCCCCGGACGGGCGGGCGCGGGCGGCGGCAGCGGGCGTGTCGCCGTGCCGCCGGGGGACGGGCGCGCCGCGTCGGCGGGGCGCGGAGGCCCGTGCCCGGCGGGTGGAGCGACGCGCCCGTCGATGTCCACCGATGTCCGCCAGAACGACGTCAACGACCCTAAAGATTACTTTCCGCGCACAAGCAGATCCATAGGGTTATGGCCGCCCGACCGGGTCAGTCGAGGGGATGGCACCGCGCCGCGACACCGCCTCAGGGCGGGCCAGGGGTGCGTGCCGCACGCCGCGGCCGGGCAGAGCGCCCGGCCGTCCCAGGAAGGGGATATCGCAGATGAACCGCACGTCTCTTCGCCGCCTCGCCTTCGTCGCCATCACCGCTCCGGCCCTGGTCGTCGGGGGTGCGTCCCTCGCCATGGCCGACAGCGTGTACAAGAACGAGTCCGACGTGGCGGGCCCGCACGGCGCCGCCTCGTACGACGTCTTCGCCGCCGCCGTGGACGGCCACGGCCACGGCCACGGCCACGGCGACAAGGGCAAGGGCAAGGGTGGCCACGGCCACGGCCACGGTGGCGGTGTGATCTACATCGAGTCCGCCGACGCCGCCGGCCCGCACGGTGCCGCTTCCGAGGACATCGTCAGCGTCGCCGACTAAGGCACCCGGCGACGCGGTCATGGGCGGCGACCGAGCCGCCCATGACGCAGCGCGCTCGCGCACGAGGGCGGCCGCCGGCGACGGCGGCCGCCCTCCCGCACCGCAGCCCGGCGCCGCCACCGGCCCGGGCCGCCGCACCACCGCCGCGGGACCGCCCGCGCCGCACGTCCGCTCCGGCACCGACCGGGGCGCTCACGGAAACGAGGTCGCAGATGACCACCACCGCCCGACGCCTCGCGCTTCTCGCCTGCGCGGTCCCCGCGCTCGTCTTCGCCGCCCCGGCCGCCGCCGCGGCCGACTCCGCCTTCCTCCAGCAGGACACCTCGGCCACCCGCAAGGGCGCCACGATGACGTTCGTGCGGGCCGTGGCCGCCGACGACGGCTCGGTGTCCTACATCCGCGTCACCTACACCGCCGGCCCGAAGGGCGCCGCCGTCACCTCCACCGCCAGCGCCGCCCGCTGAGCACCCGGCCCCGGCCCGACCGGGGCCGCCCGCGCCTCCGCGTCGACCAGGGAGCACACCATCATGACCGGTCACACCACCTCCCGCGCCGTCCTCACCGGGGCGCTCGTCGCGGCGGCCCTCGGGGCGGCCGCCGCACCCGCCGCCGCAGGGCTCGACCCGGCCGACGGGCGGCCCGGCCCGCCCACGCCCGGCGAGTACCCGGACGCCCCGCCGCGCGACCCGCTGCGGCCGCCCGGCCCGCCGGGGGCCGGGCCCCGCGGCGGCTCCGCCGAGGACCCCCGGGGTCCCGAGGCGCCCGCCGAGCCCGAGGAGGACGACGGCGAGCACGCCTTCGACGTGTGGGTCCCCGGCGGCGGCGCCACCTGCGTCCTCACCGAACCCGACCTGACGGCGCTGCACCTGCTGTTCACCTCGCACCTGCTGTTCCCGGCCGACCGGGCCCACGCCGACACGGCCGACGGGCCGGTCCTTCCGCCCCGGCTCACCTGCACGCGCAGCGGCGATGCCGCCGAGGACCGCGCACCCGGTGACGCGCACCCGGCCGAGCAGGACACGCCCCGCTGACACCCGCCCGCCGCCGCCCGACGGGCCGCCCGCGCGCCGGGCCGCACCCGGCACCGACCGGGGCGGCGCCGGCCTCCCTCCCGCCGCGCCCGCCGCGGCCCTGTGCGAGGATGCCGAACGGGGACCGGACGCGCCCCGTGGTGGAACCCGTCGGCACCGTGCGGGGATAACCCCACGCCACCGGGCATTCTTGACGCGCACGGCCCTCAGGTACTAAACCGACAGTGACACGCAGGTGACCGCGTCATCCACCCGGACGGTGCCGCACCCCTTCCGCCGCACCGGCCTCGAACACGAGAGAACACATGTCGTCGCGTCCCGACCCCAAGGAGATCGAAGCCGTCCTGCTCGGCGGTGAGGCGCGCTACACCCGCGACGAGGCCGTGCGCCTGGCGGGGGCGGCCCCGGAGTTCTCCGACCGCGTCTGGCGGGCGCTCGGCTTCGCCGCGCGCGGCGAAGCCGCCGTGGCCTTCACCGACAGCGACGTCGAGGCGCTGCGCGTCACCTCCGAGCTGCTGAAGAACGGCGTCGTCGACGAGGAGGCCGCCATCCGGCTGGCGCGCGCCATGGGCCAGACCATGGCCCGCCTCGCCGAGTGGCAGACCAGCATCCTCACCACGCTGTCCTACGCCCCCGAGAAGGGCGGCGCCGACCCCGGCACCGGCCTCGTCGGGCTCGCCAAGGACCTGCTGCCCGAGGTCGAGAGCCTCCTCGTGCACATCTGGCGGCGCCAGCTCGCCGCCTCCGCCGCCCGCCGCATCGCGTTCATGGAGAGCAGCGACGACGCCGCCCCCACCTACTTCCCGCTGGCGGTCGGGTTCGCCGACCTCGTCTCCTTCACCACGCTCAGCCGCGAACTCGACGAGGTCGAGCTGGCCGAGGTGGTCGAGGGGTTCGAGTCCACGGCCACCGACATCGTCGCCTCCGGCGGCGGCCGGGTCGTCAAGACGCTGGGCGACGAGATTCTCTACGTCGCCAACACCGCCCGCCAGGCCGCCGAGATCGCCCTCCAGCTCGCCGACGGCGTCAAGACCCACGTCGAGGTCCCCGACGTCCGGGTCGGGCTGGCCTACGGGCCGGTCCTCGCGCTGCTGGGCGACGTCTTCGGCACCACCGTCAACCGGTCGAGCCGGCTCACCTCCTTCGCCCGGCCCGGCACCATCCTGATCGACGACGCGCTCGCCGAACTGCTGCGCGGCGAGGAGGCGCTCCAGGTGGTGGCGGTGCGCCCGCGGCACGCCCACGGGCTCGGCCAGCTCCAGCCCTACGCGCTGCGCCGCAGCTTCGAGCCCGCCGGGGGCTGACCCGCGCGGCGCGGGCTTTCCACATGATCGGGGAAAGTCCTTCCGCGCCGGGCGGCGATCCGGCATGTTGGAGGGGAACCGCCGTGACCCGTCTGTGAGGAGCCGCCATGGCGCACGAAGTCCGGGCCGTCGTCGTACGCGAGAAGGACGCCCCCGTGGGCGTCGAGACCATCATCGTCCCCGACCCCGGCCTGGGCGAGGCCCTCGTCCGCGTGCAGGCGTGCGGCGTGTGCCACACCGACCTCCACTACCGGCAGGGCGGCATCAGCGACGACTTCCCGTTCCTCCTCGGGCACGAGGCGGCGGGCATCGTCGAGGCCGTCGGCGACGGCGTCACCGACGTCGACCCCGGTGACTTCGTCGTGCTCAACTGGCGCGCCGTGTGCGGCCGGTGCCGGGCGTGCCGCCGCGGCCGCCCCCAGTACTGCTTCGACACCGCCAACGCCACCCAGCGCATGACCCTCGCCGACGGCACCGAACTCAGCCCCGCCCTGGGCATCGGCGCGTTCGCCGAGAAGACCCTGGTGGCCGCCGGCCAGTGCACCCGGGTCGACCCCGCCGCCGGACCCGAGGTCGCCGGGCTCCTGGGGTGCGGCGTCATGGCCGGGCTCGGCGCCGCCATCAACACCGGCGGCGTCACCCGCGGCGACTCCGTCGCGGTCATCGGCTGCGGCGGCGTGGGCGACGCCGCCATCGCCGGGGCGGTGCTGGCCGGCGCCGCCACGGTCATCGCCGTCGACGTCGACGACCGCAAGCTCCGGTGGGCGGCCGAGTTCGGCGCCACCCACACCGTCAACTCCCGCGAGCGCTCCCCGGTCGAGGCCGTGCGCGACCTCACCGGCGGCAACGGCGCCGACGTCGTCATCGACGCCGTCGGCCGCCCCGAGACCTACCGGCAGGCGTTCTACGCCCGCGACCTCGCCGGGACGGTGGTGCTCGTGGGCGTCCCCACGCCCGACATGACCATCGACCTCCCGCTGCTCGATGTGTTCGGCCGCGGGGGCGCCCTGAAGTCGTCGTGGTACGGCGACTGCCTGCCCTCCCGCGACTTCCCCATGCTGATCGACCTGTACCTGAAGGGGCGCCTCGACCTGGACCGCTTCGTGTCCGAGAGGATCGCCCTCGACCACGTTGAGGAGGCGTTCACCAAGATGCACCGCGGAGAAGTCCTGCGTTCGGTGGTGGTCCTGTAGATGGCCCCCGCCGCGTCCGACCGCGTCGACCGCCTCGTCACCTCGGGGACCTTCCGCCTCGACGGCGGCGAGTGGGACGTCGACAACAACGTGTGGATCGTCGGTGACGAGCGCACCGCCGTCGTCATCGACGCCGCACACGACCACGAGGAGATCGCCCGCGCCCTCGGCGACCGCGAACTGATGGCCATCGTGTGCACCCACGCGCACAACGATCACATCAACGCCGCCGCCGCGCTGGCCGACCTCACCGACGCCCCCATCCTGCTGCACCCCGCCGACGCCGAGCTGTGGGCCATGGTCTACCCCGACCGCGAACCCGACGCCCCCCTCCTGCAGGGCGAGTGGCTGCGGGCCGGCGACGTCGAACTCCAGGTGCTGCACACGCCGGGGCACGCCCCCGGGGCGGTCTGCCTGTACGCGCCCGAACTGGGCGCCGTGTTCTCGGGCGACACCCTGTTCCAGGGCGGTCCGGGGGCCACGGGGCGGTCGTTCTCCGACTTCCCCACCATCATCGACTCCATCCGCGACCGGCTGCTCACCCTGCCCGAAGGCACCGTGGTGTACACCGGCCACGGCGACGCCACCACCATCGGAGAGGAGGCGCCGCAGCTGCCCGACTGGGTCGCCCGAGGGCACTAGCGCACCCGTCTTCTCCGTGCCCGGGCCGGTGCGTCCGGCGCGGCCGGGGTCGGGGCGGGTTAGAACGGGCCGGTCTGCGACAGGCCGCCCGCCCGCGAGGGCAGGAACAGCGCGAACGTCGTCGGCCGCGTCTGCACCAACTCCACCCTGGCCCCCTCCGACTCCGCGATGTGGCGGGCCAGGGCCAGCCCGAGCCCGGTGCCGTTGCCGCCGGTCACCTCGCGCTCGAACACCCGCCCGCTCAGGTGGTCGGGGATGCCCTCGCCCTCGTCGCTGACCTCGATGCGCACCGAGCTGCCGCCGTCCACCCGGCGCACCGTCACCGTGCCCGCGCCGTGCTTGTAGGCGTTCTCCACCAGCGTGGCGAGGATCTGCGCGAGGTCCCCGGGCACGGTGACCGCGGTCAGGCCCGTCTCGCCGGTCAGCTCCAGCCGCCGGTCGTCGGCGCGGAACACCGGCGACCACTCGGCCACGAACTGCTCCAGCACGCCGTCGATCGCGATCGGCTCCACCTCGGGGTTCTGGCTCTTGCGGGCCCGCCCGAGCAGGCTCTCCACGGTCTCCACCAGCCGTTCGGTCTGGGTGAGCGCGGCCTCACCCTCCTCGCGCACCACCGCCGGGTCGTCGGCCTCGGCGATGATCTCCTCCAACCGCATCGACAGCGCGGTGAGCGGGGTGCGGAGCTGGTGCGAGGCGTCCGTCGCGAAGTGGCGCTCGGTGGCGATGAGCCCGGCGATGCGCTCGGCGCTGCGGTCGAGCACCTCGGCCACCCGGTCGGCCTCGGGGATGCCGTAGCGGTGCCCCCACGGGGTGGTCACCCCCGACCCCAGGCGCTCGGCGGTCGCCGCGAGGTCCACCAGCGGGAGGGTGAGCCGCCGCGCCTGCAGCATGGCCAGCCCCACCGCCACCCCGATCGCCAGCAGCGACAGCGAGGCGATGCCCAGCCACGCGTTGATGATGCTCTCCTGCACCCGCCGGGTGTCGCGCCACACCGCGACCTCGACCCCCGAGGGGGAGGTCGCGGTGGCCTTCATCGCGGGCGGGGGGGACGCGGCGCCCGGGTCGAAGTCCCAGCCGCCCGCGTCGACCGGCCCCTCGGCCCCGGGCAGGGTGATCTCGATGTGCCGCGCCGGGTAGGCGGAGTCCAACTGCTCCCGGTCGATCTCGCCGTCGTCGCGGACCTGCACGTCGACCTCGGCGGCGATGATGTCGGCCTCCTGCTGGAGCCCGCGGACGTTCTCGTCGTAGATCGACTTGTACGTCAGGGCGCCCAGCGGAAGCCCCAGGAGCATCACCGCGATCACGGTGACGACCAGGGTGGAGAACAGCATCCGCCTGCGCATGTCCCTCCTCGGTTCCGCGGCGGCGCGGGGCGCGCGGCCGCTGCGGAGCAGGCCGCCCTAGTCGCGTTCGAAGCGGAAGCCGACCCCCCGCACGGTGGTGATGTAGGAGGGCTGGTTGGCATCGTCGCCCAGCTTGCGGCGCAGCCACGAGATGTGCATGTCGAGGGTCTTGGTCGACCCCCACCAGTTGGTGTCCCACACCTCCCGCATGATCTGCTCGCGCGTCACGACCTTGCCCGCGTCGCGCACCAGCACGCGCAGCAGGTCGAACTCCTTGGTGGTGAGCTGCAGTTCGCGCTCGCCCAGCCACGCCCGGCGGGAGTCGTTGTCGATGCGCACCCCGTGCACGACCGGGACCTCGGCGCCGCCGCGGCGCAGCAGGGCGCGGACCCGCGCGAGTAGTTCGGCGAGCCGGAACGGCTTGGTGACGTAGTCGTCGGCGCCCGCGTCGAGACCCACGACGGTGTCGACCTCGTCCGCGCGCGCGGTCAGGATGAGGATCGGGGTGCCGTGTCCTTCGGCGCGGAGCCGGCGGGCGACTTCCAGACCGTCCATTTCGGGGAGCCCGAGATCGAGGACCATCAGATCGATATCCCCGGCGCGGGCGCGGTCGAGGGTCTCAGTACCATTGACGGTGACGTCGACCGTATACCCCTCGCGGCGCAGTGCGCGGGCCAGGGGCTCGGAGATCGACGTATCGTCTTCGGCCAGCAAAACGCAGGTCATGCCCCTGATCGTAAGTCGAGTCGGGGGCATTTCCCTATTATGCGCGCCGTATGGACCCGCCCCGGCCGAAAATACGCATGCCGCGGAGCGGGCGGGCGGCGCGGGGCGCACCGGGAACGGCGCGGCCGGCGTTTTCCCGGTCGGCGGTCGCCGAAAAGGGGGAAATGCGGGGAATGCGCGTTAAGCGCGTTCCGCGGGGGCGCGGGGGCCCTCCTCGGCCGGGAACACCCACCGCCGGTAGGACCAGAACCGGAACAGCGACCCCAGCCCCACCCCGATCACGTTGCCGGAGATGTTGCGCGACAGCGCGTCGTCCAGGCCCAGCCCGTAGACCGCCACGCCCACGCACGCCAGCTGGATGCCCAGACCGACCGCGTTCAGCAGGAAGAACAGCGCGTACTCGCGGCCCAGCCCGGTGCGCGCCCGGTCGCGGAAGGTCCAGAACCGGTTGCCCAGGAACGCCACCACGGTCGCGCACAACACGCCCAGCGCCTGCCCGGCCAGCGCGGGCATCCCCAGCACCGTCCAGAAGAGGTTGGTCGTCGCGAGCTGCACGACGTAGGCGGCCGCGCCCACCGTCCCGAACTTGGCGAGTTCCTGGAGGAGGTGGGAGAACCGCCGGTACAGCGCTGTTGCCGGTCGCACGAGGGGATCCGATCCTTTGCCCGGGTGGTCACTAGAATTCCGTGGGGTGCCACGGTCGGCCCGTGGCGGCCGCAGGAGCGTCCCGGCACCGCGAACCAACGAGTTGAGGCACTGTGAGCGAGCGTAATCGGCCCGTACCCCGCGTCGGAATGGTGGGCGGCGGGCAACTTGCCCGGATGACGCACCAGGCGGGCATCGCCCTGGGCATCGACTTCCGGGTGCTGGCCGGGTCCGCCGGCGACAGTGCGGCCCAGGTCACCGGTGACGTCCACATCGGCGACGACCGCGGGGCGGCCGACCTGCTCGCGTTCGCCAAGTCCGCCGACGTGCTGACCTTCGACCACGAGCACGTGCCCGGCCCCGTGCTGCGCCAGTTGGAGGAGGCCGGCGCGGTGCTGCGGCCCGGCCGGTCGGCGCTCGCCTTCGCCCAGGACAAGCTGCGCATGCGGGTGCGCGCCGAGGAACTGGGCGCCCCCTGCCCGCGCTGGCGCGCGGTCACCACCGTGGAGCAGGTCACCGCGTTCGCCGAGGACGCCGAGCACGGCACCGGCTGGCCGGTCGTGCTCAAGGCGGCGCGCGGCGGCTACGACGGCAAGGGCGTGTGGGTGGTCGGCGACACCGCCGAGGCCGCCGCGGTCGTCGACCGGGCCGCCGCCGAGGAGGTCCCGCTGCTGGTCGAGGAGCGGGTGGACTTCCGCCGCGAACTCGCCGTGCAGGTGGCGCGGTCGCCCTACGGGCAGATCGCCGTCTACCCCGTGGTGCAGACCGTGCAGCGCGACGGCATCTGCCACGAGGTCATCGCCCCCGCCCCCCACCTGGACGAGGAGAAGGCGGTCCGCGCCCAGGAGCTGGCGATCGACCTGGCGCACGCGCTCGACGTGGTCGGCGTGCTCGCCGTCGAGCTGTTCGAGACCCCCGGCGGCGTCATCGTCAACGAGCTGGCGATGCGGCCGCACAACTCCGGGCACTGGACGATCGACGGCGCCCGCACCTCCCAGTTCGAGCAGCACCTGCGCGCCGTCCTCGACCTCCCCCTGGGGTCACCGCGCACCACCGCCCCCTTCACCGTCATGGCCAACGTGCTCGGCGGCACCGACCCCGACGTCTACGGCCGCTACATTCATGTCATGGCCAAGGACCCCGAGCTGAAGGTGCACTTCTACGGCAAGGAGGTCCGCCCCGGCCGCAAGATCGGGCACGTCACCGTCGCCGGCGACGACCACGTCGACCTGCTCGAACGAGCCCGCGACGCCGCCGCCTACCTCAAGGGAGACCCGCAGTGACCGAGACCGCCCCGACCGTCGGCATCGTGATGGGCAGCGACTCCGATTGGCCGGTCATGCAGGACGCGGCAACGGTACTCCAGGAGTTCGGGGTCACCTTCGAGGTCGACGTGGTCTCCGCGCACCGCATGCCGCACGAGATGATCGCCTACGGCACCGAGGCCGCCGACCGCGGGCTGAAGGCGATCATCGCCGGCGCCGGCGGCGCCGCCCACCTGCCCGGCATGCTGGCGTCGGTGACCCCGCTGCCGGTCGTCGGCGTCCCGGTGCCGCTGCGCCACCTCGACGGCATGGACTCCCTGCTGTCGATCGTGCAGATGCCCGCCGGGGTCCCGGTCGCCACGGTCGCGGTCGGCGCCGCGCGCAACGCTGGCCTGCTGGCGGTGCGGATGCTCGCCGCCCACGACACCGGCCTGCGCGCGCGCATGACCGAGTTCCAGGCGGAGCTGAAGGCCCAGGCGCAGGCCAAGGGCGAGCGCCTGCGCGCCCAGGTCACCGGCGGGTCCGGCATCGGCTTCGGCCGCTAGCCGAGCGAGGCCCCCGACCGCGCGGCGTTCGCCCGCCGTGCCGGACGGGCCGCGCGGCGTCCGTCCGCGACGACCGGGCCGGCACCCGCGCGGTCCTCCGAGCCCAAAGGGGACCCGGTCGGCCCGGCGGCGCACGGCGCCACGCCCCCGTCAACGACGGGACGGCCCGCTGCGGCGGGCGGCCGTCGGGTCAGCGGCCCCAGCGGGACCAGACGTCGGCGGGCACGTGGCCGACCAGTTCGACCAGCGCGTCGAGGCGGCGCGCCGGGTCGGTGGTGCCCGGGTCGGCCCCGGCGCAGATGAGCCGGTCGCCGTCGAGCACCAGGTCGGTGATGCCGTGGCGGCGGATGTCCTCGCGCACCCCCTCGGACAGCAGCTCGACGGCGAATTCGCTGTCGGGGCTCTCGGCGTAGAGGCCGTGCGCCCCGCCGTCGCGGTCCTGCACGTACAGGTAGGGCACCCGCACCGGCAGCTCCACCGCGTACACCAGCAGCGTCCGGTCGGGCAGGTCGGCGGCGCGCCGGTGGACGTAGTCGAAGAGGAAGAAGGGCCGACCGCGGTGCCGCCCCGACACCACGTCGCGCACCCGGCCCAGCGGACCGGGCGGCAGCGCGGTGCGCGGCCAGCCCTGGATGGCCCGCTGGTGGCGCTCGGTGTAGGTCCAGCCGTGCTCGCGCGCCAGCGCGCGGCGGCGGTCGGCGCGCTCGGCGGCGCGGGGGTCGGGGGCGGGCGCCGCAGCGGGGGCCGCGGCGGGGTCCGGAGGGCCCGAGGACCGGAGGAATCGCGGACGGCGCATGCCCGGGACCTACCCCGCCCGCCGCGCCCGAACCGCCGCCGCGGCGCGCCGCCGCACCGGGTCAGCCGAGGAGGCGCGGCCACTCGATCGCCGGGCACCGGTCCATGACCATGGTCCGCCCGGCGGCGCGCACCCGCTCGGCGGCGGCGTGGTCGACCACCCCCAGCTGGAACCAGACGGTGCCGACCTCGGGCCGGGCCAGGGCCTCGTCGGCGACCCCGCCCGCCTGGTCGGCGCGGCGGAACACGTCGACCACGTCCACGTCGAACGGGATGTCGGCGAGCGAGCGGTACCCGGGCTCGCCGTGCACGGTCGCGCCGGAGGGGTGCACCGGCACGATGCGCTTGCCCTGGTTCTGCAGGAACCGGGAGACCCCGAACGCGGCCCGGTAGGGGTCGCCGCCCAGCCCCACCACGGCCCACACCTCGCTCTCGCGCAGGACCCGGCGGATCTCGTCGTCGCTGATGTCGCTCATGCCGCCATTGTCGCGGCCCCCTCCCGAGCAGACGCACCCGCCCCGCCGCCCGGCGCCGCGCGGACCCCCGCCGCCCGGCCCCCGCGGCCGAGCACGTGCCGGCCCCGCGGGCTCGGCGCCGCACGACCGGCTCGGCCGGCCGGCGCCGCCGCGTGGCCGAAGGGCCGGCGCCGGGCGCGCAGGCCCCGCGCGGGCGGGCGGGCGTTGCGGGCTAGGGGCGGCCCAGGGCGCGGTAGATCCAGCCCCGGGCGCGCCAGTGCTCGGGGTCGAGGGCGTTGCGGCCGTCCACGATCCGGCACTCGCGGACCACCTTGGACAGCTCGTCGGGGTCGGCGTCGCGGAACTCGGCCCACTCGGTGAGGAGCAGCACCACCTCGGCGTCGCGCACCGCCTCCAGCATCGAGTGCGCGTACCCCAGCTCGGGGTGCGCGCGCCGCGCCTTCTCCAGCGCCTCGGGGTCGTAGACGGTGACCACGCCGCCCAGCGAGGCGATGGTGGCGGCCACGTCCAGCGCGGGGGAGTCGCGGATGTCGTCGGAGTTCGGCTTGAACGCGGCACCCAGCACCGCCACCGTCCGCCCCGCGAAGCTGCCGCCGATGAGCCCGCGCGCGATGTCGATGGTGCGCGCCCGGCGGCGCTGGTTGATGGCGTCGACCTCGCGCAGGAACGACAGCGCCGGCTCCACGCCCAGTTCGTCGGCGCGCGCCATGAAGGCGCGGATGTCCTTGGGCAGGCAGCCGCCGCCGAAGCCCAGGCCGGGGCCGAGGAACTTGCCGCCGATGCGGTCGTCGTAGGAGAGCGCCTTGGCGAGCTTGATCACGTCGGCGCCGGCCGCCTCCGACACCTCCGCCATGGCGTTGATGAAGGAGATCTTCGTCGCGAGGAACGCGTTGGCCGACACCTTGACCAGCTCGGCGGTCTGCAGGTCGGTCACGAGGAACGGGATGCCCTGCTCGATCTGCGACGCGGAGACCTCGCGCATCACCTCCTCGACCCGGGGGGAGGTGGTGCCGATGACGATGCGGTTCGGGCGCAGGGTGTCCTCGACGCCGAACCCCTCGCGGAGGAACTCCGGGCTCCACCCGAGTTCGACGGCGTCGCCCGCCGGGGCGAGCGCCGCCAGCCGGGCGGCGGCGACGGCGGCCGTGCCGACCGGCACGGTCGACTTCCCGATGACCACGGTCGGCCGGGTCAGCAGCGGGGCCAGGGAGTCGATGGCGGAGTCCACATAGGACAGGTCGGCGGCGTTGGAGTCGGAGCGCTGCGGCGTGCCCACGCAGATGAAGTGGACGTCGGCGAACTCCGCGGCCTCGCGGTAGTCGGTGGTGAAGCGGAGGCGGCCGTTCTCCAGGTTGCGGACCAGCACCTCCTCCAGCCCCGGCTCGTAGAACGGGACGCGGCCCGCCGCCAAGGCGTCGATCTTCGCCGGGTCGACGTCGAGCCCCAGGACCTCGAAGCCGAGTTCGGCCATGCACGCGGCATGCGTCGCGCCCAGGTACCCGGTCCCGATGACCGAGATCTTGCTGCGCTGTTGTGCGACCACTGCTCCGTCCCTCCTTGCTGCGTCGGCGCCGCCGCCGTCCGCACGGCGTTCACCGCCCGCTGCCGCGGCCCTGGCATGCTACCGGCGCTCCACAGCGCGGAGAGCAGGGGTGCCCGCCGGGGAGCGGCCCCCGCGCGCGCCGCCGAGCGGGGCCGGGCCGGTGCCGGGAGCGCCGACCGCGCGCGGCCGGAACGGCCGTGCCGTTCTGGAGTGGTCCCCCGGCCGCGCCCCGGATAACACCGCGGCTGCCTCAGATTACCCGCGGGTACCCGCCGGAGCGCGCACCGCGCCGCCCGACGGATTCCGCGCCGCCGGGGCGGCGCCGTCCGAACGGCGCGCGCGGCCGGTGCGGCACGCTCGTCCACAGGGGCGGGGTCCCGGTGGCGCGGGCACCCTCCGTGCGGGTTGACTTGAAGTAGGGGTTCCCCCAGCGCGCCGGCCCCCTCCGCCATCGCCGCCGGGGGCGGCTTTGCGTGCCCGGAACCGCCCCACGCCGTCGATCTCGACGTTGACGGGCTTCGGGAGCGATCCCCTACCCCGGTAGCGTCAAGCTCACCGAGGAACGGGGCGGGTCAGGAGGTGCCGCCGGGCGGCCACTCCGGGGCGCGCCGGTGGCGGGCGCGCGGGCGCTCGTCGTCGCTGATGCCGGGGACGGGCCGGGTGACGGCGGTGTCGTCGCCCCAGTCGCGGATCGGCGTGCCCTCCGCCGGGCCGTAGCGGCCGTCGTCGGCCCCCGGGCCGTAGCCGTCGTCGTGGCGGTCGTCGTCGTACGCGGATCGGCGGTCCCGCCGGGCCCGCCACCGGGCGACCGGCAGCGACGCCACCAGCAGCAGCCCGCCCACCAGGAGCAGCGCCGGGTCGCGGGCGAACCACGGGTCGCCCCCGCCGGGCGGTTCGAGCGCGGCCGCGAGAGCGAGTGGAGTGCCCAGGGCGCCGAGGACGCCCAGTGCGGTCAGGGCGAGACCGGGCAGCAGCGAGGCCAGCGGCGACAGCCGCGACCCGGCGAGCAGCCCGATGACCAGGGCGATCACCCCGAGGGCGGCGAGTTCGGCGGCCCGGTCGGCGACGCGGGGTACGTCGGTGACGGCGTAGCCGGCGACCGACGGCCAGGCGGGCGCCCACACCACCCCGAATCCGACGACCGGGACGGCGGCGACCCCCAGCAGGACGCCGATCAGGTGACGCGAGACGTTCGACATGGCGCTGTCTCCTCTTCGCCGGCCACCCCGCGGGAGGGGTCCCCCTCCACGCTAACCGCGCGGCGCCCACCGTTCCAGAGCCGTTCTCCGGTCCCCACCCGTGTCCACTGACCAGCCGCATGGCCGCCGACCCGAAACCTCCCACCACCGCCACAACACCCTCCCCGCCAGGGCACCTTGCTCTTCCCCGGCTGTCCCCGACGGTGGTCGTTCCGGTCGGCCCACGGCGTGCCGAGGCCTACGCCGGCTTCTCACGGACGGCGGCCTCGGTCCACGCCCGGCGCGGCGCGGTGTGGTTTTCAGCGCGGGATGCGGCGGAAGGCGCGGGTGCGGGGGCGGTCGTCCTGCCAGGGCGCCTCCTCCGGGCCCTCGGGGCCGCGGCGGAACGGGGTGGTGGTGCGCTCGGGGTCGGCGCCCGGGCGCGGGGCCGGGGGAGCGGTGTCGGGCAGGGTCGACTCGCGCGGGTCCGCGTCGCCATAGGGGGCGTCGTAGGGGGCGGGCCGGTCGTCGTACCGGTCGTCGTAGGTCGCGGGCGGGCCGTACGGGTCGGCGGCGCGGTCGCCGTAGGGGTCGGCGGCGGGGCCGGGGCGGCCCTCGTAGGGCGCGGGGTGGGCGGGCGGCATCGGGGCGGCGCGGCGGGACCAGCGCGACGGCACCACCGACGACACGAACAGCAGCGTGCCCAGCGGCAGGGCGATCGGCAGGCCCGGCCCGGCCGGGTGGAACAGCGTGTCGCGGCCCAGCCACTCCGGCAGCGCCGCGTCGAGCGACCCCGGGTCGATGACGGGCCACAGGCAGAACGCCAGCAGCGCGCCGCCGGAGACGAACGCCGCCAGCGGTGACACGCGTGCCCCCGCCAGGAACCCGCAGGCCAGGCCGACGAGCATGAGGACGCCGAGCGCGGTCGCGGTCATGGGCGCGGCGAGCGCGTCGCCACCGCCGAGGGCGGAGCCGATCTCGGACGCGGGCCAGGCGACGCCCGCCCAGAGCAGCGGGGCGACCGCGATCCCGGCCAGCAGGCCGAGGAGGTGGCGCAGCATGGGGGCCTCCTTAGGGCTCGTTCTGTCCTGCTACCCCGCGCCCGGGGTGGGCACGCCCTCCCCGGGCCGTGATCCGGCCCGAGGCGGCCCGGCCCCCGGCGGGGGCGTGCCCCGGCGGGGCGGGGTGGGGCCGAGCGTGGTGCCCCGTGCCCGGACCCGGTGCGATGTCGGGGACGGGATGCGTCCCGGTGGGTGGGCCGGTGTCCGGTCCGGTCACGGTGCTCGGTCTGCCCCGGCCCACCGGCCCCGGCGGGGGCGTGCGCCGGTGGCGGGCCGGACCGGGCCGGGGGTGTCCGGTCCGTCCACGCTGCTCGGTCCACCCCGCCTGCCCGCCCGACCGGTCGGCGGTCGGGTGCGGTCCGGTGCCCGGCCTGTCCCGGTCCACCCGCCCCGCGGCCGGGTGGTGTGTGCCGGTGGCGGGCCCGGCCGGGCCGGGGCGGGCATCAGGAGCAGACGTTCTCGCGGGCGGTGGTGGTCTGTTCGGGGGACGCCGTGGGCGTCGGGGCCGGGGCGGCCGACGCCTCCGGCGCCTGGACGCCCGTGTAGTCGGCGCCGACGACGACCTGCACGTCCTCGCCGAGGGTGGCGTCCTCCTCCATGGCGGCGCCGGGTAGCGCCTCCGCCACCAGTTCGGCCGCCGCCAGCGACCCGGGGGCGTACCGGACCAGGGTGCGGGGCACGTCGCGGCTCGACCAGTTCTGCGCCTCACCCGGCACCTGGAACCCGGCGTCGGTCAGGCCCTGGCGGGCCTGCGCGCCCAGGCCGGGGGTGCCCATGCCGTTGAAGATCTGCAGCCGGACGTCGGCGGGCCGCACGTCGGCGCCCTCGGCCGGGCCGCCGCCCTCGCCGCCTTCGCCACCGGACCCGCCGTCCGCGTCCACCGGCCGGTCGGCGGCGATGGCGGCGAACATGTCGGCCGCCGCCGCCTCGTCCCAGCGGATGGCGACGTCCCCGCGCGGGGTCCAGTAGTCCACCTGCGCGACCGGGACCTGGGCGAAGGTGACGTCGTCCAGCCCGATCGACCGCAGTTGGCCGCCGAGCTGGTTCAGGGTGCCGCTGTCGAGCCCCTCGTCCACGGTCACCGACCCCAGGGCGCTGTCGAGGAACGCGGAGAACTTCGCCGGGTCGGTGAGGGTCTCGGAGCTGAGCGCCTTGTCCAGCAGCGCCGCGATGACCTGCTGCTGGCGGTCGATGCGGTCGAGGTCGCCGCGCGCGGTCTGCCGGGTGCGCGCGAACGCCAGCGCCTGCTGCCCGTCGACCTGGTGGGTGCCGGCCGCCATGACCAGGTGGGCCTTGGGGTCGTCGATCGCCTCGGGCAGGCACACCTCGATGCCGCCGAGGGAGTCGACCACGTCCACGAACCCGGTGAAGTCGACCTCCACGTAGTGGTCGACGCGCACGTTGGTCGCCGACTCGACCGTCTGCACGGCCAGGCTGGGGCCGCCGTAGGCGTAGGCCGCGTTGATCTTGTCCTCGCCGTGCCCGGGGATGTCCACCCAGGAGTCGCGCGGGATGCCGACCACGGTGACGCGGTCGCGGTCGTTGTTGAGGTGGACGAGCATCATGGTGTCGGAGCGCTCGCCGGGGGTGTGCCCCACGCCGAGGTCGTCCTGCTCGCCGCGCTCCATCTGGTCGCGCCCGTCGGAGCCGATCACCAGGAAGTTGAGCGCGCCCGTGGGGCCCGGGGCGGGACGGTCGCCGTCGAGCAGCCCGCCGAACACGTCGAACCGGTTCATCTGCCCGGAGACCCACCCCGACAGCGACCACGCGGTCCCCGACGCCAGCAGCACGAGCACCGACAGGGTGCCCGCCATGAGCACCGCGGCCCGCTTGCGCCGCACCCGCGCGCTCGGCAGCGCCGCCACGCCGGAGGGCCGGACCGCGTCCGCGCCGTCGGGCGGTGCGGGGGCCGACCGCACGCGGCGGAACTCCTCGGGGTCGTCCGGCCGCCGGCCGCCGCTCACCGCGCGCCCCGTCCGCCCGTGCGCACCGGCCCGCCCGGGGCGGCCGCCGCGGTGCCCGCGCGCCCTCCGGCCCCGCCGGGGCCGCGCCCCTTCGGCTCGCTCACTGGGTGACCTCCCCGTACATGACCGCACCGGTGTCCAGGCCCTTAGGTTGTCACCGAATCCACCGATGGGTCGTGCGATGTCGCTCGTCGGCGTGTTGCACCGGGTTGGACGCTGTGCGCGCCCGCACGGTTCGGGCGGGTGTCGGGCCGCCCGCCCGCCCGGCACCTTCCCGCCTCCCGGCGTCCTATCCCTCGCCGGCCGTCCGCGCAGGTCCGGGCCGCCGGCCGGCCGGACCGGCCGCCGACGGCCCCGCCGGGGCCCCGCGCGCGTGGCCGGACCCGGCCGGGCGGTGCAGTAGCGTTTGGTCAGCGACCCAGCCCACCCGTACCCCTTGGACGTCCCGTGACCTGGCCACCCGTTTCGGTTGTCATGCCCGTTCTGAACGAGGAGCGCCACCTCGCCGCGGCCGTGCGGCACGTGCTCGCCCAGGAGTACCCGGGCGACCTGGAGGTGGTCCTCGCGGTGGGGCCCTCCGCCGACCGCACCCGCGAGGTCGCGGACGCGCTGGCCGCCGAGGACCCGCGGGTCAAGGTGGTCGACAACCCGACCGGCCGCACCCCCGCCGGGCTGAACGCCGCCATCGGCGCCTCCTCGCACGGCATCGTGGCCCGCATCGACGGCCACGCCATGATGCCGTCGGACTACCTGCGGGTGGCCGTCGAGACCCTGGACGAGACCGGCGCCGACAACGTCGGCGGCATCATGGCCGCCGAGGGCGAGACCGACTGGGAGAAGGCCGTCGCCGCCGCCATGACCTCCAAGGTCGGCGTGGGCAACGCCAAGTTCCACACCGGCGGCGAGGGCGGCCCCGCCGACACCGTCTACCTGGGCGTGTTCCGCCGGTCGGCCATCGACCGGGTCCGGGGCTACGACGAGGCGTTCCTGCGCGCCCAGGACTGGGAGATGAACCACCGCATCCGCAGCACCGGCGGCGTCGTGTGGTTCCAGCCGCGCATGCGGGTCTCCTACCGGCCCCGGCCCAACGCGAAGGCGCTGGCCCGCCAGTACTTCCACTACGGCCGGTGGCGGCGGGTGGTGGCCCGCCAGCACAAGGGCACCATCAACCTCCGCTACCTGGCGCCGCCCGCCGCCGTGCTCGGTGTGGTGGCCGGCCTCGCGGCCGGGTTCGCGCTGCCGGTCGCCTGGCTGGTCCCGGGCGCCTACGCCGCCGCCGTCCTCGCGGCCTCGGTGCCCCTGGGCCGCGGCATGACCCTCAAGGGCCGGCTGTGCGTGCCCGTGGCGCTGGCCACCATGCACATGGCGTGGGGCACCGGTTTCCTGACCAGCCCGCCCGGCCTGGGCGCCGACTCGCGCACCGCCCGGCTCAGCCGCGCCGACGCCTGACCCCCGCGCCGCCCCCGCCGGCGGGGGCGCCGCCCGGCCTCCTAGGCCCCCTTGAGGGCCGCCACCACGCCCGGCACGTCGTCGACCACGACCGCGTCGACCCCCGCCTCGGCGAACCGCGCGGCGTCGACCGGGTCGGGGCACCACGACACCACCTCCAGGCCGGCCCGGTGGG
Organism: Nocardiopsis trehalosi NBRC 14201; assembly: GCF_001552555.1. Taxonomy (GTDB): domain Bacteria; phylum Actinomycetota; class Actinomycetes; order Streptosporangiales; family Streptosporangiaceae; genus Nocardiopsis_B; species Nocardiopsis_B trehalosi. The sequence continues at coordinate 7,737 of NZ_BCRK01000052.1, read as the reverse complement.
CGACCCCGACCGTGTGGGCGACGGACCGCCGCCCCGGGCGGGGCGGGTCGCCGGCCAGCCCGAAGGAGCGGGCGTCGATCGCCACGATGGCGCAGCCCAGCCCCGCAGCCCCGGCCACCGCCTGGTCCAGTGGGTTGCGCACGAACGGCATCCACGCCGTGGGCACCCCCGGCGCCGCCTCGTGCACCGCGAGCAGCGCCGCCGGGTCGAAGGAGCACACGAACACCCGGCGCCGCCGCGCCTCGCGGCGCAGCACCGGCAGCAGCAGCGCCATGGTGCGGTCGGCCGGCGGGTCGGCGGCGTCCTCCATGACGGTCTTGACGTCGACGTCCAGCCCCACGTCGGGGGGAACGGCGTCGAGGGCCTCGGCGAAGGTCAGCAGTCCGTGCGCCTTGCACTCGGCGGCGGGCAGGTCGACCACGGGGCGGCCGTCGGCGAGGGCGGCGTCGTGGTGGACGACGAGGACGCCGTCGGCGGTCCGCCGCACGTCGACCTCGATCCAGTCGGCGCCCGCCCGCACCGCCGCCGCGTAGGAGCCGGCGGTGTTCTCGCGGTGCCCGCCGACGGTGCCCCGCCCGGCCCCGCGGTGCCCGATGACCTCGGTGGCGGTGAAGACCCCCACCCCGCTCACCCCACGGCGGCGCGCCGGCGCAGCAGCGCCTCGGCCACCTCGACGTCGCCCGGGTTGGTCACCTTGATGTTGGCCTCGTCACCAGGGACGATCCGGACCTCCTCGCCCGGCAGGTAGCGCAGCACCACCCCGCAGTCGTCGGTGGCCACGAGGTCGGGGTCGTCCAGCGCGGCCGCGTAGGCGCGGCGGACCACGTCGAGCCGGAACCCCTGCGGGGTCTGCATGCGGCGCAGCGACGCGCGCGGCGGCACGTGCCGGACGGCCTCGGCGCCGGACGGGCCGGGGGAGACCTCCACCACGGTGTCGCCCGCCGGCACCGCCACGCCCACCGCGCCGGCCGTGCCCAGCGCGGCGACGCAGTCGGCGATGACCCGGCCGGTCACCAGGGGGCGCACGGCGTCGTGCAGCAGCACCAGGTCGGTGCCGGGCAGGTGGTCGAGCGCGCGCAGGGCCGCCACCGAGGTGGCGGTGCGGGTGGCGCCGCCGGGCAGCACGGCCCGCACCTTGTCCAGGCCGGCCGCGGCGACCAGCGCCTCGACCTCGGCCACGTGGTCGGCCACCATCAGGACGACGACGTCGTCGACCTCGGGGGCCGCGCAGAACGCCGCCAGCGAGTGCTCGATGATGGCCCGGCCGGCGAGCGGCAGGAGCTGCTTGGGGCGCGGCGCGCCCATGCGGGCGCCGATCCCGCCCGCCAGGACCGCGGCGGTCACCCGGGGGCGTCCCGCGCCGGCGGGGGAGGCGGCCGGCTGCTGCGGCATGTGGCACCTTCCTTGTCGTCCGTCGACCGAGGCTAGCCGACCGCGACCGGTCGCGGCGCGCCGTCGGACGGCCAACAATGCGGGAACAATCGGCGCCCATGGGACGCCGCCCGCCGACGCACCGGTAATCTGTGTCCACCTGAATGCTCTCCCGGTCGCCCGGTATGGCAGGATCGGGCGCCGAGCCCCAGGAGCGTCGCCCTCGGCGAGCGCACCGCTCGTTCCCGATCTCCTGGATGTCCGATCTGGAGAACCGTAGGCCACCGCCCGTCGTTCGGCGGTGCCGAGCACCCCGCCATGACCGCGCCAGCGGTCGCGTGCGGACCCGCCCCTCACCCCGGGGGCGGCGCTCGGCCCGGCCCGCGTGGCGCGGGCCGCCGGAGCGGCCGCGGAAGTTCGAAACTGCACCCCGGAGGAGGTGGCGGTGGCGTCAAGGGCGCTTGCCGTCTGGCAGAACCGGAAGGTCGTCGGACTCCTGGTCCGACGCGACCTGAAGGTCAAGTACCAGAAATCGATCCTCGGCTACGCGTGGTCCATGCTGGAACCGCTGGCCATGGCGGCGATCTACTTCTTCGTCTTCGGATTGATGTTCGACACCAACCGGGGCGTGCCCGGAGGCGACGACGCCCCGGGCGGCTACATGCTGTTCCTCATCTCCGGCCTGCTGCCGTGGCTGTGGTTCAGCGTCTCGCTGGGTGAGGCGCCGAAGGCGCTGATCTCGCACGCCAAGCTCATCACCACGATGAAGGTGCCCCGGGAGATCTTCCCGGTGGCGGTCGTGACGGGGAAGTTCGTCGACTACCTCTTCACCTGGCCGGTGCTGCTGCTCTTCGTGTTCGCGCTGGGCGGGCGGACGTCGGTCGAGGGGCTGCTGGTGTGGCTGCCGCTGGCCATCATCGTGCAGTTCACGTTCTCCCTGGGCATCACGCTGCTGCTGGCCTCGGTGAACGTGCTCATGCGCGACATCGAGCGCATCGTGCGTATCCTGAACCGGGTGCTGTTCTACGCGTCGGCGATCATCATCCCGTCGTCGCTGGTCCTCGACTCCGACACGTTCCCGGAGTGGTTCAAGACGCTGTACGAACTCAACCCGCTGCTCGGTATCTTCAAGATGCACCACGCCGTCTGGTTCCCGGCCGACGCGCCGAACGGGTTCATCCTGGCCGCGACGGTCGGCGGGGCCGTCCTGACGATGATCATCGGATACGCGACGTTCCGCCGTCTGGAGACGTCGGTCCTGAAGGAGTTGTAAATGGCGGAGCCGGTCATCGAGGCCAAGGGGCTCGGCATCAAGTTCGCGATGAACCGCCGGCGCAAGCGGAGCCTGCGCGAGATGTTCATCCACGGGACCAAGCGCGACCCCAACCCGGCGGGCGCCGACTTCTGGCCGCTGCGCGACATCTCCTTCGAGATCGGCCAGGGCGAGTGCGTCGGCATCGTCGGCAAGAACGGCACCGGCAAGTCCACCCTGCTGAAGATGATCGCCGGCGTCCTCATCCCCGATGAGGGCACCGTCGAGGTCCGCGGGAAGGTCGCGCCGCTGCTGGAGCTGCGGGCCGGCTTCAACGACCAGCTCACCGGGCGCGAGAACGTCCACCTGGTGGGTTCGCTGCACGGCATGACGCCCAAGATGCTGGAGGAGCGGTTCGACGACATCGTCGAGTTCGCGAACATCCGCGAGGGCTACATCGACATGCCCGTGCGGCACTACTCCAGCGGCATGAAGGTCCGGCTCGGCTTCGCGCTGATCTCGCAGCTGGAGCACCCCGTCATGCTCGTCGACGAGGTGCTCGCGGTCGGCGACAAGGCGTTCAAGAAGAAGTGCTACGACGCCATCACCCGGATGCTCAAGAACAACCGCACCATGGTGCTGGTCTCGCACAGCGAGTCCGACCTCAAGCGGTTCTGCACCCGCGGGCTGTACGTCAAGGACGGCCGGCTGGTGCTCGACACCGACATCCAGAGCGCGCTCGACGCCTACAACGCCGATGTGAAGGCGGAGCAGGAGGAGAAGAAGCGCGCCGACGAGCGGAAGAAGTCCGGCGAGGACGGCAAGGCCGCCTGACCCGGCCCCGCCGCCCGACCGGCCCGCCCGCCGCGCCCCGCGCCCGGCCGCTCCCGCAGCGGCCGGGCGCCGCCGTGTCCGCCCCGCGCCGCCGGGCGTGTCGGTGGTTGCCGTACGCGGCGCCGTGGGCCACCGTTGGCCGGTAGGCGCTCGGGAGGGGCACGGCCGTGGCGGATGTCGGCGCACGCATCGACCGGGGCATCGACCGGGCCGCCCGCCCGGCGGTCCACTGGGCGCGGAGGCGCGGGACGTCCCCGTCGGCCCTGGCCCGCGCGGGCCTGCTGCTGGCCGTCGCGGCCGCCGTGTGGTTCAGCGAACCCGGGGTGCGCGGCGCCCTGTGCGGCGCGGTACTGCTCGCCGCGGCCCTGGGCGCCGACGCGGTCGCCGCCCGGCTCCGGTCCGCCCCCGGCGACGCCCTCGACGCGTGGACGGCCGCCGTACTCGCCCGGCTGCGCGAGTACGCCGTCCTCGCCGGCGTGGCGGTCGGCGGCGCCGCCGCCGGGGCCGCCGACGCGTGGACGTGGGCGGCCGCCGCGCTCGCCGCGCTGGCGCTGCGCGACGGGGTCGCCGCGGCGCGCACCGCCCGCCCGGCCGACGCCGCCGTCGACCCCTCGCCGATCGTGGCCGTCGACCCCGGCCGGCCCGCCCGCCGCGACCCGGGCGACGCCTCCCTGACCGCCGAACTGCTCGGCGGCCCCGACCCCGACCCCGACCCCGTTCCGGCGCCCCCGCCCGTACCGCCGCCCGGCGGCCCGGTGCCCATCCGCACGTCCGGGGGCGGCGGCCGCCACCCCGAGTGGGAGGCGGGCCGCGAACGCGCCCTGCGGAGCGTGCGCGCCGCCCGCACCGGCGCCCGGCCGGCCCCGGGGCGCGTCCGCCCGGCGCGCGCCGCGCGGGCGCGGCTGCGCCGGCTGCTCTCCTTCCCGCAACCGGTGCGGTTCGCCGCGGTGGCCGCGACGATAACGATTTGGGACGCCCGGGTGACGTTCGTCGCACTGATCGCCGGGTGCGCGGCCGCCGTCGCCGGGGCGCTCATCGACCCGCCCGACCGAGACCCCGCGAGGTAGTCCATGGCCGCGCCATCCCCGCCGCCGCCCGACCCCCGGCCTGACCTGCGCCTCCTCCGCGACGACGGGCACGTCTCCACGGGCCTGGGCCGGCTCGCCGCGGGGGCGCTGCCGCCGCTGCCACCCGCCCTGGCCGGCGCGCTCGTCACGGGCGTCCTGCTGGCCGCCGGGCTCGGCGGCCAGTCAGGCATTACCCTGTTCGCACCGGTCGCCGCCCTCCTGCTGTCGGGGGTGGCCTCGGCGCACCCGCACGACGGGCGGTTCGACTGGCTCGTGCCACCGGTGCTGCGCGCAACCGAGTACCTTTACCTACTCGCCGTCGGCGCCGGTTCGGGCGTACCCGGGCCGCTGGTGTTCGTACTCTTGACTGCGGTCGCGCTGCACCACCGCGACACCGTGCACCGGGCGCGGTGCGGCGTCCGACCGCCCGCCGGGGCCACGCGCGCGCTGCTCGGCTGGGACGGCCGCATGCTGGTCGTGGCCGCCGGCGGTGCGCTGGGCTGGCTGCCGTTCGCCTACGGTGTGCTGACGGGCTACCTCGCGGTCCTGCTCGTCCGGGACGCCGCGGCGGGCTGGTCGGCGACCCCCGTCACGCCCTTGGCGGAGACCGCGCGTAACGAATGGGGAGGCAGGGACGCCTCCACGACCTAAGGAGGATGGCGCCGACATGCTCGGTATGGTTCTTGCCGCGGGAGCGGGCCGCCGGCTGCGCCCCTACACCGACACCCTGCCCAAGGCACTGGTGCCGGTCGACGGCGACACCACCATCATGGACATCTCGCTGCGCAACCTCGCCGCGGTGGGGCTGACCGACGTCGTGGTCGTCGTCGGCTACCGCGCCGAGGCCGTGGAGGAGCGCAAGGAGGCGCTGGAGCGCCGGCACGGCGTCCGCCTGACCCTGGCCTACAACGACAAGGCCGAGGAGTGGAACAACGCCTACTCCCTGTGGACCGCGCGCGAGTACTTCGCCGAGGGCGTCCTCCTCGTCAACGGCGACACCGTGCACCCGGTGAGTGTCGAGGAGACGCTACTCGCCGCCCGGGGGCCGGAGCTGCTCCTCGCGGTGGACAACGCCAAAACGCTCGCCGAAGAGGAGATGAAGGTGACCCTGGACGAGTCCGGGCACCTGCGCACCATCACCAAGCTCATGGACCCGGCCACGGCGGCCGGCGAGTACATCGGCGCCACCCTCATCGAGGGCTCGCTGGCCGACCGGCTCGCCGACGCGCTCAAGACCACCTGGGAGCGCGACCCGCAGCTCTACTACGAGGACGGCTACCAGGAGCTGGTGAACCGGGGCGGCAAGGTCGCGGTCGCCCCGATCGGGACGGTCGAGTGGGTCGAGGTCGACAACCACGACGACCTCGCCCGCGCCCGGGAGATCGCATGCCGCTACTAGCCCGCATGCTGCCCTCGCCGCTCACGATCGACGTGCGGCGGGGCGCCATCGCCTCCCTCGGCTCGGTGCTGGCGGACCGCCGCATCGCCACCGAGGGCCGCATCGCCGTCGCGGTCGGCCCGGGCCAGGGCTCCCAGATCGCCGCCGACCTGGACCTGCCCAACTGCGAGGTGTTCCGGGTCGAGGGCGGCAGCGTCGACGTCGCCACGGAGCTGGGCAAGAAGCTCCGCTCCGGCGCCTACGAGGCGGTCGCCGGCATCGGCGGCGGCAAGACGATCGACGTCACCAAGTTCGCCGCGTCCATGGCCGGCATCCCCATGGTGGCGGTCGCCACCAACCTCGCCCACGACGGCATCTGCTCGCCGACGGCGTCGCTGGAGCACGAGAGCGGCAAGGGCTCCTACGGGGTGTCCATGCCGATCGCCGTCGTGATCGACGTCGACTACGTGCGCGCCGCCCCGCAGCGCCTGGTGCGGTCCGGGGTCGGCGACGTGGTGAGCAACCTGTCGGCCATCGCCGACTGGGAGCTGGCGGGGCGCGAGCAGGGCGAGCCCGTCGACGGCATGGCCGTGACCTTCGCCCGCGTCGCCGCCGAGGCGGTGCTGCACCGCCCCGACTCCGTGGAGTCGCAGGACTTCCTGACCGTGCTCGCCGAGGCGCTGGTGCTGTCGGGCATGGCGATGTCGGTCGCCGGGTCGAGCCGGCCCGCGAGCGGTGCCTGCCACGAGATCCTGCACGCGATCACCCACCTCTACCCCGGGGTGAGCAACCACGGCGAGCTGGCGGGGGTGGGCGCGCTGTACGCCTACTTCCTGCGCACCCGCCACCAGGGCACCGGCGAGGCCGCGATGCGCGACATCCGGGCCTGCCTGCTCCGGCACGAGCTGCCCGTCGTCCCGGCCGACATCGGCCTGGACGAGGAGCAGTTCGCGCGGGCGGTGGCCTACGCGCCGCAGACCCGCCCCGGCCGGTACACGGTCCTGGAGCACCTGGCCCTGTCCGAGGACGAGATTCGGCGGAGCGTCGGTGAATATGTCACGGCCGTCGGTCGCTGAGGTGCGCGCGGGCGGGCAGCCCGCGGGCATCAAGGAGCGCGTCAACGAGGAGCACTGGGCCGGGCGCCTGTACATGCGCGACGTCTCGCCCTACCTGAGCACGGTGTTCGTCCGGCTCGGCGTGCCGCCCAACCCCATCACCTACCTGATGATGGCGTTCGGGGTGCTCGCCGGGGCGGTGCTCGCCTTCGGCGGGCTGTGGTCGGCCATCCTGGCGTTCGTGCTGATCCAGGTCTACCTGCTGCTCGACTGCTCCGACGGCGAGGTCGCCCGCTACACCGGGCGCACCAGCGTCGCCGGGATCTACCTCGACCGCATCGGCCACTACCTGTCCGAGATCGCGCTGCTGATCGGCCTGGGCGTGCGCGCCCAGGGCGAACTGGTCGCGGGCAACTGGGTGGTCGCGGGCATGGCCGCGGCGCTGGGCGCCGCGATCATCAAGGTCGAGACCGACAACGTCGTGGTGGCCCGCGCCAAGGCGGGGCTGCCCGAGAAGATCGGCGACGCGGCCATGCACCCCCGCTCCGCCGGGCTGGGCCTGGCCCGCAAGGCGGCGGCCGCGCTCCGCTTCCACCGGCTGATCCAGGCCGTGGAGCTGTCCATCGTCGTGGTGCTGGTGGCCGTGGTCGACGCCGTGCGCGGCGACCTGCTCGCCACCCAGGTGCTGGTCGCGGCGTGCGTCGCCGTCGCCGCCCTGCAGTCCGTTCTGCACCTGGTCAGCGTGCTGGCCTCGCGCCGGCTGGAATAGCCCGCGCGGCG
>NZ_BCRK01000051.1 GCF_001552555.1 Nocardiopsis trehalosi NBRC 14201 | reverse complement strand
CCTGCGGAGCAGCGCACAGTAGGGGCGTGGTCGCGAGCCCGGAATGATCCAAAAAACACTCCCTAGTCGCGGCGGGCGGCGGTGGAGCCGCGGACGACGAGTTCGGGGGCGAACCGGAGCCGCTCGTGCCGGTGGTCCGCGTCGTTCAGCTCCGACAGCAGCAGCCGCATGGCGGCCCGGCCCAGTTCGTACTTGGGCTGGGCGACCGTGGTCAGCCCGGGGTGGACGAGCGCCGCGAACCCGACGTCGTCGTAGCCGACCACCGACAGGTCGGCCGGGGCGTTCAGCCCGCGCTCGCCGAGGCCCTTGAGCACGCCGAGGGCGAGCTGGTCGTTGGTGCAGAACACGGCGCCGGGGCGGCGGCGCGGGCCGCCCGCCAGGATCTCCTCGACGGCCTTCTCGCCGGACTCGGCGTTGAGCCGGTCGGTGCGGATGACCCGGACGGCCGCGTCGGGGTCGAGCCCGGCCTCGACCGCGGCGTCGCGCAGCCCGGCCAGGCGGGTGCGGCACTGCTCCATCTCGGCGGGCCCGCTGAGGAAGGTGATCCGCTCGTGGCCGAGGTTGACGAGGTGCCGGCCGGCCGCCAGGCCGCCCGCCCGGTTGTCGACGGCGACGCTGCACCCGGTGTCGGCGCCGACGTCGCCGCGGTCGAGCAGCACCCACGGCACACCCTGCCGGCGCAGCCACAGCAGGTCGGCGGTGGCGCCGTCGACGGGCATGACGACGGCCCCGGCCGCCCGCTGCTCGGCGAGCAGCCGCAGCGACCGCTGCTGGCGGCTCTGCTGCTCGGCGGAGTTGAGCAGGACCAGGGCCAGGCCCGCCTCGGTGGCGACGTCCTCGACGCCTCGGGCGACCTCGGTGAAGAACGGGTTGGTGATGTCGAGGACGAGCAGGCCGACGGAGTCGCTGCGCCCCGACCGCAGGCTGCGCCCCGAGGAGTTGCGGACGTAGTCGAGGTCGCGGATGGCGGCCTCGACCCGCAGCCGCGTGGGCTCGGCGACGCGCTCGGGGCGGTTGAGGACGTTGGAGACCGTTCCGGGGGACACCCCGGCGCGCGCGGCGACGTCGTTGATGCCGACGGGGCGCCGGACGCCTTCGAGGGAGGACAACGCGCTACTCCGGGGTCGGGGGGACTGCGGGCCCATGTTCACAGGTCCATTAAATCGTGTCAACAGCCGCCTATCCGAGGACCCGCCGGGAGCGGACCCCGGTGAGCGACGCCCGCGCGCCGTGACGCGGGCCGTCGGACCGGTCACGCGTCGTCAATGTCCGCACCCCCCTTGACGATGCCGGTGTGACCCACTTAACGTCCTCCTCAATTGAAACGTTTTTCCACGCACTGTGCCGTCCGGCACGCGACGGGAAGGAGGACGCCGTGGACGCTGCTCCGCCCCCGGCTCCCCCGCCCCTCTCCCTGGTCGGGGTGGCCAAGTCCTTCGGGACGGTCGCGGCCCTCCGGGACGTCTCGCTGGACCTGCGCGCGGGCGAGATCCACGCGCTGTGCGGCGAGAACGGGGCGGGCAAGTCCACGCTGGTGAAAACGATCGCGGGGGTGCACCGGCCCGACGCGGGCCGCGTCGAGGTCGACGGCCGCCCCGCGGTATTCACCCGCCCGGCCGACGCCCAGCGGGCCGGCGTCGCCGTCATCTACCAGGAGCCCACCCTCTTCCCCGACCTGTCGGTGGCCGAGAACATCTTCATGGGGCGCCAGCCCCTCACCCGGGGCCGGCGCATCGACCGCGCGGCCATGCACGCGGCCGCCGCGGCCCTGTTCGCCCGCCTGGGCGTGCGGATCGCGCCCGACCGCCCGGCCCGCGGCCTGTCGATCGCCGACCAGCAGCTCGTGGAGATCGCCAAGGCGATGTCGCTCGACGCCCGGGTGCTCGTCATGGACGAGCCCACGGCGGCGCTGTCGGGGGTCGAGGTGGAGCGGCTGTTCGCGGTGGCGCGCTCGCTGCGCGACGGCGGCGCGGCGGTGCTGTTCATCTCGCACCGCTTCGACGAGGTGTTCGCGCTGTGCGACCGCGTCACGGTCATGCGCGACGGCGCGCACGTCTCGACCGACCCGGTGGCCGACCTGACGGTCGACGCGGTGGTGCGGCGGATGGTCGGCCGCGACGTCGCCGCGCTGTTCCCCAAGCAGGACGCCGAGCGGGGCGGTGCCGTGCTGGAGGTGGCGGGCCTGTCCCGGTCCGGGGTGTTCTCCGACATCACGTTCACCGTGCACGCCGGGGAGATCGTGGCCCTGGCGGGGCTGGTGGGGGCGGGGCGCAGCGAGGTGGTGCGCGCGGTGTTCGGCGTCGACCGCTACGACAGCGGGTCGGTGCGGGTGGCGGGCCGGGCCCTGCGCGCGGGCCGCCCGGCCGCCGCCATGGCGGCGGGGGTCGCCCTGGTCCCCGAGGACCGCCGCCAGCAGGGCCTGGTGATGGAGCTGTCGGTCGAGCGCAACGCCACGCTGACCCGCCGGTGGGCGCTGAGCCGTTTCGGCCTGCTGCGGCGGCGCGCCGAGGAGCGCGCCACGCGGGAGTGGGCGGACCGGCTGCGGTTGAAGGCGGGCGGCCTGGGCGACGCCGTGTCGACCCTGTCGGGCGGCAACCAGCAGAAGGTGGTGCTGGCCAAGTGGCTGGCCACCGGGCCGCGGGTGCTGATCGTCGACGAGCCCACGCGCGGCATCGACGTCGGCACCAAGGCCGAGGTGCACCGGCTGCTGTCGGAGCTGGCGGCGGGCGGGATGGCCGTGGTGATGGTGTCGAGCGAGCTGCCCGAGGTGCTGGGCATGGCCGACCGCGTCCTGGTGATGCACGAGGGGCGGATCACCGCCGAGCTGCCCCGCTCCGAGGCGACCGAGGAGACCGTGATGTACGCCGCGACCGGCCAGGGGGCCGCCGCGTGAGCGCGCCCGCGACCGGGGCGCCCCCGGCGGAGCGCGCACCCGGCGGCGCCGCCCGCGCCGGGCGGCGGGTCCGCCGGGTGCGCGAGCTGGGCATCCTGCTGGCGCTGGTGCTGCTGGTGGCGGCCACGACGGCGGTCAACCCCGGGTTCCTGTCCGGGCAGAACGTGCGCGACCTGCTGCTGGGCGCGACGCTGCTGACGATCCTGGCGGTGGGCCAATCCCTGGTCCTCATCACCCGCAACGTGGACCTGTCGGTGGGGTCGGTGCTGGGCCTGTCGGCGTTCGCGGTGGGCACGCTGTTCGTGTCGTTCCCCGGGCTGCCGCTGCCGCTGGTGGCGGTGGCCGGGGTCCTGGTGGGCACGGTGTGCGGCGCGGTCAACGGGGTGCTGGTGGCCGCGGCCCGGGTTCCCGCCCTGGTGGTCACCCTGGGCACGCTCTACGTGTTCCGGGGGATCGACTACTGGTGGGCGTCGGGCACCCAGGTCAACGCCGCCGACATGCCCGCCGCGTTCCTCGGGCTGGGCCGGCTGACGGTGCTCGGCGTGCCGGTCCCGGCGCTGGTGGCGCTGGCCGTGGTGCTCGCCGCCGGCCTGTACCTGGGCCACTACCGCAGCGGGCGGGAGCTGTACGCGGTGGGTTCGGAGCCGCACGCGGCCCGGCTCGGCGGCATCCCGGTCGACCGGCGGGTGTTCCTGCCGTTCGTGCTGAACGGGGCGCTGGCGGGGTTGGCGGGGGTGCTCTACGCGGCCCGGTTCGGCACCCTCGACGCCACCGTGGGCACCGGCATGGAGCTGGAGGTGGTCGCGGCCGCCGTGGTCGGCGGGGTGGCGATCTTCGGCGGCAGCGGCACGGTCTACGGCGCGGCGCTGGGCGCGCTGCTCCTCACCACCATCGACGCGGCGCTGCCGATGCTGCGCGTCGACGCGTTCTGGCAGCAGGCGATCGTCGGCCTGCTGATCCTCGTCGCGATCGGCCTGGACCGGCTGCTGGCGGTGCGCGCCGCCCGCCGGCTCCGAGGAGGGGGTTCCCATGGCGCCTGACATCGGTCCGTCCGCGGCCGGGGCCGCGGTGGAGGGGCGCGCGGGCCGGCCCGGCCGGTCGGCGTGGCGGTCCCTGCTGCGGACCCGCGAGACCTCGGTGCTGGGTGCGCTGGCGGTGTCGGTGCTGGCGGCGTCGCTGCTGGTGGAGGGGTTCGCCACCGGCCGCAACGGCGGGTTCCTGGTGCTGGACATCGCGTGCGTGGCGCTGATCGCGCTGCCGATGACGCTCATCGTCATCACCGGCGAGATCGACCTGAGCGTCGCGAGCACGCTGGGCCTGACCAGCGCCGTCATGGGCCAGTTGTGGTGGGTGGGGGTGCCGCTGGAGACGATCGTCCCGCTGTGCCTGCTGCTGGGGGCGGTGCTGGGCGTGGTCAACGGGCTGCTGGTGACCGTCGCGGGGCTGCCGTCGCTGGCGGTGACCATCGGCACGATGGCGCTGTACCGGGGCCTGGCCTACGTGGTCCTGGGCGACCGGGCCGTGGCCGACTTCCCGATGTCGTGGACCGGCGGCGCGACCTCCCGGCTGCCGGGTACCGACCTGCCGTGGGTGGCACTGCTGGTGGCCGGGCTCGCCGTGGTGTTCGGCGTGGTGCTGCACGCCACCCCGTTCGGCCGGGCGCTGTACGCCATCGGCAGCAACGAGGAGGCGGCGCGGTTCTCGGGCATCGGGGTGCCGGCCGCCAAGCTCGGCCTGTTCACCGCCTCGGGCGCCGTCGCCGCGCTGGCCGGCGTGTTCTGGACGCTGCAGTACGGCAGCGCGCGGGCCGACAACGCGTTCGGGCTGGAGCTGTCGGTGGTGGCGGCCGTCCTGCTGGGCGGGGTGTCGATCTTCGGCGGGCGGGGCGCGCTGGTGGGCGTGCTCGGCGGGGTGCTGCTGCTCGGCACGGTCCGCAACGCGCTCCAGCTCGCCGACGTCTCCGCCGACGCGCTCAACATCGTCACCGGGCTGCTGCTGGTGGTCTCGGTGGTCCTGCCCAACACGGCCGCGCGCCTGCGGGAGCGGCGCCGCGCCGCCGCACCGCCGCAGGGGCCGCCCGCGCCGCCGCCGTGAGCCGGGCCGCCGCCGCACGCGGCCCGGACCCCGCACCCCCCATCCCCACGCACGAAGAGGTGAACCCGATGTTGCGAACCCGGATCAGGTACGGCGTGACCGCCGCCGCGGTCGCCGGTGTGCTGCTGGCCGCCACGGCCTGCGGCGGCACCACCCGCGGCGACGACGAGGGCGCGGGCGGCGGCGGGGCGGCCGGCGAGGCCGACCCGGACGCCGAGATCCCCGAGGGGCTGTCGATCGGCTTCCTGCCCAAGCAGCTGAACAACCCGTACTTCACCTACGCCAACGCCGGCGGCGAGGAGGCGGCCGAGGAGCTGGGCGGCGAGTACAAGGAGGTCGGCCCGTCCGAGGCGTCGGCGTCGTCGCAGGTGAGCTACGTCAACACGCTCAGCCAGCAGGGCAGCGACGTCATCGTCATCGGCGCCAACGACCCCAACGCGGTGTGCGGGGCGCTGAACCAGGCGTCGCAGGCGGGGGCGGCGATCGTCACCTACGACTCCGACACCGACCCGGAGTGCCGGGACGTGTTCGTGAACCAGGCGACCGCCGAGGACATCGCGGCCGTGCAGGTGGAGATGATCGCCGAGCAGATCGGCGGCGAGGGCGAGATCGCGTTCCTGTCGGCCACCCCCAACGCCACCAACCAGAACACCTGGCTGGAGCTGATGGAGGAGGAGCTGGCGGCGGAGGAGTACTCCGGCATCGAGGTGGTCGACACCGTCTACGGCAACGACGACGACCAGAAGTCGTTCAACGAGATGCAGGCGCTGCTGCAGAGCCACCCCGACCTGGCGGGCGTGGTGTCGCCGACGACCGTCGGCCTGGCGGCGGCCGCGCGCTACCTCAGCGGTTCGGACTTCAAGGGCGAGGTGGCGCTGACCGGGCTGGGCACGCCCAACCAGATGCGGGAGTTCGTCGACGACGGCACCGTCGAGGAGTTCGCGCTGTGGAACCCGCGCGACATGGCCTACCTGGCCGCCTACGCGGGCGCGTCGCTGTCGGCGGGGCGCATCACCGGCGCCGAGGGCGAGACGTTCGAGGCGGGCCGGCTCGGCGAGTACACGGTCGGCGCCGACGGCGAGGTCGTCCTGGGCCCGCCCACCGTGTTCAACGCCGACAACATCGACGACTACGACTTCTGACGGCGGCGGGCCGCGCCGGCCGGGGGTCGGCGCGGTCCGCGCGGGACGGCCCTTCGAGGAGAGGACGGACATGCAGCGCGTCTGCTTCCTGCTGCGGGTCCGCCGGGAGCGCCTGGCGGAGTACCGCGAGCGCCACGCCGACGTGTGGCCGGAGATGCGCGAGGCGCTCCGCGCCAGCGGGTGGCGCAACTACTCGCTGTTCTGCCGCGACGACGGCCTGCTCGTCGGCTACCTGGAGACCGACGACTTCGCGGCGGCGCGGGCGGCGATGGAGCGCACCGGTGTCAACGCCCGCTGGCAGGCCGAGATGGCCCCGTTCTTCGAGGGCCCGCCCGGCCGCCCCGACGAGCGGATGGTGCCGCTCGCCGAGGTGTTCCACCTGGACTGACCGGGCCCCGCCCGGCCCGCCCCCGCACCGCCACGCACACGTCGAAGGAGCCCGCATGACCGACCCCGGTACCGTCGCCGCCGCCCTGCGCCGGCAGGCGATCGAACTGCCCTCGTGGGCGTTCGGCAACAGCGGCACCCGGTTCAAGGTGTTCTCCCGCAGCGGGGTGCCGCGCACGCCGCGGGAGAAGATCGCCGACGCCGCCCAGGTGCACCGCTTCACCGGGATCGCGCCGCGCGTGGCGCTGCACATCCCGTGGGACGCCGTGGACGACTACGCCGCGCTCGCCGCCCACGCCCGCGAGCTGGGGGTGGGCATCGGGGCGATCAACGCGAACGTGTTCCAGGACGACGACTACATGCTGGGCAGCGTCGCCCACCCCGACCCCCGGGTGCGCCGCAAGGCGCTGGACCACCTGCTGGAGTGCGTGGACGTCATGGACGCCACCGGCTCCACCGACCTCAAGCTGTGGTTCGCCGACGGCACCAACTACCCGGGCCAGGACGACGTCCGCGCCCGCCAGGACCGGTTGGCCGAGGCGCTGGCGGCGGTGCGCGACCGGCTGGGCGCCGGGCAGCGCATCCTGCTGGAGTACAAGCTGTTCGAGCCGGCGTTCTACACCACCGACGTGCCCGACTGGGGCACCGCCTACGCCCACTGCCGCGACCTGGGCGACCGGGCGCAGGTGGTGGTCGACACCGGCCACCACGCCCCGGGCACCAACATCGAGTTCATCGTGGCGTTCCTCATGCGCGAGGGGAAGCTGGGCGGGTTCGACTTCAACTCGCGGTTCTACGCCGACGACGACCTGATGGCGGGCGCCGCCGACCCCTTCCAGCTGTTCCGCATCATGTACGAGGTGGTGCGCGGGGGCGGGCTGGACCCGGCCGCGGGCATCGCGTTCATGCTCGACCAGTGCCACAACATCGAGCCGAAGATCCCCGGCCAGATCCGCTCGGTGCTCAACGTGCAGGAGGCCACGGCCAAGGCCCTGCTGGTCGACTCCGCGGCGCTCGCCGCCGCCCAGGCCGCCGGGGACGTCCTGGGCGCCAACGGCGTGCTGATGGACGCCTACGCCACCGACGTCCGGCCGCTGCTGGCCGGGCTCCGCGCCGACCAGGGGCTGGACCCCGACCCGATGGCCGCGTTCGCCCGCTCCGGCTACCAGGAGCGGATCGACGCCGAGCGGGTCGGCGGCACCCCGGCCGGCTGGGGGGCGTGAGCCCGGCCGCCGACCGGGCCCCCGCCCCCGCTGTTTCCGCACCGTACTCACCCCAGGGGACACCATGACCGAGCACACCCACCCCGAGGTCGCCGCCCTGCTGGACCGCTCGCACCGGCTGGGCGCCGACCCGCGCAACACCAACTACGCGGGCGGCAACGCCTCGGCCAAGGGGGCGGCGCCCGACCCCGTCACCGGCGAGCCCGTGGAGCTGATGTGGGTCAAGGGGTCGGGCGGCGACCTGGGCACGCTGCGCGCGTCAGGGCTGGCCGTGCTCCGCCTCGACCGGCTGCGCGCCCTGCCGGGCGTCTACCCGGGGGTGGAGCGCGAGGACGAGATGGTCGCCGCGTTCGCCTACTGCGCCCACGGCGCGGGCGGCGCGGCGCCGTCGATCGACACCGCCATGCACGGACTGGTGGCGGCCGCGCACGTCGACCACCTGCACCCCGACTCCGGTATCGCGCTGGCGTGCGCGGCCGACGGGGAGGCGCTGACCGCCGCGTGCTTCGGCGGGCGGGTGGCGTGGGTGCCGTGGCGGCGGCCCGGGTTCCAGCTCGGCCTGGACATCGCCGCCGTGCACCGCGACCACCCCGAGGCGATCGGGGTGGTCCTCGGCGGGCACGGCATCACCGCGTGGGGGGCCACCAGCGAGGAGTGCGAGGCGAACTCGCTGGAGATCATCCGCACCGCCGAGCGGTTCATCGCCGCGCGCGCCGAGGGCCGCCCGCACCCCTTCGGGGAGCCGGTGGCGGGGTACGCGCCCCTGCCCGAGGCCGAGCGGCACGCGCGCGCCGCCGCCCTGCTGCCGGTGGTGCGGGGGCTGGCGTCCACCGACCGCCCGCAGGTGGGGCACTACACCGACTCCCCCGAGGTGCTGGACTTCCTGGCGCGCGCCGAGCACCCGAGGCTGGCGGCCCTGGGCACGTCCTGCCCCGACCACTTCCTGCGCACCAAGGTGCGGCCGCTCGTGCTCGACGTGGCCCCCGGCGCCCCGCTGGAGGACGCGGTCGCGCGGCTGCGCGAGCTGCACGCCGCCTACCGCGAGGACTACCGCGCCTACTACGAGCGGCACGCCGCGCCCGACTCCCCCGCCATGCGCGGCGCGGACCCCGCGATCGTGCTGGTGCCGGGCGTGGGCATGTTCTCCTTCGGCGCCGACAAGCAGACGGCGCGGGTGGCGGGCGAGTTCTACGTCAACGCCGTCAACGTCATGCGCGGTGCCGAGACGCTGTCGGGTTACACGCCGATCCCGGAGGCGGAGAAGTTCCGCATCGAGTACTGGGAGCTGGAGGAGGCCAAGCTGCGGCGCCGGCCCGCGCCGCGCCCGCTGGCCACCCGGGTCGCGTTCGTCACGGGCGGCGGGTCGGGCATCGGGCGGGCGGTCTGCCTGCGGTTGGCGGCCGAGGGGGCGTGCGTGGTCGTGGCCGACCGCGACCCCGCCACGGCGGCGGCGGTGGCCGCCGAGATCGGCGGGCCCGACGCCGCGGTGCCGGTGGCGGTGGACGTCACCGACTCGGCGCAGGTCGCGGCGGCGCTGCGGGCCGCCGTGCTGGCGTTCGGCGGCGTCGACCTGGTCGTGAACAACGCCGGGCTGTCGATCTCCAAGCCGCTGCTGGAGACCGAGGACGCCGACTGGGACGTGCAGCACGCGGTGATGGCGCGCGGGTCCTTCGTCGTGGCACGCGAGGCCGCGCGCGTCCTCACCGCGCAGGGCATGGGCGGCGACATCGTCTACATCGCGAGCAAGAACGGCGTGTTCGCGGGCCCCAACAACATCGCCTACGGCGCCGCGAAGGCCGACCAGGCGCACCAGGTGCGGCTGCTCGCCGCGGAGCTGGGCGAGCACGGCGTCCGCGTCAACGGGGTGAACCCCGACGGGGTGGTGCGCGGCTCCGGCATCTTCGCCGGGGGGTGGGGCGCCCAGCGGGCCGCGGTCTACGGCGTGCCCGAGGAGGAGCTGGGCGCCTTCTACGCCCGGCGCACCCTGCTCAAGCGCGAGGTGCTGCCCGAGCACGTCGCCAACGCCGTCTACGCGCTGACCTGCGGCGAGCTGAGCCACACCACGGGGCTGCACGTGCCCGTGGACGCCGGCGTGGCCGCCGCGTTCCTGCGCTGACCCCGTCCGTGCCGGGCCGCCGCGCTGTGGGGGCGCGGCGGCCCGGCGCCCGTCCCCATCGGTCCCGCGTCGCCGGCGCCCCCTCGGAAGGTCCGATCCGTGCCGAACTCCGCCACCTTCGCCGCCGTCGACCTCGGCGCGTCCAGCGGGCGCGTCGTCGTGGGCCGGTTCGGCCGCGCCGAGCTGCGCGTGACCGAGGTCCACCGGTTCGCCAACCGCCCGCTGCGGCTGCCCACCGGTCTGCACTGGGACGCCACGGGGCTGTACCGGCAGGTCCTCGACGGGCTGCGGGTGGCGGCGGGGTACACCCCGGTGTCGGTGGGCATCGACGCGTGGGCGGTCGACTACGGGCTGCTCGACGCCGACGGGGCGCTGCTCGGCGTGCCCCACCACTACCGCGACGACCGCACCGAGGGGGTCGCGCGACGGTTCACCGCCGAGTTCGGGGCCGACGCCCTGTACGCCCGCAACGGGCTCCAGTTCCAGCCGTTCAACACGGTGTTCCAGCTGGCGGCGGCGCGCGGTTCGGCGGCGCTGCGGGCGGCCGCCACCCTGCTGCTCGTCCCCGACCTGCTGGGGTACTGGCTGACCGGGGTGCGTGCGGCCGAGGCGACCAACGCCTCCACCACCGGACTGCTCGACGTGGCCACCCGGGAGTGGGCGCCCGACCTGGTGGCGGCCGCGGGCGCGGCGCCGTCGCTGCTGCCGGGGCTGGTGCGGCCGGGCGAGCGGGTGGGCCCGCTGCTGGGCCCGGTGGCCGAGGAGACCGGCCTGGCGGGCGCGGTCGTCACCGCCGTCGCCTCGCACGACACCGCGTCGGCGGTCGCGGGGGTGCCCGCCGACGGCGGCCGGTTCGGCTACGTGTCGTGCGGCACGTGGTCGCTGGCGGGTCTGGAGCTGCCCGCCCCGGTGGTGACCGCCGAGGCGCGGGCGGCCAACTTCACCAACGAGCTGGGGGTGGACGGCACCACCCGGTTCCTGCGCAACATCATGGGGCTGTGGCTGGTGCAGGAGTGCCTGCGCGCGTGGGGGCTGGACGACCGCGCGCTGCCGGGGCTGCTGCGCGACGCCGCGCGCGCCGCCCCCTTCGCCGCGCTGATCGACGCGGGCGACCCCGCCTTCCTGGCCCCGGGCGCGATGCCGGACCGGATCGGCGCGGCGCTGCGGGCCACCGGCCAGCCGGTGCCCGAGGGGCGCGGCGCGCTGCTGCGATGCGTGCTGGAGAGCCTGGCGCTGGCGCACCGGGACGCCCTGCGGCGGGCGGCGGAGCTGGCCGGCCGCGACGTCGACGTCGTCCACCTGGTGGGCGGCGGGGCGCGCAACGCGCTGCTGTGCCAGTGGACCGCCGACGCCCTGGGGGTGCCGGTGCTGGCCGGGCCGGTCGAGGCGACCGCCGTGGGCAACCTCGTCGTGCAGGCGCGGGCGGCGGGGGTGGGCGGTGACCTCCACGACCTGCGCGCGCTCGTCCGCACCACCCAGGAGACCCGCCGCTACACCCCGTCGGGCGACCGCGCGGCGTGGGACGCGGCGGCGTCCCGGGTCGGCACCTCTTGACCGGCCGGCACCGCCCCGCGCCCACCCGCCGAGCCGATCGGCACCTCCGGTCGCCGGGGCAGAGCGCGCGGGCGGCCTTGCGCGTGCCGGGCCGCGTGTGTGGGGCGGGGCGACCGGCCCCGCTGCGCCGCCGCCCCGCGCCGCCGGGTCAGTCCTCCAGCGGTTGCGGCGCCCAGTCGCCGGGCCGGGTCCAGCCTTCGGGCACGATCTCCACGTCCAGGTGGACGACCCCGGTGTCGTCGGTGCGGGCGCCGTGCACCACGTAGCGGGCGCCCCGGTCCAGCAGGAGTTCCGCTTCCTCGGGGTAGTCGGCCGTGGCGTCGTCCGCCATGTCGACGGCCGCGTACCCCTCGGGGACCCGTATCCGCATCTCCACGTCGCCCCGCGCCCCTGCGGCCGTGTACCGGTCCGCCGAGGTGGACAGGTAGCCGTCCTCCCGCAGGGTGCGCCCGATCAGCCCCTCGATCGCCGCCGGGTCCGCCGCGTCGACGCCGAGCGCGTCGAGGAACCCGTCGCCCGCGACGCGGTAGGCGATGACCGGTTCCGGGAGCCGGTGGCGGGCCATGACGGCGTCGATGTCGTCGATCGCCCGCAGGACCTGCGCGTCCTGCTCGGGGGTGCGGTCCACCGGCGGGTCCTGGCCGCGCAGGTGGCGGTTGATGTGCTCGTACCCGTTGCCGAGGCCGTGGCCGTAGGAGGTGCCGCTGGAGTAGAAGCGCAGCGCGCTCCGCTCGCCGTCGGTCAGGTCGGCGGGCGGCGGGACGCGCTCGCGCAGCCACCGGAACGCCTGGTAGGGGTCGTCGGGGGGAAGTTCGGCGTCGCCCATGCCGGAGCCGGGGACGTGGCCGTTGGGTTCCGGGTGCGTCGGGTGGTCGTCCCCGCTGTCGCCGCCGTTGCCGCCGTCGTCGTCGGGCAGGGCGCGGAACGGCCGCAGGATGCCGCCCACCGTCCCGGCGGCGGCGTAGCCCCCGTTGTTCCAGAACCCGCCCTGCCCCGCCGACTCCTCGAACGGCTCGATGAAGCCGTCCCACATCTCCCCGGCGGTGGTGAGCGGGTTCCGCGTGAAGACGTGCGTGATGCCGTCGGAGACGGCGGCCCAGTTGTCCCGGAACCCCGAGTGGCTGCACAGGTGGAGCAGGCAGGCGGTGTCGGCGATGCCGCCCCAGGTCTCCACCGCGCCACTGGCCGCTCCCCCGCCGAGCTTGCACGCGAAGTCGAAGATCCGGCCGCAGTCCCACCGGTAGCCGCCCCGGTCCTGGAAGCCGAACAGGGGCATGTCGTCGGAAGGGGCGCCCCAGGTGCCCTCACCGTCCCACCAGGAGGGGTCGTAGCCGAGGACGTCGCCGCCGTCGGAGAACCCCGCGACCGCGCCGTCGTCGGCCGGCCGCGGCGGTGGATCGCCGGTTCCGGTACCGGACGGCGCGGCGGCGGTCACCGGTCCGGTGGCCGTGCCCGGGGCGGCGGCCGCGCCGGGCACGGCGTCGACCGCGCGGCCGAGGAAGGCGGCCACGCGCGCGTCCGCGCCGGAGAACACCACGGTGGCGGTGATCCCGGCGACGAGCAGGATCACGGCGGCGTACTCGGTGATCCCGGCACCGCGATCGGGGTCGTGGACGGTGCGCGGCACGAGGGGACCTCTCGGAGGGCGGGGGGCGGAGGCGCGCCGCGCGGGCGCCGATCGGGGGCGCGGCCGTGCGTGCGGCGGAATCGTAACCCCGGCCCGCATCGGGCGGCGTGGGCCCTGGGGCCCTTTTCCGGCGCCGCCGGACCTGGGCCCCGCCTCGGCCGGACCGGGACACGGTCGCGGCGGCCGACAGGCGGAGCGGCGTCCGCATCACGCGGCGCGGCCCCGGCGGTGCGGCCGTCCGGGCCGGGGCCCCGGGCGGCCGTGGCCCGGGGCCCCGCCTTGGACCCCACCGGCGGGCCCGTCGGCCCGCAGCGGACGGGCGCGGGACGGGCCGCCCCGGGCCGCCGCCCGGTCGTGCGCGAGCGCGGGGCGCGGTCAGCGGGTGGAGACGGGGGTGCGGGCCGTGCCGGGGAGGCGCGCCGGGGCGCGGAGGGAGAGCCGGCCGGCGGCGAAGTTGCCGGCGCCCCGGCACACGGCCTCCTTGACGAGGGCGGCGGCGCGGCCGGTCAGCACCGTGTCGCGCGGGGTGTCGTCCGGGCCGACGACCTGGATCAGGCCGTCCCGCCGGCCCAGGCTGACGCACCGGATGTAGTAGCGGAACTCCAGGTCCTTGGCCGGCCGTCCGGCCGCGCGGGCCGCGATGGCGCGGGCCGCTGCGGCGGCCATGGGCAGGCCGGTCGCGCACGCCATGCGCAGGACCCGCCCGTCGGGCCCGGTCGCCGCCGCCGCGTCGCCCACCGCGTACACGTCGGGGTGTGAGACCGACCGCTGGGTGGCGTCCACGAGCACGCGGCCGTCGGCGTCGACCGCCAGCCCGGCCTCGCGGGCGAGGGCGGGCACGGTGAACCCGGCGTTCCAGATGACCGCGTCGGCGGCCACGTGCGTGCCGTCGGCCAGGCGGACCCCGTCGGCCGCCACCTCCGCGACGCCGGTCCCCTCGACGCGGTCCACGCCGAGCCGGTCGAGCACCCGGACGACGTGCCGCCGGCCGCGCGCCGACAGCTCCCCACCGACCCGGCCCCGGGTGACCATCCGGACGCGCAGGCCGGGGTGGGCCTCCGCGATCTCGGTGGCCGCCTCGATGCCGGTGAGCCCGCCGCCGACCACGGCGACGGTGCCGCCCGCCGCGGCCAGGCGCGGCAGGGTGTCCTCGGCCAGCGCGCCGGCGGCGTCGCGGCCGGCCAGGGTGGCGGCGTGCTCCGCCCCGGGGACCGACGCGGTGTCGGCGCCGCTGCCGGGCGCGTAGACGAGGGTGTCGTAGCCGAGGCCGCGCTCACCGCCGGAGGCGGCGGCGACGCGGACGCGCCGGGCCGCCGTGTCGACGGCGGTGGCGCGGCCGATCACGAGGTCGACGCCGGTCCCGGCGAGGACGGCCGCGAGCGGGCGGTCGACGGGGTCGCCGCCCGCCGCGCGCTGGTGCAGGCGCACCCGCTCCACGAAGGTGTCGCGCTCGTTGACGAGCGTCACCCGCACCCCCGCCTCGCGGCCCCGCCGCGCCGTGCGCAGCGCCGCCGCCAGCCCCGCGTAGCCCGCTCCGATGACCACCACGTCGTGTCCCATGGGAGATCCCCTCCTCGCCGGTCGTGCGCCGCCGGTCCGCGGCCGCACGGGTTGAACCGGCGGGGGGCGCCGTCCGTGACGGCCGCCGGGGTGACGTGCGTCACCCGCGGGCGGCGAACTGCCCCGCGATCGGCGCGAGCTTGTCGGGGTTGACGACCGTGCGGACGGAGAGCACCCGGCCCCCGCCGACCTCCAGGACCAGCACCGCGACCGGCCGCCCGTCGACGGCCGCCACCACCGCCGGGAAGCCGTTGACCTCCTCGATCGTGATGGCGTGCTCGGGGCCGGCGTGCCGCAGGAAGCCGGCGAGGAGGCGGGCGACCCGGTCGGCGCCGGACACCGGCCGCCGCGCGGCCGTGACCCGGCCGCCGCCGTCGGACCAGGCCGTGGCGTCCTCGGCCAGCAGGGACTTCAGGCGGTCGATGTCGCCGCCGCGCGCGGCGTCGAGGAAGCGTTCCACCACCGCGCGCCAGTGGTCGCGGGAGGGGTCGAAGCGCCGCCGCTCCTCGGCGACGCGGTCGCGCGCCCGCCGGTGCAGTTGGCGGGACCCGCCCTCGGTGATGTCGAGGATGCCGGCGATCTCGGCGTGCGGGTAGGCGAACGCCTCGCGCAGCACGAACACCGCGCGCTCGGCCGGGGTGAGCCGCTCCATCAGGGTGAGCAGTGCGAGGGAGACGGTGTCGCGCTGCTCGGCGGTCTCCAGCGGGTCGAGGGCGGGGTGCGCGCCGACCGGGAGCCCGCCGGTGAGGACGGGTTCGGGCAGCCAGGGGCCGACGTAGCTCTCGCGGACGGCGCGCGCCGAGGTCAGCCGGTTGAGACAGAGGTTGGCGCAGACCCGGGTCAGCCAGGCGGCGGGGACCCGCACGGCGGCCCGGTCGGCGGCGCGCCAGCGCAGGTAGGCGTCCTGCACGGCGTCCTCGGCCTCCACCGCCGAACCGAGCATCCGGTAGGCCAGGGAGAACAGCCGGGACCGGTGCTCCTCGAACTCCGCCGCCCGCGCGTCCTCCGCCGTCTCCGCCACGCCCCCAGCATGCCACCCGCCCTGGGCCGGCCTCCCCCCTCCCCGCCCGTTCCGGCCGTGGCGGAGCGCGTCCCGCCGCCCAGGGCCTCTCCGACCTGGGGCCGTGCCGAGAGCAGGGGGACGACCGGATCGAACGACCGGAGTGAGCGCTCACTCGGACTTGACGGAGTGAGCGCTCACTCCGTAGGGTCTCACCCATGCCGCCTCCCGCCGCCCGGTGCCGGGCACCGCAGATGAGCCGTGAGGACCGGCGCGCCATGATCGTGCGCAGCGTCCTCCCGCTGGTCGCCGAGTACGGCCGCGACCTCACCTCCCGCCAGATTGCCCGCGCGGCGGGCATCGGCGAGGGGACGATCTTCCGCGTGTTCACCGACAAGGAGGAGCTGTTCGGCGCCTGCGTCGCCGAGGCCGTCCGCATCGACGGGGTGCTCGCGGCGCTCGACGACATCCCCCTGGACCTCCCGATCGCCGACCGGCTCGCCGAGGCCGCCGCGTCGCTCGACGCCCAGTTCGAGCGCGTGGGCGCCGTGCTGACCGCGCTCGCCCGCCCCCGCGGCCGACCCGGCGCCGCCCCGAGCGCGGACGCGGACCCGGACGCGGACCCCGGTGAGGACTGCGGCGGCGACCCCGCGGACGACGGCCGCCGGCAGGCCTTCGGCGCCCTGCACGACGCCGTGGTCCGGCTCCTGGAACCCGACCGCGACGCCCTGCGCCTGCCCCCCGAACGGGTCGCGACCCTGTTCATGACCCTGGTGACCGGCCGGGCCGGCGGCCCGACCGGGCCGCTGCCCTCGGCCCCCCTCGACAGCGCCGACCTCATCGACACCCTGTTGAACGGCGTCCTCCGCCCGGACCCGCCGGGTGCCCCCCTGGAAGGAACCCCCTCATGACCGCTTCCGCCACCCACCCCGCGTCGGCACCGGACGCGGCGGCGCGCACGGCCCGGCTGCGCCGCCGGGCGCTCACCGTCGCCGCCGCCGTGCTCGCCGCCGTCGCCGTGTGGGTCGTCGCCGTCCCCCTCGCCGGGGTGACCCTCGAAGCGCCCTCCGCGGGCGGCGCGCCGACCGCGATCGGCCTCGTCCCCGTGATCGTCTCCGGCCTGATGGCGTCCCTGCTGGGCTGGGGCACCCTGGCGCTGGCCGAGCGGTTCGTCCCGCGCGGCCGCCTGGTCTGGACGGTCGTCGCGGTGGTGCTCCTGCTGCTGTCGATGGCGCCGGTCCCCACGGCCACCACCACGGGCGGGATGGTGACGATCGCCCTGCTGCACCTGGCGGTGGGCGTCCCGCTGATCGTCGGCCTCACCCGCGCGCCCGCGAAGGGCTAGACCGGTGGCGGGCGCGCACGGCCACCCCCGCGCGCGCCCGCCGTGGTGCGGCGGGCGCCCCTCTCTCCCTCCCGGAATTCGCCGCACGCCGTCGTAACAACTATCATTACGACGAACACGGCCGGGGAGGCGGAATCCGACGTGAGCGCCAACAGCAGGCTGACCATCGCGGCCCACGCCCTGACCTGGATCGGGCTGTACCAGCGGCGCGGCCACGAGGTCGCCACCTCCGAGCAGATCGCGACGAGCGTCAACACCAACCCGGTGGTGATCCGCCGCCTGCTGGCCGAGCTGGGCAAGGCCGGCCTGGCCCGTTCACGGCGGGGCGCGGGGGCGGGTTGGATGCTCGCGCGCGACCTGGCGGCGATCACCCTGCTCGACGTCTACCAGGCGATCGAACCGGGGCCGGTCTTCGCCCTGCACCGCGCACCACCGGACCCCGAGTGCGTCGTGGGCCACGGCATCGGACCGGCACTGACCGCCGTGTACGACGGCGTGGAGGCCGCCCTGCGCAGGGAGCTGGCCGCGACCACGCTGGAGGACGTCCTGCGGGACGTCCTGAAGGCCGCCTGACCTCGCACCACCGACCTCCCCGACCGGGGGCCGCATCCCCCGCTCGTCGATGTAACAATAATAGTTACATCAAATGTGAACCGGACGAAGGAGCACGACGATGGCGACAGACACCCCGACCTCGCGGACCGTGGCCGAGACGTTCGTGGAGCGCCTCGGCGGGCAGGACGCCGACGGCATCCAGGAGCTGTTCGCCGAGGAGATCGACTGGCACGTCCCCGGCGGCGCGGAACTGCCCTGGACCGGGCGCCGTACCCGCCGGGAGGAGGTCGCGCCGTACTTCACCACGATGTGGCCGCACTTCGCGCCCGGCAGGAGCGAGGTCGCGCTGGAGCGCGTCGTCGTCGACGGCGGCGACGTGGTGCTGCTGGCGGCCTGGACGCACACCGTCGCGGCCACCGGGAAGGAGTTCAGCACCCCGGCGGCCATCCACCTGAGGGTCGAGGACGGCCGGATCGTCCGCATGCACCTGTACGAGGACACGCTGACCGTCGCGACGGCGTTCGACGCCGGCTGAGCCGCGACGGTCCGGAGGACGGCCCAGGTCCCCGGGCGCCCTCCCCGTGCGGCGGTCAGTGCTCGCCGAGGTCCTTGAAGACGTGGTCGAGGCCGTCGAGGAACGCCGCGAGGGCGAGTTCGAAGCTGTCGCCGTCGATCTCGGCGGCGTGCTCGGCCAGGCGGTGGGCCTGCGACAGGTTGGGGTACCGGTCGCGGTAGACCTGCACGTCGGCGTCGAAGCCGCGCGCGAACGAGTGGATGGCGGCGCCGACCACGAGGTACTTGGTCGAGGCGCCGATCATGGTGGCGTGGCGCGGCGGCCAGCCCGCCGCCACCAGCCCGCCGTGGACCGCGTCGGCGCGGCGCAGCGCGGCCTCGCGGCGCCCGGGGCCGGCCGCGATCACCGGCACCAGGTTGGGGTGGGCGGCCAGCGCGGCCCGGTAGGAGCGCGCCCAGGTGGTGATGCCGTGCCGCCAGTCGCCGGTGGCGAAGCCGGACACGTCGACGTCGGCCATGGTCTCGTTGGCGATGTCGGTGAGCAGGTCCTCCTTGGTCCGGTAGTGGCTGTACAGCGAGGCCGCCTGGACGTCCAGCTCCTGCGCGAGCTTGCGCATCGACAGCCCTTCGAGGCCGTCCCGGTCGATCAGCGCGAGGGCCGCCGCGCGGATCGCGGGCACGCTGAGAAGCGGCGTCTTGGGTCGGGCCACCGTGGTCCCCTCCGTGGTTCGCGGGCGTGGTCGCCGGGCGGCGCGGGGCACGCCGCGCGGTCAAGGGAATCCTGCCATGCCGCACCACCCCGCGCCGTCGCGGAACCGCCCGCCCCCGCCCCTTGCGCGACGCCGGGCGACCACCTAACCTCCGAATCGAACGCTGTTAGGTTAATCCGCGCGGGCGCGGTGGAAGGCGGGACGGCATGGTCGACTTCGGACTGACCGACGAGCAGCGCGAGATCCGCGCGTGGGTCCGCACCTTCGTGGAGCGGGAGATCATGCCGCTGGAGAACGACGTGCTGCGCCGCGAGCGCGAGGGCGCCGCCCCCGGCCTCAACGCCGACGAGGTCCGCGAACTCCGCGCCCTCGCCCGCAAGTCCGACTTCTGGGGCGTGCAGACCCCCATGGAGTACGGCGGCATGGGCCTGGACTCCGTCACCGCCGCCCTCATCGAGGTCGAGCTGGGCCGGACCTTCCTCACGTTCAAGTTCGGCGGCGACGCCGACAACATCCTCTTCCACGCCGACGAGGAGCAGAAGCGCCGCTACCTGCTGCCCACCATCGCCGGCGAGCGCCGGTCCTGCTTCGCCATCACCGAGCCGGGCGCGGGCTCCGACGCCAAGGCCATCCGCACCCGCGCCGTCCGCGACGGCGACTCCTGGGTGATCAACGGGGAGAAGACGTTCATCACCGGCGGCAACGAGGCCGACTTCGCCATGGTCTTCGCCGTCACCGACCCCGAGCGCGGCGCCGACGGCGGCGTCACCTGCTTCCTGGTCGACCGCGACGCGGGCTGGACCTCCGAGCCGATCGACACCATGGGCGAGCGCCGCCCCGCCGCGCTCGTCTTCGAGGACGTGCGCGTCCCGCACAGCGCCATCCTCGGCGAGGAGGGCAAGGGCTTCACCCTGGCCATGCAGTGGATCGGCAAGGGCCGCTACCTGCTCCCGGCCCGCGCGCTCGGCGGCTGCGAGCGCCTGCTCACCATGGCCATCGAGTACGCGCGCACCCGCGAGACGTTCGGCGCGCCCATCGCCGACCGGCAGGCCATCCAGTGGATGATCGCCGACTCCCAGGTGGAGATCGAGGCGCTGCGGCTGCTGGTGCTCCAGGCGGCGTGGCAGGTCGACGCCGGCCGCGACTCCCGGCACGCCCAGGCCATCGCCAAGCTCTACGGCGGGACCAAGGCCAACGAGATCGTCGACCGGGTCATGCAGATCCACGGCGGCATGGGCTACACCCGCGAGCTGCCCGTCGAGCGCTGGTACCGCGACCTGCGGCTGCTCCGGATCTTCGAGGGCACCGACGAGATCCAGCGCCGCACCATCGCCCGCGACCTGCTCAAGGGCCACGTCAAGGTGGGCGAGACCCTGCGCTGACCCCGGGCGCCGGGGCGCCGGGCGGCCCCGGACACGCCGCGGCCCCGGCGGTCCACCGCCGGGGCCGCACGCCGACCGGGTCAGTTCACGTTGACGAGGTCGACCACGAACACCAGGGTCTCCCCGCCCTTGATGAGCCCGCCGCCCGCGCCGCGGTCCCCGTAGGCCAGGTGCGGCGGGATGACGAGGCGCCGGCGGCCGCCGACGCGCATGCCCATGACGCCCTGGTCCCAGCCGGGGATGACCTGCCGCGCGCCGAGCTTGAACTGGAGCGGCTCGCCGCGGTTCCAGGAGGCGTCGAACTCCTCGCCGGTGGAGTGCGCGACGCCGACGTAGTGGACGTCGACCGTCGACCCGTGCCCGGCCTGGGCGCCTTCGCCGATGGTGAGGTCGGTGATCTGGAGGTCCGCGGGCGGCGGGCCGTCGATGTAGTCGATCTCGGGACGCTGGAGCGCCATGGGGGTTTCCCCTCGTTGTTCAGCAGTGGACAGGCCCCTCAGCCTAGTGGCGGCCGGGGAGCGCCGTCGCGCGGGCCGCGCCGCCGTCACGCCCCCACGGTGGCCGCGACGAGGTGGCCGTCGCCCAGCACGTCGACCCGGCCGGTGGCGGCGGGCACGAACACCGACTCGCCGCGCGCCAGGGTGAGCTTGTCGCCCCGCTCGGCCTTGAGGTCGGCGCCGCCGTCGAGGGCGAGCACGACCGACGGCGCGCCGCCCGGCAGGTGGGCGTCGATGGCCCCCGGCCCGAGGGTGGCCAGGGCGAAGTCGGGGACGCCGGGCCGGAACTCGCGGCGCCCGTCGACCGGGACGGCGTCGGTGTAGGGGATCGGCAGCACCGAGAAGTCGACGACGTGCAGCAGCTCCTCGGTGTCGACGTGCTTGCCGGTGAGCCCGGCGCGCAGCACGTTGTCCGAGCTGGCCATGACCTCCACGGCGGTGCCGCGCAGGTAGGCGTGCACGTTTCCGGCGGGCAGGAACAGCGCCTCGCCCGGCCGCAGGGTGACCCGGTTGAGCAGCAGCGCGGCGACGGCCCCGGGGTCGCCGGGGTAGCGCTCGGCGAGTTCGAGGACGGTGGCGTGGTGCGGGCCGCAGCCCGATCTGCGCCACTCCGCGACGAAGTCGGCGAGCAGGCGGGGGCGGTCGGCGGCGCCCAGGGTGAGCAGCCGGGTGAGCGCGGCGCGCAGCGCCCGGTGGGTGTCGGGGTCGGCCAGGTCGCGGCGGAGGATGCCGGCGAGGGCGCCGGTGAGCCCGTCGAGGTCGGCGCGGGCGGCCGCCGGATGGCGGAAGCCGCACAGCGCTTCGAAGGGCTCCAGCGCGAGGACGAGTTCCGGCTTGGCCTGGGGGTCGCGGTAGTTGCGGTGCGGGGCGTCGACGGGGATGCCGGCCGCCTCCTCGGCCGCGAACCCGGCGCGGGCGCGGTCGGCGTCGGGGTGGACCTGGAGGGACAGCGGCTCCTCGGCGGCGAGCACCTTCAGCAGGAACGGCAGGCGGGGGCCGAAGCGGGCGATGGTGGGGCCGCCGAGGACGTCGCGCGGGGCGGCCGCGATGACGTCCTCGAACGGGGTGGGCCCGGTGTCGGTCACGACGGTGCTGGGCGCGCCGGGGTGGGCGCCCAGCCACAGCTCGGCCTGGGGGCGGCCGTCGGGCTCCACGCCGAGGAGCCGCGGGATGGCGCCGCGCGCGCCCCACGCGTACGGGCGTACCTGGTTGATCAGCCTGTGCATCCGCCCTGCTCTTCCGTTCGCCGTGGCACCGCGCCCCTTGCGGTTCACAGTCTCGCCGACGGGCCGCGCGCTGTCTGCACGGCCGGCGCTACGCGCGCGGGTGGTGCGGACACCACCTCCGCCGTCCCCCGGCCCCGTGGCGGGGGGTCGGGCCACAGCGAAGTTACCGACTGGTTTATCCGCATTCTTGACTTCCTGTCCACCCCCTTGGGAACGTACCCCTCAGGCCGCCGATGTTACGGAGCGCTCCATGCACGACGACCATGAGTTGGTGGAACGACGGCTGGACCGGGTGCTGGGCGAGCGGATCTGGGCGTCGGTGCACCCCCGCTCCGTGCCGCTCCGCGTCGAGCGGTGGGACGCGCCCGGTGAGCCGCCGCCGGCGGCCGACGCGCTCGCGGCGGCCTACCGCCCCGCCGCCGTCGGCGACCCGTGGGGGCCGCCGTGGGGCACGACGTGGTTCCGCTTCACCGGCCGCGTGCCCGAGGCGTGGGCCGGCGCCGCGGTGGAGGCCGTGCTCGACCTCGGCTTCGACCCCGACCGCCCCGGCTTCTCCGCCGAAGGGCTGGTGTACCGCCCCGACGGGACCGTGGTGAAGGGCCTCAACCCGCGCAACCAGTGGGTGCGGGTGGCCGACGCCGCCGCCGGGGGCGAGGAGGTCGACCTCTACGTCGAGGCCGCCGCCAACCCGCTGATCCTCGGCCCCGCCGGGTTCCGCCCGACCTCCCTCGGCGACCCCGAGGCCATGGCCGGGGCGCCCCAGTACCGGGTGGTCCGCGCGGACCTGGCCGTCTTCGACCCCGAGGTGTGGGGGCTCAGCCTGGACCTGGAGGTCCTGGGCCACCTGATGCGCGAGCTGCCCGACCAGGCGCCGCGCCGCTGGGAGCTGGTGCGCGCGGTCGCCGCCGCCCTGGACGCCCTCGACCCGGCCGACGTGCCGGGCACCGCCGCCGCCGCGCGCGAACGCCTCGCCCCGGCGCTCGCCGCCCCCGCCGAGCCCAGCGCGCACCGGATCTCGGCAGTGGGCCACGCGCACATCGACTCCGCGTGGCTGTGGCCGCTGCGCGAGACCGTGCGCAAGGTCGCGCGGACCGCCGCCAACGTCACCGCGCTCATGGACGACCACCCCGGCCTGGTGTTCGCGATGTCGCAGGCCCAGCAGCTGGCCTGGTTGCGCGACTCCCACCCCGAGGTGTTCGCCCGGGTGCGCGCCCGCGTCGCCGAGGGGCGGTTCGTCCCGGTGGGCGGCATGTGGGTGGAGTCCGACACCAACATGCCCGGCGCCGAGGCGCTGGCCCGCCAGTTCGCCTACGGCAAGCGGTTCTTCCGCGAGGAGCTGGGCGTCGACACCCGCGAGGTGTGGCTGCCCGACTCCTTCGGCTACTCGGCGGCGCTGCCGCAGCTGGTCCGGCTGTCGGGGTCGCGGTGGTTCCTCACCCAGAAGATCTCCTGGAACCAGACCAACACGTTCCCGCACCACTCGTTCTGGTGGGAGGGCATCGACGGCACGCGCGTCTTCACGCACTTCCCGCCGATCGACACCTACAACGCCGAGCTGACCGGCCGCGAACTCGCGCACGCGGTGCGCAACTTCCGCGAGAAGGGGCACGCCACGCGGTCCCTCGCCCCGTTCGGGCACGGCGACGGCGGCGGCGGCCCCACCCGCGAGATGCTGGGCCGCGCCGAGCGCCAGGCCGACCTGGAGGGGTCGCCCCGGGTGCGGCTGGAGCGGCCGCAGGACTTCTTCGCCGCCGCCGAGGAGGAGTACCCCGACGCCCCCGTCTGGCTGGGCGAGCTCTACCTGGAACTGCACCGGGGCACCTACACCAGCCAGGCCGCGACCAAGCGCGGCAACCGGCGCAGCGAGCACCTGCTGCGCGAGGCCGAGCTGTGGGCGGCCACCGCCGCGGTGCGCAGCGGCGCCCCCTACCCCTACGAGCGCCTGGAGCGGGTGTGGCGGCAGGTGCTGCTGCACCAGTTCCACGACATCCTGCCCGGGTCGTCCATCTCCTGGGTGCACCGCGAGGCGGCGCGCGCCTACACCGGGATCGCCGAGGAGCTGACCGAGGTCATCGCCGACGCGCAGCGGGCGCTCACCGAGCCCGGCGGCACCGGGTCGGCCGCCCCCGACCACCGCGTCGTGTTCAACCCCTGCCCGCACGAGCGCGACGGCGTGCCCGCCCTGGGGGCCGCGGTACGCGCGCTGCCCGCCTCCCCCGAGGCGACCGCGGCCGCCGAGGGCGGCGGCCACGTCCTCGACAACGGGCTGCTGCGGGTGGTGGTCGACCACCGCGGCCTGGTCACCTCCGTGTGGGACCGGGCGGCCGGGCGCGAGGCCGTCGCCCCGGGCGCGGCCGCCAACCTGCTCCAGCTCCACCCCGACCTGCCCAACGCCTGGGACGCCTGGGACGTCGACGCGTTCTACCGGGGTGCCACCACCGACCTCGTCGCGGTCGAGGAGGTGGCGGTGCTGGCGTCCGGGCCCGACACCGCGTCGCTGTCGGTGCGCCGGGCGTTCGGGGCGTCGTCGGTGCGCCAGGTGCTGACGCTGCGGCGCGGCGCGGGCCGGCTCGACGTCGACACCGAGGTCGACTGGCACGAGCGCGAGCGCATCCTGAAGGCGGCGTTCCCGCTGGACGTGCGGGCCGACACCGCCGCGTCGGAGATCCAGTTCGGGCACGTGCACCGGCCCACGCACACCAACACCACCTGGGACGCCGCCCGGTTCGAGACCTGCGCCCACCGGTGGGTGCACGTGGGCGAACCCGGTTACGGGCTGGCGGTGGTCAACGACTCCACCTACGGCCACGACGTCACCCGCGACGTGCGGCCCGACGGCGGCACCACGACGACGGTGCGGCTGTCGCTGCTGCGGGCGCCGAGGTTCCCCGACCCCGAGACCGACCAGGGGGTGCACCGGTTCGGCTACGCGCTGGTGCCGGGCGCCGGGATCGCCGACGCGGTGCGCGAGGGCTACCGGATCAACCTGCCGGAGCGGGAGGTCGCCGGCGGCGCCGAGGTGGCCCCGCTGGTGGCGGTGGAGGGCGCGGCGGTGGTCGTGGAGTCGGTGAAGCTGGCCGACGACCGCTCCGGCGACGTCGTCGTGCGGCTGTACGAGGCGCTGGGGTCGCGGGCGCGGGCGGCGGTGGCCGCGTCGTTCCCGGTGGCGTCGGTCCTGGCGGTGGACCTGCTGGAGGCGCCGCTGGCCGACGGCCCGACCCTCACCGCCGACGGGCCGTCGCGGGTGGCGTTCACCCTGCGGCCGTTCCAGATCCTCACCCTGCGGCTGGCGCGCGGCTGAGCCCCGCCCCGCGCGGGCGGGCCGGCGCACGGTCCGACCTGCGCGGACCCCGCGGATAACAATTCCGAACGCGGGGGATCACAGAAGCTCACAAATGGTATTACCATTGCGCCCAGTCCCCCGACCGGGCGCACGCCTCCGCGTGCGCTCCCCACATGCCGCCGGAGGCACCGTTGGACCCCATAGAACCCGCCTTCAGCACGGGGCCGCTGCTGCTCATCGCGGCGGCCGCCATCGCCGTGCTGCTGTTCCTCGTGATGAAGGTGCGCCTGCACGCCTTCGTCTCCCTGACCCTGGTCAGCCTGCTGGTGGCGCTGATCACCCTGCCCGTCGACCAGGTGGTCACCACCCTGCTCGACGGGTTCGGCGGCACCCTCGCCAGCGTCGCCCTGCTGGTCGGCCTCGGCGTGATGATCGGCCGGCTGCTGGAGCTCACCGGCGGCGCCGCCGTCCTCGCCAACGCGCTGATCCGCGCCTTCGGCGAGAAGCGCGCCCCGCTGGCGCTGGGCGTCGCCTCGCTGCTGTTCGGCTTCCCGATCTTCTTCGACGCCGGACTCATCGTCATGCTGCCGATCGTGTTCAGCGTGGCCCGCCGCCTGGGCGGCTCGGTGCTGCTGTACGCGCTGCCCACCGCGGGCGCGTTCGCGGTCATGCACGCCTTCGTGCCCCCGCACCCCGGGCCGGTGGCGGCGGCCGACCTCGTCGGCGCCAACATGGGCCTCACCCTGATCGTCGGCCTGGTCCTGGCCATCCCCACCTGGTACCTGGCGAGCTACCTCTACGGCCTGTCCACCGGCCGGCGCATCGTCATCCCGGTGCCCGAGGACTTCACCGGCGACGACGAGGACCGCCCCCGCCCGCCCGCGCTGGGCACCGTGCTGCTGGTGCTGCTCATGCCGATGCTGCTGATCTTCCTCAACACCGGCATGACCACCCTGGCCACGGCGGGCGCCGTCGACGACGGCGGCCTGCTCTACAAGGTGCTCGTCCTCGTCGGCCAGACGCCCGTCGCCCTGCTCATCACCACGCTCGTCGCCATGGTCGTGCTCGGCCGCGGCCGGTTCAGCCGCAAGCGGGTGGAGGACATCGCCAACGACGCCCTCGGCCCGGTGTGCGCCATCATCCTCATCACCGGCGCCGGCGGCATGTTCGGCGGGGTGCTGCGGGCCAGCGGCATCGGCCAGGCGCTCGCCGACAGCCTCGCCGCGACCGGGCTGCCGATCATCGTGGCCGCGTTCGTGATCGCCACCGCGCTGCGCGTCGCGCAGGGCTCGGCGACCGTCGCCCTCACCACCACGGCCGGGCTCATCGCCCCCGCCGTGGCCGCCACCGGGGGCCTGTCGGGGATGGACCTGGCGCTCATCGTCATCGCCATCGCCTGCGGCTCGACCGTGCTCTCCCACGTCAACGACTCGGGGTTCTGGCTGGTCGGCCGCTTCCTCAACATGGACGCCAAGACCACCCTGCGCACCTGGACGGTGATGGAGACCCTGATCGGCGTGGTCGGGTTCACGTTCGCGTTCCTGCTCAGCCTCGTGCTGTAGGGGCGGGGCCGGCGTGGTCCAGCGCGGACACCACCTCGCCGACGATCGCGCGCATGGCGGCCTCCGCCACCTCGGGG
The DNA here is from genome assembly GCF_001552555.1 of Nocardiopsis trehalosi NBRC 14201. GTDB lineage: Bacteria > Actinomycetota > Actinomycetes > Streptosporangiales > Streptosporangiaceae > Nocardiopsis_B > Nocardiopsis_B trehalosi. The sequence goes on along the minus strand of NZ_BCRK01000051.1, from coordinate 7,140 downwards.
AGGCCGTCGCGCACGGCGGTCGCGACGTGGGTGTGCAGGCGCAGGGCCTCGGGGCGCGGCTGCTGCGGCATCAGGTCGTAGGTGGTCCGCCCGGCCAGGACCTCGGCCACCACGCCCGCCAGGCCGGCGAACATCTCGTTGCCCGACAGCTCCAGGACGCGGCGGTGGAACTCGATGTCCAGCCGCAGGAACGCCTCCAGGTCGCCGCGGCGGCCGGTGGCGGCCATCCGCTCGTTCAGCTCGGCCAGCGCCGCGCCCTCCTCCGCGGAGGCGCGGCGCGCGGCCGACGCGGCGGCCGGCGGCTCCACGGCGGCGCGCAGCCCGGTGAGCGACCGCAGCTGCTCCATGCGTCCCGGGCCGGCCAGCCGCCAGCGGATGAGCTGGGGGTGGAAGACGCTCCACTCCTCGACCGGGCGCACCCGCACCCCGGTGCGGGGGCGGCTGACGACCAGCCGCATCGACTCCAGGACCCGCACCGCCTCGCGCGCCACCGTCCGCGACACGTCGAAGTCGCGCACCAGCCGGTCCAGGGTGAAGACGTGGCCGGGCGCGTACGCGCCGGCGGCGATCGCCGGCCCCACCTCCGCGAGGACGCGGTTGTGCAGGGTGCGGTGGTCGGCGTCGGCGCTCATCGGGTCCCCTCTGTTCCGCGGCCCCGCTCGCGGGGTCCGCTGGCGAGGCTAGCGCGCATGATTGGTAACACTATTAATGCACGGCGCCGAAGGAAGCACATCCTCAGGCACCCCCACACCGGGAGGAACCCCGCATGCACTTCGTCTTCATGGGCGTGTCCGGCAGCGGCAAGAGCACGGTCGCCCTGGCCGTGGCCGAACGCCTCGGGCTGCCCTACGCGGAGGCCGACCACTTCCACCCCGAGGCCAACATCGCCAAGATGTCGGGCGGCGTCCCGCTGACCGACGAGGACCGGCGCCCCTGGCTCGCGGCGCTGGCGGCGTGGATCGCCGAGCACGAGCGGCGCGGTGAGGCCACCCTCATGGCGTGCTCCGCCCTGAAGCGCGACTACCGCGACATCCTCCGCACCGGCGCCCCCGATGTCCGCTTCATCCACCTCGACGCGGCGCGGGAGGTCATCGCCGCCCGGCTGCGCGAACGCGCCGGCCACTTCATGCCCGCCGGGCTGCTCGACTCCCAGCAGGCCACCCTCCAGCCGCTCGCCGACGACGAGCCCGGGGTGCGGATCGACGTCGCCGCGTCCGCCGACGAGGTCGTCGCCCGGGCCGTGCGGGTGGTGGCCGAGGCGCTCGGCCGCGACGTCCCGGCGGCCGGCTGAGCCGCCGCCCGGACAGCGGGGGTGGGCGGCCCGGACGTCCGGTCCGCGCCCGCCACCCGGGTCACGTCTCGCGCATGTGGCCCATGCGCAGCGAGATGCGTTCGGCCGCCTCGTACACGGTCGCCCCGATCTCGGCGAGCTTGTCCCGCTCCATGCGGTAGGACGGGCCGGAGGCGCTGACGGCGGCGATGACCTCGCCGGTGATCCCGCGGATCGGCGCCGCCACCGCGTTCAGGCCGACCTCCAGCTCCTCCACCGCCGTGGCGTAGCCGCGCTCGCGCACCCCCGCCAGCGCCGCGGCCAGCGCGTCGGGGTCGGTCACGGTGGCGGGGGTGAGCCGCTCCAGCGGCCCGGCCAGGAGCCGCCGCCGCTCGGCGTCGCGCATGTGCGCCATCAGCACCTTGCCGGTGGAGGTGGCGTGCATCGGGCTCTGCCGGCCGACCCAGTTCTGGCTCACCACGGCCGACGAGCCGCGCACCTGGTCGACGTTGACGACCATGTCGCCGCTGGGGATCGCGACGTTCACGGTCTCGCCGAGTTCGGCCGCCAGGTCCTCGCACACGCGGCGGCTCTGCTGGGTGAGGTCGAGCCCGGCCGCCATGGTCCCGGCCAGGCGGATGATCCCGAACCCGAGCCGGTACTTGCCGCGCAGGCCGGGCTGCTCGACCAGTCCGCGCCGTTCCAGCGCGCCCACCAGGCGGAACGCCGTCGACTTGTGGACCCCCAGCTCCGCGGCGATGTCGGTGACCCCGGCCTGGCCGTGCCGGGCGAGGATCTCCAGCACCGTTATGGCGCGGTCGACCGACTGGACGGGGACCGTCTCCTTCCCGGCCTCGCGTCCCGCCGCGGCGCCGTCGGCGCCCTCCCGGTCCATCCGGGTCGCATCCGTGGAGTCCGCCTTCGTCCGGGGGTCGTTGCCAGCCATGGCGCCCACCCTAGTGGTCCGGCCCCGACCGCCCCGGCCGACCGCGCACCACCCGGCCCCCCGGCCACGGCCGCCCCGCGCGCGGGCCACACTGGTACCCGCGTGGAACCCCGAAACGAGGAGGACGGCGATGCGCGTTCGCGAGGGCGGCCCCGAGGACGGCGGCGCCGTCCTGGACATGTTCGACGGCGCGGTCGCCTGGCTGACCGCGCGCGGCCGGTCCGCGCAGTGGGGGTCGCGGCCGTGGTCGGAGATGCCCGAGCGGGTGGCCCGGGTCCAGGAGATCGCCGCCGGCGGCGGCCTGTGGATCGCGGAGGCCGACGGCGGCGAACCCGCCGGCGCGCTGTCGGTGGTCGACCGGCCGAAGTACCACGTGGCGCCCGCCGAGGAGCCGGAACTGTACATCGACCTGCTGATCACGGCGCGCGCCCACACCGGGCGCGGTGTCGGCGCCCGGCTGCTCGACTTCGCCCGCGAGCGCGCCCGGCAGCGGGGCGTGGGTCTGCTCCGCGTCGACTGCTGGTCGGGCGGCGACGGCGCGCTGATCCGCTACTACACCGGCCAGGGGTTCACCCCCACCCACCGCGTCGCCGTCGGCGCCTCCGAGATCCAGGTCTTCGAACAGCGCCTCTGACTTCGCCCGGCGCGGGGCGCGGGGGCGGTTCAGCCGCGGGCGGCCGCCCGGCGCTGCCGCGCCGCCTCGTAGAGGACGGCCGTGCCGGCGTTGGCGGCGTTGAGCGAGCTGGCGGCGCCCTGCATGGGGATGCGGACGGTGCGGTCGCAGCGGTCGCGCCAGGCGCTGCTCAGGCCGGTGGTCTCGTTGCCGATCAGCAGGAGCACGGGGCCGGTCAGGTCGGCGGCGTCGAGGTCGGTGTCGCCGTGCTCGTCGGTGCCGACGACGGCGATACCGCTCCCCTCCAGCCAGGCGAGGACCTGGGCGGGGGCCCCGACCCGGACGGCGGGCAGGGCGAAGAGGGAGCCGGTGCTGGCGCGGACCGACTTGGGGTCGTAGACGTCGGCGGCGTGCCCGGTGACGATCAGCCCGTGGGCGCCGAACGCGTCGGCCGACCGGAGCAGCGACCCGATGTTGCCGGGGCTGGCGGGCCGGTCGAACAGGACGCCCAGGAACGGGGTCGCGGGTTCGCGCGGGATGCGGGCGAGGTCGTCGGCGGGGAGGGCGACGACGGCGGTCAGCTCGGCGTCGCCGTCCTCACGTTCGCTCAGCTCGGCGAGGAGGTCGGGCGCCATCTCGACGCGGTCGCCCGGGACGTCGGACGCCAGCAGGTCGCGCGCCCAGCCGGAGAGCCGGCGGCCCGCCGGGGAGATCAGGGCGCGGACCGGCCAGCCGTGCTCGACGGCGAGCGTGATGGGGCGGACCCCCTGCACCAGGAACTCCCCGTTCCGCTGCCGCTTGGTGCGGTTGGTGAGGAGGGACTGCCACTGCTGGAAGCGGGCGTTGCGGGTGGTGATCCGCTGAACTGTACGCACCCCGCGAGGTTACCGGCCCCCGCCACCCCGCCCCGCACCCCGTCCACGGCCGCGCCGACCGGCACCCGGCGGCCCTCCCCTGCTCACCCCGGGCGCCGCGTCCACCCGGCGAGCGACGCGCGCGGTCGGCCGCCGGGAGCGGGCGCTCCCCGGTGCCGGGCCGCTGCCGCGTCCGCATCCGGCGGCACGCGGGGCGGTCCGGCGGGGACGGCCGCCGCACGCGCGCCGCCCGTGCGGGGACCTGGGCGGGCGCGGCGGGCGTTGGTGGCGGTTCGGGCGGGCGGTACCGTGCTCGGCGGGGACCGCCGATCGGGCGGCGGGCCCCGCCGATCGGGAGGGGTGGCATGCGCGCGCGTCCGGCGGTGGTCCTCGTCCACAGTCCGCTGGTGGGTCCGGAGACGTGGCGGCGCGTCGCCACGGAGCTGGAGCTGCGGGGGTGGGCGGTGGGCGTCCCCGTGCTGACCCCGGCCTTCGCCGCCGATCCGCCCTACACCGCGCGGTTGGCGGCCGTCGCGGCGGCCGGGGCCGACCGGGTCGCCGAGGGCCGGCCCGCCGTACTCGTCGGGCACAGCGGCGCAGGCCCGCTGCTGCCCGCCGTCGCCGCCGCCGCGTCGTCCGACGTGGTCGGCGCCGTCGCGGTCGACGCGCCGACGCCCCACCCCGGGCGGTCGCTGCTGGCGACCCTGCCCGACGCCGCCCGCGCCGACCTGCTGGACCGGGCGCGCAGCGGATACCTGCCGCCGTGGGACGCGTGGTTCCCGCCGGGGACGATCGAGGGCCTGGTCCCCGATGCGGAGACGCTGGCGGAGTTCCGCGCCGGACTGCCGCGCGTGCCGGTCGACTACCTGGAGGAGCCCGCCCCGGACGTCGCCGGGTTCCCCCCGCTGCGTTCGGCCTACCTGCGGCTGAGCGACGCCTACGCGGCGCCCGCCGAACGCGCCGAGCGCGGAGGGTGGCGGGTGGAGCGTCTCGACTCCCACCACCTCGCCCCGCTCACCGACCCCGGCCCGGTCGCGGCGGCGGTGGCCCGGCTGGTGGAGGACGTCGCCCGCTGACCCGTGGCGCGGGGCGGGCGGCCGCCACCTCCGGGAGACGCGGACGCCCCCTTCGACGGCGCGCGAGCGGTCCGGTGGCGCCGCGCACCGGGGGCGTCACCGCCCGCGTGCGGCCTCGGCCTCGGCGGCGAGCCGGTCGATGATGCGGCGCACGACATCGGGGTCGGCGTCCGGGAGGCCCGCGATCCTCGACAGGTAGAGGCCGTCGCCGACGAGCCGGATGATCTCGGCGAGCACCGGGTCGGGGACCTCGGCGTGGAGCAGCCGCCCCCACTCGCTGAAGACGCCCCCGATGACCCCGCGGTCCTCGCCGGCCGTCCCGTCCTTGCCGCGCAGCGCCGCGATGACCGACCAGTACAGCTCGGCCTCCTCCACGGACTCCGGCTGGGAGGTGCGCAGGTAGTGGCGGACGATGCCCTCGTCACTCTCGGCCGCCGCCCGGAAGTCGTCCTCGGCGCGGTCGGCGAGGCGGCGCACCAGCCCGGACATCATCGCCGCCTTCGAGGGGAAGTGGTAGAGCAGCCCGCCCTTGGAGACCCCGGCCGCCGCCGCGACGGCCTCCAGGGTGACGGCGGACGGCCCCTCGGCGATGACCAGGTCCTGGAGGGCGTCGAGGATGCGGTCGCGTGTGGTCGATGCGTTCACCTTTGACACTGTACCGGCTGGACGGTACTGTACCGTCCGGACGGTTCAGCATGGAGGAATACGCCCTGCTCCCGCCGCCGTTCCCCGGAGAGCCGTCCACCCGCACCACCCCACCCACAGCACCGAGGACCCGCCATGACCTCCGCAGCCCGTCCCGCGCCGACCGCACCCGGGGCACCTCCCTCGGCCGGCCCGCGCGAATGGGCCGGGCTCGCCGTCCTCGTCCTGCCGGTCCTGCTCATCTCCGTCGACATGACGGTGCTCGGCTTCGCCGTGCCGCACCTCAGCGAGGACCTCTCCCCCACCGGCGGCCAGCTGCTCTGGATCATCGACGTCTACTCGTTCGTCCTGGCCGGGCTGCTCGTCACCATGGGCGCGCTGGGCGACCGCATCGGGCGGCGCCGGCTGCTCATGATCGGTTCGGCCGGGTTCGGCGTCGCGTCCCTCGCCGCCGCCTACGCGCCGACGCCCGAAGTGCTGATCGCCGCCCGCGCCCTGCTCGGCCTGGCCGGCGCCACCCTCATGCCGTCGACCCTGTCGCTGCTGCGCAACATGTTCCCCGACCCCCGCCAGCGCCTCTTCGCCATCGCGGTGTGGGGCGCCGGGTTCTCCGCCGGCGGCGCCCTCGGGCCCATCCTCGGCGGCTGGCTGCTGGAGCACTTCCACTGGGGGTCGGTGTTCCTCATCAACCTGCCGGTGATGGCGCTCATCCTGGTCGCCGTCCCGCTGCTGGTGCGCGAGTCGCGCGACCCGGACCCGGGCCGGCTCGACCCGCTGAGCGTCGCCCTGTCCATGGGCGCGCTGCTGCCCGCCGTCTACGGCGTCAAGAAGCTCGCCGAGGGCCACTCCGCCGCGGTGCCGGTCGCGGCGATCGCCGTCGGCCTGGTGCTGGGCGTCGTGTTCGTCCGCCGCCAGCTGCGGCTCACCGACCCGATGATCGACGTGCGCCTGTTCGCGATCCGCGAGTTCTCCGTCGCCGTGCTGACGAACCTGATGATCGTCTTCGCGATGGTGTCGTCGCTGTTCTTCCTCACCCAGTACCTCCAGCTCGTCCTGGGCATCAGCCCGCTGCGCGCGGGCGTGGCGCTGCTGCCGGGGCTGGCGCTGGCGGTCGCGGCCGGCTTCGCGGCGGTCGCGTTGTCGCGCCGGCTCAGCCTGGGGGCGGTCGTGGTGATCGGGCTGGGGCTCATCACCGCCGGGTTCCTGCTGCTCACCCGGGCCCCGCTCGACGGCGGCGCGGTGCTGGTCGCGGTCGCGTTCGGGCTGATCGGCGCCGGCATGGGCCTGGCCGAGACGCTCACCAACGACGCCATCCTCACCGCCGCACCGCCGGCGCGGGCCGGCGCGGCGTCCGCCATCTCCGAGACCGCCTACGAACTCGGCGGGGCGCTGGGGGTCGCGCTGCTCGGCAGCGTCCTCACCGCCGCCTACCAGTGGCGGCTCGACGCCGTCCCCGGGGTGCCCGACGAGACCATGCGGGCGGCCGAGGAGACGCTGGGCGGCGCCGTCACCGCCGTGGAAGGGCTGCCCGCTGCCACCGCCGACGCGCTGCTGCTCGCCGCCCGCTCCGCGTTCACCGACGGCATCCACCTGACCAGCGCGATCGCGGCCGCCATCACCGTCGCCGCCGCCGTGCAGGCCGGGGTGCTGCTGCGCCGCCGGCGCACCCCCGCCGACCGGGGGCCCGCCGACCGCTGACCCGCGGCGGCCGACCGCGCGGCCGACCGGACCGCGCG
>NZ_BCRK01000050.1 GCF_001552555.1 Nocardiopsis trehalosi NBRC 14201 | reverse complement strand
AGCCATGGACCTGACCGTGCTCGGCGGCGCCACGCCCTACCCGCGCCCCGGTGCGCCCTGCTCCGGCTACCTCGTGCGACACGGTGGCACCCGCCTGTGGATGGACGCCGGGACCGGCACGCTGGCCGCCCTCCAGGAGCACGTCCGGCCCGACCTGCTCGACGCCGTGTGGATCTCCCACCTGCACGCCGACCACTCCGCCGACCTGCTGACCGCGTTCTACGCTCTGCGCTACGCCGACCTGCGCCTCGCGCGCCCCCTCCCGCTGTACGGGCCGCCGGGGACCGCGGAGCGGCTCCGCCACTACCTGTCCAACGCCGGCGCCGCCCCGGTCGAGGAGGCCTTCGACGTCCGCGAACTCCACGACGGGCATGCCTGCGCCGTGGGCGGGCTGCGGCTGCTGACCCGGAGCGTCGACCACGGGTTCCCCGCGTTCGGCGTGCGCGTCGAGGCCGGGCCGGCGGTCCTCGCCTACTCCGGCGACACCGGGCCCTGCGCCGCGCTGGACGACCTCGCCGCGGGCGCCGACCTGCTGCTGTGCGAGGCCGACGGGGACGCCCCCGCCGACGGCGGGCCCCGCGTCCACCTCACCCCGGAGGACGCCGGCGGGTACGCGCGGCGGGCCGGGGCGCGGCGGCTCGCGGTCACCCACGTCGGGCCGTTCCTGCGCCCCGCCGACGCGGTGCGGCGCGCCGGCGCCGTGTTCGGCGGACCCGTCGAGTACGCCCGGCCGGGCGCCGTGTTCCGCGTGGGCGACCCCGGCTGACGGCCGGGTCAGTCCGCGCGGCGGATCTCGACCGACTCCAGGACGATGTCCTCCTCGGGGCGGTCGGCGCGGTCGGTGGCGACCGTCGAGATCGCCTCGGCGACCTCCAGGCCGGCGTCGTCGGCGACCTCGCCGAAGACGGTGTGCAGCCCGTCGAGGTGGGGGGCGGGCGCCGTCGTGATGAAGAACTGCGACCCGTTGGTGTCGGGGCCCGAGTTGGCCATGGCCAGCAGGCCCGGGGCGTCGAAGGAGCGCTCCGGGTCGATCTCGTCCGCGAAGGTGTAGCCGGGGCCGCCGGTGCCGACGCCCAGGGGGTCGCCGCCCTGGATCATGAAGCCCTCGATGACCCGGTGGAACACGGTGCCGTCGTAGAACCGGTCGGAGCCGGTCTCGGAGTTCACGGCCCGGCCGCCCTCGGCGAGCCCGACGAAGTTCTGCACGGTGAGCGGGGCCTCCTCGGCGAACAGCTCCACCTCGATGTCGCCCTCGCTCGTGCGCAGCACGGCGCCCTCGACCCCGGCGAGGTCGACCTCGGGCAGGTCCGGTCCGGCGGCGGCGGAGCCGTCCGGACCGGCCGCGCCCCCGGACTCGGGCTCGGGGGTCGGCGCGCAGGCGGCCGCGGCCGCGAGGGCGGTACCGGCCGCGACGGCGGCGGCCGATCTGAGGAAACGGTTCATTCGCGGCACTCCGGTCGACGCGCTGGCGGACGGAGCACAGGCTAGCGGGCCCCGCGAACACCGCCGGGCGGGCCCCCGCGAGGGCCCGCCCGGCGCGCGTGAACGGCGAAGGTCAGCCGACGAGCCGGTCCGTACCGTCCGCGTCGGCGCCACCGAGCGGCCAACTCATGCGGACCACGGTGCCCTTCTCGTTGGGCTCGATGCTGACCTCGTCGGCGAGGCCGACGATGACCGCGAGCCCCACGTCGGGGGAGAGCCCCGAGACGCCGTCGGGCGGCGTGTGGTCGTCGAAGAAGAGCCCCGACCCGTCGCCCCGGTGGTCCAGCGGGATGCCCGGCTCCTGGGCGGGAGCACGGTCGGACACCACCACCTCGAACCGGTGTGCCGCCTGGCCGTTGTGCGGTGCCGGGGCGGGGGCGCCCCCTCGGGAGGAGACCGGGCCCGCCCCGTCGATCAGGTCGAGCTGGATGGGCTGCCCGGGGCAGTGCGCGCGGTGCGCCTCGACGGCGCGGGAGCACGCCTCGCCGACCGCCAGCCGGATTTCGTCGAGGGCGGATTCCGCGATGCCCGCGCGACGTGCCACGGCCGTGGCCATGAGCCGGGCCGTGCGCACGTGGGCGGGCAGCGCACTGATCGTGAGCTGGACGAGTGCCATGGTGTGCCCGTTACGCAGCTACTTCGACTTACGGTTGTCGATGGCTTCCTGCACCGACTCGTAGATGCCGAAGACCTTGGTCAGGCCGGTGATGCGGAAGATCTTCAGGATGCGCTCCTGCGTGCACACCAGGTCGAGCGTGCCGTCGTGCGCCCGCACGCGCTTGAGGCCGCCCACGAGCACACCGAGCCCCGTCGAGTCGAGGAACTCCACCTTCTCCATGTTGACCACGAGGTGGAAGTTGCCCTTGTTGACGAGGTCGATCAGCAGCTCACGCAGCCGTGGCGCGGTATAGACGTCGATCTCACCCTCGACGACGACGATCTCGGTGTCGTCCTGGGTGTGGTGATCAAGTTTCAAGTCCACTAGTCCTCCAGCGCCGAACCGCGAAAAATCCGCGAGTGATCTCTGCCGGGCGTTACCCCACAGTGCGGCATTCAACCACGCCTGTACGTCGGGTGATCCGCTCTCACTGCGGAAAACCCGACACCGCGCGTCTGTTCCCCCAGATGTCACACTGAAACCGGTGTGCGACATCCGCCATCCCTGTTGACGCGCGACGCCTGCCGAGGAGGGTGCCGGGGTGAACCAGTGGGAGTCGACCCTCCGCCGACTGTGGCGTGACCATACCCGGAACTCGCAGGTGACACATGTGGAGCGACGGGCACGTGGCGACGGGGTAAGTGAAGACTGGCCGACCTGGGCACCGGCCCAGGTCGTGGAGCGCCTGACCGCGTCGGGCATCACGGCTCCGTGGTCCCACCAGGTCGCCGCCGCGAACCTCGCGCGCTCCGGTAGCAATGTGATCATAGCCACCGGTACCGCCTCGGGGAAGTCGCTCGGCTACCTGCTGCCGTGCGCCGAGGCCGTCGGCCAGGGCGGCACCGTGCTCTACATCTCCCCCGCCAAGGCCCTCGCCGCAGACCAGCGCCGCGCCCTCGCCGACCTGGACCTGCCCGGGGTGCGCGCCGCCACCTACGACGGCGACACGCCCGGCCAGGAGCGGGCGTGGATCCGCGCCCACGCCAACTACGTGCTCACCAACCCGGACATGCTGCACCACGCCGTCCTGGGCCGGCACGCCGCGTGGGCCGGGTTCCTGCGCCGGCTCCGCTACGTCGTCGTGGACGAGGCCCACCGCTACCGCGGCGTGTTCGGGTCGCACGTCGCCCAGATCATCCGGCGGCTGCGCCGGGTGTGCGCCCGCTACCGGGCCGAGCCGGTGTTCGTCCTCGCCTCCGCCACCACCGGCACCCCCGAGGAGAGCGCGAGCCGGCTCATCGGGCTCCCGGTGGCCGCCGTCACCGAGGACGCCTCCCCGCGCGCCGCGCTCAGCTTCGCCCTGGTCGAACCCGAACTCACCGACCAGGTCGGCGAGAAGGGCGCCCCGGTGCGGCGCACCGCGACGGCCGAGGCCGCCTCCGTCCTCGCCGACCTCGTCGGCGAGCGGGTGCGCACCCTCGCCTTCGTCCGGTCCCGCCAGGCGTCGGAGGTCGTCGCCCTCACCGCCCAGCGCCACCTGCGCGACCGGCACAGCCCCGGCGGCGACCGCCTGGACGGCCGGGTCGCCGCCTACCGGGCCGGCTACCTGGCCGACGACCGGCGCGGCCTCGAAACCGCCCTGCGCACGGGCGAACTCCTCGGCCTGGCCACCACCAACGCCCTGGAACTCGGCGTCGACATCACCGGCCTGGACGCCGTCATCGTCACCGGGTGGCCCGGCACCCTCGCGTCGCTGTGGCAGCAGGCCGGCCGCGCCGGGCGCACCGGCGAGGACGCCCTGGCCGTGTTCATCGCCCGCGACGACCCGCTCGACACCTACCTCGTGCACCACCCCGAGGCGATCTTCGGGCGGCCGGTCGAGGCCACCGTCCTCGACCCCGACAACCCCTACGTCCTGGGCCCCCACCTGTGCGCGGCGGCCGCGGAGATCCCCCTCGCAGAGGACGACCTGCCCATGTTCGGGCCCGGGGCCGCCGACGTCCTGGCCGACCTCGTCGACCGGCGGCTGCTCCGCCGCCGCCCGCGCGGCTGGTTCTGGACCCGGCACGACCGGGCGAGCGACCTCGCCGACATCCGCGGCGCGGGCGGGCCGCCCGTCCAGATCGTGGAGGGGGACAGCGGGCAGCTCCTCGGCACCGTGGACGAGGCCGCCGCCCACGGCACCGTGCACACCGGGGCCGTCTACCTGCACCAGGGGCTCACCTACGTGGTGGACCGGCTCGACCTGGAGGAGGGGGTGGCGCTCGTCCGCGGGGAGGCCCCCGACTACACGACCTGGGCGCGCGACGTCACCGAGATCGAGATCCGCGGCACCCTCAAGGAGCAGGAGTGGGGCGCGGCGGCCACCGTCCACTACGGCGAGGTGCAGGTGACCCGCCGCGTCGTCGCCTACCTCAAGCGCGACGTGCGCAGCGGCACCGTCCTCGGCGAGCACCCCCTGGACCTGCCCGAGCGCACCCTCGACTCCCGCGCGGTCTGGTGGACCCTGGCGCCCGAGGAGGCCGACCGGCTCCGCGCCGAGGACGTCGAACTGCGCGGCGCCGCCCACGCCGCCGAGCACGCCGCCATCGGGCTGCTCCCGCTGTTCGCCACCTGCGACCGGTGGGACATCGGCGGCGTCTCCACCGCCGTGCACGCCGACACCGGGCGGCTGACGATCTTCGTCTACGACGGCCACGAGGGCGGCGCCGGGTTCGCCGAACGCGGCTACGCGGCCGCCCGCGCCTGGCTCACCGCCACCCGCGCGGCCATCGCCGACTGCGAGTGCCGCGCCGGCTGCCCCTCGTGCATCCAGTCCCCCAAGTGCGGCAACGGCAACGACCCCCTCAGCAAACCCGGCGCCCTCCGCCTCCTCGACGCCCTCCTCACCCCCGCCCCCCGACCACCCGACCCACCCGGCCCCGGTCGGCACTGACACAGGGGCGCCTTTAGGCGGGCGGTCCTCCGACCGGTTCTGGCGCAGTGGTGCCTTCAGGCGAAGGCGGTCCTCCGGCCGGTACTGACGCAGCCGTCACGCGAAAGCGCCATATGGAGAGGCCGGGAGTCAGCCGCCGCCTCCGCCGCCCCCGCCCCCGCCCACGCCGAGGCCTGTGCCGGGATCTCCGGCACCGCCGCTGCCCCCACCGGCCACCGGCCACCGGCACCGCGTCGATCGGCCTGCGCCTGCCGCGTCCGCAGCCTCGGGGGAGGCGGCCAGGGGCGCGGCGGGCGCGGCCGGGATGGGGGCCGCCGGGCGGGTGGGATGGCGAATCCACCGGGGAGTCGGCCGAGTTATCCACAGCTTGGCGAATCCGCTTCCCTAGAGTAGTCATTCCAGCGCACTCTGGAGTCATGGTCCGGCCGACCCGGCCTGACCTGCCCGTCCGTCTGGAGGCGCCATGAACCTCGCAGTCGTCCGCCCTCGTCCCCGCCGCGCGTCCATTCCCCGACCGGCCCTTTGGGCCGGCCACCCGCGCGCCGGCGCGGCCCTGCGTCCGTGCGTCGCGTCGATCGGGCGCGGTCGCCCCGCCACCGCGACCTCACTCACCCCCATCCGTGTGGGCCGACCGGGCACGCCGAAGCGGCGTGGTCGTTCCGTGGCCGGAATCGCCCCTGGGCTCACCGGCGCGGGCCGACGGGGTGCGCCGCTCCCGCCGCCCCGCCCGGATGACGATCGTCGGCGGCTCGGCCCCCGCGCCCTCGCGGCCCGCGTCGCGGGCATCGTCGCCGGGAGCACCGGTCGGCCGACCGCCCATGGGCCCGATCGCGGCATGTCGACCGCCGAATACGCCATCGGCACGGTCACGGCGTGCGCCTTCGCCGCGGTGCTCTACGTCATCCTCACGGGCTCGGAGGTCAGCGACACCCTCACCCGCATGGTCACCGATGCGCTCCAGGGCGCGGGCTGACCGGGGAGCGGTCACCGCGGAGATCGCCGTCGCCCTGCCGTCGCTGGTCCTCGTGGTCGGCGTCGCGCTCGGCGCGGTCCACGCGGCGGGGGCCCAGGTCGCGTGCGCCGACGCCGCCCGCGTGGGCGCACGCGCCCTGGCTCGCGGCGACCCCGACTCCGCGGTGCGCGCGCTCACCACCGCCACCGCACCCCGAGGAGCCTCCCTCCACCTCGACCGGGGCCCCGACACCACCCGGGTGGTCGTCACCGCCCCGATCGCGGCGGGCCTGCCCGTCCCGATCACCGTTCACGGCGAAGCCGTGACCCCCACCGAACCCGGCCCCTGACCACCCGCTACGCCGAAGCCCCACCCACGGAAAGGAGGACCACCCGTGCCACGCCTCCACCTCGCCCCGTCGTCCCGGTGTCCGGCCGGTTCCGGCTCCCACTCCGGCAGGGTCGATGCACCGCCCGCCGGGCCCGGTCGCCGAAGGCGTGCGCGCGTCGGTGCCGACGCGGGGCCGGCCACCGCGCCGCGTCTATTCACTGCCCCGTGGCGTCGGTGCCCTGCGGGTTCGCGTGCTGATGCCGATCGGACGCGCAGTCGCTGGGCACCCGCCGACGGCGCGGGCAGGGCGTCCACCGGGTTCAGCCAAAGGCGGGTGCGCGTCGGCGCCGGGGCAGCACTGGCCGCCGTGCCACGGCTCCCCTCCCACCTGTCGCGTCCGCGTCATGCGAGTTCGGGTCCTGGCGCCGATCGGTCCCGTACCCGTTGGGCACCCGCCGACGGTGCGGGCAGGGCGCCCGCCGGGTCCGGACGTCCCGGGCGGACAGGGGTGGGTGCGCGTCCTCGCGCCGGGGCCCGCTCCGTGCCGCGTTTCGGGTGCCGCCCGTGGCCGCGACGTCCGGCGGGTCCCGGCGAGGGGCGGACCCATGTTCGCCATGTTCCTGCCGTGTGGGGTCCGGGCGGGATGCTCGTCGTGCCCGGCCGTCGAGAACCGGGGCAGGCGGGTGTGCCACCTCGCATGCGGCGGACCGCCGTCGCGGGCAGCGGCCGTCGACTGCGGTCGCGGCCTACGGCCGATGCGGGCTCCGGCACGGTCTGGGTCCTCACCGGATGCGTCCTCGCCTGGGTGGCCGCGCTCGCGGTCATCTGCGTCGCGGGTGTGCGCACCGATCGCCACCGAGCCGCCTCGGCGGCCGATCTCGCCGCCCTCGCGGCCGCCCGCCACGCCGTCGACCGCCCCGACCGCGTGTGTGCCATGGCGCGTCGGACCGCCGCCGACAACGGCGCCCGGCTCACGTCATGCACCGTCGCCGGCCTGGAGGTCACCGTCGAGGTCGTCCTACCCGCCCGCACCTGGCCCGCGACCGTCACCGCCCGCGCCGCCGCAGGCCCTGGGAGCGGCGCTCCCCACCCCCGCCCTCCGCCCGCGATCGATATCCGCCGAGCCATGGCTTGGACCCGCCAAGCCGTGTGCCACGCGGCCGCTGACCCCTGATCTCCGGTCGCGGTCCGCCGGATCCACCGGGCCGCCTCACGCACGACCGCTGACCGTCGCACTGATGCGTCGCGCGACCGCCGCCCGCCGAGTCGATGTCCCACCCACCGCGGCCAACGTCCGGATTTCCCGTCCGTCGCCCCGTCCACACCCCTGTGGGCGCGGCGCACTCCCGCCCGCCGATCAACGCAAGCCGAGAGAAAGCAGGCATTCGCGCCCATGCTCACGCGTCCCGGTCCGTTCACGGCCCGTTCCGCCGCCGTCGCCCTCGCCGCCGTCCTCACCTGCGCGGGGTTCGCCTACCCCGAGCCCCACGGCCCCCGATCGACCGCCGATCCGCACACCGACCACTCCGCCCGGGACCCCGACCCGGCCGCCGAGGCCGTTCGCGAGGCGCAGGAGGCCGCCGGCCACCTCATCGACCCGCTCCCCGCCACCGGCGTACCGGTCCCCACCCCCGCGCCGCGTCCACCGGCCGCCGACGCCGCAGACGCGCCCGACCCCCTGCCGCCGACGACGACGGCCGAGGCCACTACCGCGCTTCCGGAGGACACCCTCGGCACCGGCGAGGACACGTCCGCCCAGCCTCCGGATCCCGTGCTCCTTCCCTGGGACCGGCCGGACGGATCGCCCGTGGCGGACCTCCTCGATCCGGCGGGCGACGCCGCCGGCCCCGACTCGGGAACCGGCCGTCGACACGACCGCGCACCCGGGCTCCTTCCCGAGCGCCGCGACGGCTCCGACCCGGACGCCCCCGGCGACTCCGACTCCGGCGACTCCGACCCCGCTGACACCCGCCCCGCCCCCGATGACGACGGACCCCGCTCCGTGAAGGATTCGGAGCCCGCACCGCGCGCCGACGACCCTCTCCCCGGCGAGGGCGCGGACGCCGAACCGTCCGCGGCGTCCGTGCCCTCACCATCCTCGGACCGCTCCGATACCTCGGACCCTGGTGGGAAGGGGACGGGAAGCGATGGTCAGGGCGGTACCGGGGCGGGGGACGCCGTCGCGGAGGCGGGCACCGGTGCGGGCACCGCCGACACGACCGACGCCGTGTCCCAGGCCGCCCCGGAGGTCCGGTTCGGTTACGACCCGGCTGTGGCCGGTGCCGAACGCGGCGGGCAGATCGTCGGCACACTCGCCGCCTGGGTTCTCGCCGTCGCGTCGTGTGCCGCCCTCGGCCTGCGCCTCACCGTTGGCTGGCCCAGGTTCCCGCCCCGCTACCGAGGCCGCCGCCGCATCGGCGGCGGTTCCGTCCGCTAACCCCGCAGCGGCCGGTTTCCGCCCGACCGGGTCGGTCGCGGCCGACCCTTTCGCGGGAGCTTTGCCTCCCATCGACGGGAGGGGGCGTACGTGCCGCTCTTTCGGACCAGGGGGAATGGCCGGCCAGCCGCTCGCGGGTTTCGACCCCGGGTGGGTGGCCGGTCCGGCCGTGTTCCTCGCCCCTTCCCGGCCGCGCCGGGGGTCGGTGCACACGTGTCGGTGGCGGTTCTGTCCGCCCACGTTGTAGTGGCCGGTCTCCGCCCGACCGGGGCGGTCGCGGGCCGCCCCTTTCCCGGGAGCTTTGCCTCCCATCCCCGGGAACGGGCGTGCGCGTCGCTCGTCCAGACCAGGGAGGACGGTTGGCCCGATCGCCCGCGGGTCTCGACGCCGGGCGGGTGGCCGGTCCGGCCGTGCTCCTTGCCCTTCCCCGGCCGCGCCGGGGGTCGCCGCACACGTGTCGGTGGCGGTTGCGTTCGCCATCGCCGCAGCGGTCGGTCTCCGCCCGACCGGGGCGGTCGCGGGCCGACCCTTCCCGGCAGCTTCGGCCCCTATCCGGGAATGGGCATACGTGCTGCTCAACCGGGCCAGGGAGCATGGCGGGCGAGACCGCCCGCGCTTCGATCCCGGGTGGGGGGCCGGTCCGGCCGTGTTCCTCGCCCCTTCCCGGCCGCGCCGGGGGTCGGTGCACACCTGGCGGCGGCGTCCGGCGCGGTCACCGGCACCACTATCCGAGGACGCGGTCAGGTGCGTGTGCCGGGATGCGCGCTGGTGGGCAGGCATCGGGGGGCTGCGGATGGCCATGGCCTCACCCCGGCACCCCGGCGCCGAGTGGTCGGCATGCCGTGGCGGCGGTGGTGTGCCATCCCGCTGGGGCCGGTGGCCGGTGGCCGGTGGCCGGGGGCAGGGAGCAGGGGCAGAGGAGTAGGGGCGCGGGGGCGCGGGCACTGCTTTGGGGACGGCATCGCCGAAGATTCCTCTCGCGGGGCGCGGAGGTGAGCCGGTGGCCCGCCGCATCGACCCGTATTCGTCTCGTCCCGGGTGGGGGAGTGACCGCCGCCGTCGTCTCAGCCTCCATGCGGTGATGCCGATCGGGCCATGCGGGCGAACATTTTCCGATACCCATGGGTATCCGATACCCATGGGTATGCTAATCTTGTTTCATGAGCCAGTCCGAGAGACCCGAGGGGCCCACGCCCCGGATGCCGCGGGCGGAGGTACGGCGGCGGCTGCTCGACGCCGCGGCCCGTGTCTTCGCCGAACGCGGCTACGACGACAGCCGCCTGGAGGACATCGCGCACGCGGCCGGCTTCACCAAGGGCGCCGTCTACTCCAACTTCGGCAGCAAGCAGGCGCTCTTCGGCGCCCTCCTGACCGAGCGCGCCGACGCCGAACTCGCCACCGTGCTCGACGGCATCCGCGGCGCCGACGATCCCGCCGACGGCCTCGCCGGGGCCGCCGACCACGTCGCCCGGCGCATCACCGGTGACACCGAACGCGGCCGCCTCGGCCTGGAGGTCGCCGCCCGCGCGGTCCGCGACGATGCCACCCGTGCCGTCGTCACCCCCATGCGCCGCGCACAGCGGGCGGCGGTCACCCGCGCCATTGCCGACGTCGCCGAACGCGACGGCATCCGGCTCGCCGCCCCACCCGATGTCGCCGCCCTGGTCGTGCACTGCCTGACCAACGGCCTGTCCATGGAGCACCTCGCCGACCCCGAAGAGGTCGACGCCGAGGCCGTCCACGCCGCGCTGACCGCCGTCATCGCCGCCCTGGCGCGCCCGGCACCCGCCGAAGAACCGGTGGACCCCCCGACCGGCTGACCCGACACCGGGCCACCCCGCGAGGCACGCTCCACCGCCGCGCACCCCTCCGCCCACCCGCCCCCACCCCACCCTCACCTCGTCCCGCCTCCCCGATCCCCTCCCGCGTCGGCGGTAGCCGGGACGCGCGGCCGCGCACCCCGCCCGCGCGGGCGCGACCCCTCCGCGCGCCCTCGATCCGGTCGGGCGCCCGGGCGCACGGTCCGCGCCCACCGGCCGCCGTGCCCGGCCCCCCCCGAGCGTGCCGTCCGACGCGCCGTCGAGCCCGTGTGCTCCGAGCGCGGTCCACCCGCTGTTCCGTCCGCCCCCTGTTCCGTCCGCCCACCATCCGGCGCACATCAGGCGCGATCCGCCACCCGCGCCCCCTTCCGGTCCATGCACGGAGCGGCCGCCCCCATCGCTCCGCGGTGTCCGTGCGCCCCGGGCCGTCCGACCGGCCCGCATCGGGGTCGCACGGCGCCGACCCGGCGCCGACCCGGCGTCGCCCCGGCGCAGCGCTCCGCCGGCGTCCCCGGCGTCCCCGGTCATCCGGCCGGGGCCGTCGCGCCCCCACCTCGGTTCTCCCGACCGCACCGCGTGCGCGGTGCCCCGTCGGCGTGCGCTCATCCGCCCGCCACCCACCCATGAACGCCCACCTCGAATGGAGGCCCACATGTCCCCGACCACTCCCCGCCGCCGCCCTCCCACGGTCACGTCCGGGCCCGCTCGCGCCGCCGGCGGGCTCGTCGCGGCGCTCGCCGGGCTCCTCGCCCTCCCCGCCTGCGCCGCCGACTCCCCGGAGGAGCGCGACTTCGGCGCCGTGGCGGGCGCCCTCGTCATCGCCGCCGACACGGCGGACCTGGACATCCGCACCGCCGACACCGGTGCCCTGCGGGTGGTCCGCCACGTGACCGGCCCGAACACCGTCGAGGAATGGGGGTACGCCGACGGGACGCTCACCCTGCCCGGCGCCCACTGCCCGGTGCTGCCCGACGCCTGGTGCGGCGTCCGCTACGAGGTCCACGTGCCCGAGGGCACGGATCTGACGGTGGAGGGCGGCAGCGGCGCGGTGTCCTCGACCGGGCACACCGGCCCCCTGGCGGTGACCACCGACAACGGCGCCATCGACGTCGAGGCCGCCTCCGGCCCCCTGCGCCTGGAGGCCGGGAGCGGCGCCGTGCACGCCTCCGGCCTCACCTCGGAGCGCGTATCGGCCGCCACCGAGAACGGCGCCGTCGACCTCGCCCTCGCCGCGGCCGCCACCGAGGTCCGGGTGGCCACCGAGAACGGCGAAGTGGTCGTGGAGGTGCCCGACGCCCCGTACGCGGTGACCACCGAGACGGACAGCGGCGAGATCCGATCCGACGTGCCCGAGGACCCCGCCGCCCCGCACACGCTGCACGTCACCACCGACAACGGCGCGATCACCCTGCTGGCGGGTGCCCGATGAGCACCCACGCCGGCCCCGCCGCGTCCGCCGCATCCGCCCCGCCGCGCCGCCACGACGTCGACCGGCTCCGCAACGCGGCCATCCTCTTCCTCTTCCCGTACCACACGGCCCGGATGTTCGACACCGGCGCCCCGTTCTACGTCAAGGGCGACACCGCGCCGGCCGCCACCGTCCTGGTGGAGTCGTCGTTCTGGTTCATGCCGCTACTGTTCCTGCTGGCCGGGATGTCGAGCCGGTACGCCCTGCGCCGCCGCACCGCGCGCGCCTTCGCCGCGGAACGCGTCCGGCGCCTGCTCGTGCCGCTGCTGTTCGGGTTCCTGGTCGTGGTGCCGCCCCAGGCGTACTACGCCCGCCGGTTCCGGGGCGAGGACCCGGGCGGGTACGCGGAGTTCCTGGTCTCCTACTTCACCGACTTCTCCGACTGGTCGGAGTACGGCGGCGGGATCTCGCCCGCGCACCTGTGGTTCATCGGCTTCCTGCTGGTGATCTCGCTCGCGCTGCTCCCGGCGATGCGGGCGGTGCGGGACCGCGGGTACGCGCCCGCCTGGCTCCGCCATCCGGTCCTCGTGCTGCTGCCCGTACCCGCCGTGGCCCTGCTGGCGCTGGTCCCCGACATCGCGGGCAAGAACATCCTCGTCTACGCCGCGTACGTCCTGCTCGGCTACCTGCTCGCGGGGGACGACCGGGCCCTGGAGGCGATCGCCCGGCACCGCCGCACCCACCTCGCCCTCGGCGTCCTCGGGACGGCCGGGATGCTCGCCGCCGCCCTGTCCGGAGCCGACGTGCCCACCCCGGCTGCCACCGCGTGGGAGGCGTTCGCCTGCTGGACCGTCCTCCTGGCGATGCTCGGCTATGGGCGCCGCCACCTCAGCCGCCCGGGGCGGGCGACGGCGCACGCCACCGCGCTCGCCTACCCCGTCTACATCGTGCACCAGACGGTGGTGGTGGCCGCGGGCTTCTACGTGCTGCCCGTGGTCGACCGGGCGCCTACAGCGTTCGCGCTGGTGATGGGGTCGGGCCTGGTGGTGAGCATCGCGGTCTGCGCCGCCGCTCGACGGTTCGCCCCGACGCGGTTCCTCCTCGGCATGAAGTGAACCGCGCCGTCCCGCTGAGGGGCCGGTACCGGCCACGGCGGCGGTCCACCCCCGGGCGGGCGCGGAACGACCACCCGGTGTCCCCCGAGAAACACCGCCCTCCGAGATGATCGACGGCCTCCCGGACCGGTTCAGATCGGGGTCCGCTCCCGGTCGGCCGCCCGGCGGGGCACCTCCGCGCCGGTGCGGAGGGTGCCGCACCCTCGCGGCCGCCCGGGTCGCCCCCTTGTCGCCGCGCCCCGCGCCTCCCCGCCCTTTGGCGGCTGTTCCCTGACACCGACCTGCCGCAGGACGCGCTCACCCACGGGGTTACGCTGGCGCAGGCCGCGGTGGCGGCGCACGCGATGGGCGCGGTGATCGTCCCGGTCGCCGGACGGCGAAGGGCGGCCACTGCCATCGGCGGGTCGGTCTTCCCCGCGTTGTCAGCGGCCGGGATGCACGTGCCGAGCCAGGTGCCGCCCGGCGCGTTCGCGGCAGACCGTGGAACCGATTCCGTCACGCCCCACCGCCCCGCAACGGGCGGCGAACACCCCTCCGGGAAGCACGCATGACCACGCCGGCATCGCCACCCGTCCGCGCCACCGGTACGGCCGACCGTGCGCTGGCGCCCGACCTGGCGCGGGGCGTCATGCTGCTCGCCATCGCCATGGCCCACGCCCCGCTGTTCGTGACCGCCGTCGAGCGCGGGCCGGCCCTCGCCAACGAGATCACCGGCGTGATCCACCTGCTGTTCGTCCACAACCACGCGCGCCCGATGTTCGCCTTCCTCTACGGCTACGCGCTGGTGCAGCTCTACGACCGCCAGACGCGGCGCGGTACCGACTGGGCCGGCGTGCGCGGACTGCTGCGCCGCCGGAGTTCGTGGCTGGTGGCCATCGGCGCCGTCCACGCCCTGCTGCTCGTCCCGATCGACGTCCTGGCCGCCTACGGGATCGCCGGATTCCTGCTCGTCGGGCTGCTGCGGGCGAAGGACGCCACTCTGCTGTGGGTGGGCGGCGCCGCCCTGGTGCCCGCCACCCTGGTGACGGGGCTGGGCATGCTGCTGCCGCTGTCGCAGGGCGTCTCCAGCTACACGGTGGGCAGCATCGCCGCCGGTGACCAGGGCATGGCCGAGATGTTCGTCGACCGGCTCCAGACCTGGCCGTTCGCCCTGGTGATCCTCGTCGTGTCCGTCACCCCGGCGGTCGTCTTCGGCATCTGGGCGGCACGGCGCCACTACCTGGACGAGCCCGAGCGCCACCGCGGCCTGCTCGTGCGCTTCACGGTGGTCGCGACCGGGATCTCCGTCCTCGGCGCGCTGCCCGCCATCGCCATGCAGACGGGCGTGTGGGCCGCCCCGACGGCCGCCGAGATCGGCGCGGCGGCCCTGTTCCAGCCGCTCACGGGCTACTTCGGCGGCATCGCCCTGGCGGGCGCCGTCGCACTGGCCGCCATCGCCGCCGCCCGGACGCGCGGCCCGATCACCACCGCCCTCCAGGCGCTTGGGCAGCGCTCCATGACCGTGTACCTCGCCCAGTCGGTGGTGTTCACGGCCGTGTTCTTCCCGGTCGGACTGGGCCTCCAGGACGACCTCGGACTCGCGGGCGCCACTGCCGTGGCCGCCGTGAGCTGGGTCATCGCGATCGCCGCCGCCGACGTCATGCGCCGAACCGGCCGCCGGGGTCCGGCCGAGGTCCTGCTCCGCCGCCTCACCTACCCCCGGCCGCGCCCCGACTCCACCTGAGCCGCACCCCCGGGCGGGTGCGGGCGCACGGGATCATGGGGAGACGCGGCCCGGGGAGTCGGAGGCGCCGATGGAAGCGCACGACGTGGCCTACTGCCACCGGTGGAACGCGCAAGACGCCGAGCCGGGCGGCCCGATCACCGCGGGCGAGGCGCGGGAGCGGAACGCGGGCGGCGAGGAGTACACCGCGATCGTGCCCCGCGCGGGCCGCCCGCACCCGGTCCTGGTGACCGTCGTCAGGAGGAACGGCTCCTACGGCGCCGCCTTCCTGGACGACCACGGCCGGCGGACGGTGAACACGTGTTCACCCGGCTGGGCGACCGGCTCTTCCTCGGGCGGGTCCTCCCCCACACGTATCCCGACGAGACGCGCGGCTCGACCCCGTCGGACGCCGTACGGGTGGAGGACGTGCGCATCCGCCCCGACGGCTACGTCAAGGCCGTCGTCACGGACCACGGGAAACGGGAGAGGACGTCCACCGAGTACGCGGACGTGCCCGTGGACGCCGACTGGGAGCCCGTCCCCGGGTTCGGGGACTGAGGGCTCCATCACGCGCTTCGAACGCACGGGTGGCGCGGACGCGTGAGCGCGCCGCCAGAACCCCGGACGGCCTCGGCGGCCGCGCTCCGGCGGCGGCGGACGGGAGGGCGCGGTCGGCGCCCCCCCCGGACCGTCCCCACCGGTCGGATCGCCCTGCCTCGGGGCAAGCCGGTCTGCGCCGATCTCGCGTGGCGGACCGGCCGAGGCGGCCGACCGCCTGCGCGGCCCGCCGGCGCGCCGGCTCATGGCCCCAGAAGGCCGCCGACCAGGCCGGCGGCCAACGGGACCACGCCGATCAGCACGAACGCGGGAAGGAAGCAGAGGCCCAGAGGGGCCACCACCAGGACGCCGACGCGCTGCGACCGCGCCAGCGCCCGGGTGCGGGCGGTGGCGCGGGCCTCGGCGGCCTGCCGCTCCAGCAGGTCGCCGACGGGCGCCCCGGTGTCGGCGGCGCGGGCGAGCGCCCGACCCACGGCGGCGAGCTCCGGCGGCCCGCCCACCCCCTCCCAGGCGGCGGACGGGTCGGCGCCCAACCGCAACCGCTCGTGGACCGCGCCCAGGGACGCGGCCAAAGGGTCGGGCACCGCGCGGGCCACCTCCGCGAGCACGCCGGCCGGCGTCCCGCCGGCGCGCAACCCGGCCACCAGCAGGTCGACGGCGATGGGCAGCGCCGCCACGATCCGGGCGTGGTCGCGCGCCGACGAGCGCGCGCCGTCGCGCCCCGCCCACCACCCCAGGGCCCACCCCGCCGGCACCCCGACCGCCACCGCCGTCACCGGCCCGGCGACGGCCGCCAAGGTGACGGCGGGCAGCACCGGCACCAGCCACCGCACCGCCCGCGCACCGGCGGGGGAGCGCCGAGGCGCGCGGGGCCGCCCGGGGAGCAGCGCGGCGAGCCGGCGCCGGGCGGCGACCCGCCCGGGCGGCCCGAGGAGCCGCACGGCGGCGGTACCGAGGGCCACGACGGCGAACTCCAGCAGCACCACGTCGACTACTCCGTTTCGTGCGCGGTGAGGACACCCCGGACCAGGCGGTGCGTCCACCACAGCCCGAGCGCGTCGAGAAGGACCCCGGCGGCCAGGCACGCCGACCCGACCGGTGAACCGAACAGGAACGCCAGCGGCGCCCCGCCCACCCCCGCCGACATCGCCAGGCCGAGCACGGGCAGGGCGCTCAGCACGAGCGCGGTCGTCCGGGGCCCGGACAACTGCGCCGCGAGTTCCCGCCGGGCGGCACCCTCGCGGTCGAGGCCGTCCGCGAGCCGGTCCACGACGTCGGCGAGCCCTGCCCCGGTGCCCGACGCCACCCGCCAGCACGCCGCCAGATAGCCCAGCCCCGCGGCGCCGGGCAGGCGGGCGGCGGCGGCCAAGGGCGCGGCCAGGTCGCCACCGGCCCGCGCGGCCGCGACCAGCCCGGCGAGCTCGCGGGTGGCGGGGGGCGTGAGGCCGGACACGGCGGCCTCGACCGCCGAGGCGGGGTCGCGCCCGGCGCGCAGCTCGGTGGCGAGGACCCGGCACAACTCCACGGCGGCGCGCCGCCGCCGGTCGGCGGTGCGCCCGGCGAGCAGGTCATAGCGGGCGCGCACGTCGGCCACCGCCCGCGTCCACCGGTCGGCCCCGGCCCGCCGCGCGGGTGCGCCGCCGGTCAGGGCCCGCAACCGCGCGGACGGGGTGGACGGGATGGCGCGGGCGGCGACCCAGCCGAGCACCCCGACCGCCAGCAGCCACCCGCCCGGGCCGGCGGCGGCGAGCATGCCGGCGCCGTTCATCCGGACCGGCCCGGTGAGGAGGCGTCCTGCTGGGGGAGCCAGCGTGTGCCCACGCGCGCGGCGAGGTCGGGCAACCCCTCGTGCCGGACCACGCCGCCGCCGGAGGGGAAGGACACCGCGGGGACGGCGCGGACGAGGCCGTCGCGGGTCCGGCGCAGGACGCGCACCTCGGCGACGCGCCGCACCCCGCCCCGGTCGCGGACCAGGTGGACGACGAGCACCCGGGTGGCGGCGAGCTGGCTGTGCACCGCCTCGCGGCCGAGCCCCGCGGCGCCCCCCAGCGCCTCGATGCGGGCGGGCAGGTCGGCCGCCGTGTTCGCGTGGACGGTGCACGCCCCGCCATCGTGGCCGGTGTTGAGGGCGATCAGGAGGTCCACCACCTCGGTTCCGCGGATCTCGCCCACCACCAGGCGGTCCGGCCGCATGCGCAGGGCCTGCCGGACGAGCTGGTGCAGGCCGATCCCGCCGGACCCCTCGATGTTGGGCGGCCGCGCCTGCAGGCGGACGACGTGCGGGTGGGCGGGTGCGAGTTCGGCGGAGTCCTCCACGAGCACGATGCGCTCCCGGTGGGCGACCAGGGACAGCAGCGCCGACAGCAGGGTGGTCTTGCCCGTGCCGGTCCCCCCGCAGACCAGGAATGCGGCGCGCGCGGCGACGACGGCGGCCAGCAGCCGCGCCCCGGGTTCGGGCAGGCTGCCGGAGGCGACGAGTTCGGCCAGCGAGAACACGGTGCGGCGGGGCAGGCGCAGCGACAGGCAGGCGCCCTCGGGGGCGACGGGCGGCAGCACGGCGTGCAGGCGCGCCCCGGACGGCAGCCGGGCGTCGACCCAGGGGGCGGCGGAGTCGAGCCGCCGCCCCGCCTGCGCGGCCAACCGCTGGGCGAGCCTGCGGACCGCGTCGTGGTCGGGGAAGCGGACGCCCGGCGCCGGGCGCAGACCGTCGCCGTCATCGACCCAGACGTCCGCGGGGCCGTTCACCAGGATGTCGGTGACACCGGGGTCGGCCAGGAGGGGGTCGAGCGGTCCGGCCCCGGCGAGGTCGGCGCGGAGCAGCCGCACATAGGCCAGCACCTCGGCGTCGCCGAGCACCCCGCCCTCGGCCCGCAGCGCCGCAGCCACCCGGGCCGGGGTGGGGTCGGCCCCGTCCCCCGCCAGCCGCGCCCGCACCGCGTCGACCAGCTCCGGATCGACCCGAGGCTCACCGTTCACGCCCCCACCCCCCGCCGGGGTGCTGCCGGGATCGGCGTGGCCCGGGTGGGGGAGTGAAGGGGTGGCGGTTGGGGGCGGGGTGCGCCGGAGACCCGTGCGGGTGGCGGGGTCATGACGGGCCGCCCGCCGGGGTGAGCAGGCGGGTGAGGAAGGCGTCGGCGAAGACCGCCAAGGGGGAGTCGCGCCGGTCGGCGGGCGGGTCGCCGCGGTCGAGCGTGCGGGTGAGACCGGGCTCGGCGGTGAGGTCGCCGTCGAGCGGCAGGTCGAGCGCGTGCGCGACGGTGTCGGCGGGCAGGTCCGGACAGGCACCGCGCACGACCAGGCGGAGGTCGCCGGTGTGGCGGCGCAGCCGGGGGACCAGGCGGTGCGCCGCCATGACGGCGTGCAGGTCGGCCGGAACGGCCAGCAGCACCACCGTGGACCGCCGCAGCGCCTCCTCGATGCCCGCATCGACCGCGCGCGGCAGGTCGCAGACGACCAGGCCGGCACCGCGCACCGCCGATGTCAGCACCGCCCGCATGGCGGTCTCGGGGACGGGTTCGGCGGGCCCGTGGTCCCAGGTGAGGAGCGCGCAGCCGCGGACGGCGGGCAGCGCGGCGCGCAGCGCCGACCACTCCATGCGGCCCTCGCGGGCGAGCAGGGCGTTCCACCGGCCGCCCTCGGCGTGTTCCCCGCCGACGAGGAGGTCGAGCCCGCCGCCCAGGGGGTCGGCATCGACCAGCACGGTGTCGAGGCGGGCGCGGCGCCCCGCCAGCGCCAGCGCGACGGCCACCAGGCTGGCGCCCGCCCCGCCCCGGCCGCCGACGACCGACACGACCGGTGCGGTGCCGGAGCGTTCGCGCGCGGAGTCGGCGAAGAGGTCGGCGAGGCGGTGGTCGTCGTCGGGGAGGGACAGCACGGTGCGGGCGCCGACCCGGCCCGCGGCGTCCCACCCCGGGGAGCCGGGGAGGACCGCCCGGACGTGGTCGGCGACGACCACGTTGGGGTGCGGGTCGGGTTGGAGGTCGGCGACCCGCGCGAGCAGGTCGGCGCCGACGACCACGAGCGGCGCCCGACGCCAGTCGCGCCCGGCCTGCTGCGGCGTGGCGGCGACGACGGGCTCGACGGCGGCCGCCGCCGCGAGGCGGAGCAGGTCGTCGAGCAGCCCGGGGTGGTCGGTGACGATCAGGGGACGGCGGGGGTGTGCGGCATCCATGGCGGCTCCTGGAGGAGGTGGTCCACCTCCAGGTTCGCCGCCGCGCCGGGGGCGGCGAAAGTCGAATTCCCCGCCTGTGGAAAACCTCCCCGTGCCGCCCCCGCTCCCCCGCCGATCCACTGCCGGGCGCCGCCCACGGGCGCGCCGAAGCCGCCGCGCGGGCGTTCCCCACCCGCCGACGCGACGGGGTGCACGGCCCGCGGCGGCGCCGCAACCACCTGCGCCGTGGGCCCTGGCCACTCGCCCGATCGCCGCACCCGTCCGGGCGGGATGCGGGTCGCGGGACACCACCTACGGGCGGCGGCCCGAGGCCGCCCTCGGCTCCGCGTCGCTTCCCGACATCGGCACAACGGGGCGTCGGCCGCCGTTGCGCGTCGCATGCCCGACGCGGCGGGTGCGGGACTCGGCCACATGGGGGACGGCTCGCCGGGACGGGGGGAGCGCCGCCCGGCGGCCCCCGGCCCGGTGGGCGCGTCCCAGGGCAGGGCGGCCGCCGTCGGCGATGCCGCAAGGGGGAGGTGGATGTCCCGGCGCGCGCCGGGGCGACCGCGACACCGGGCGGCCTCCGCGTGGTCCGGTCGGCGCCGCACACCGCGCGGCCGGAATCCACGGGCTCCCGCACGGACCGGTCGGTGACCGCCCGCTCCGCCCACGTCGACGCGCCTCCGAGCCTTGGCGGTGGGGTTGCGGCAGTGGGGTTGCAGGGGACGCGGCCGGCGGCACGGCGGGCCCGCTCCGGCCCGGGGCCGCTACGGGTCATGGGGCGCGTGTGGTGGAGGCGGGTGTCCGGCAGCCGTGCACGGGCGAGAGGGAGCGCACGGGAGGACGCCTCGGTGTCCGGAGGAGGCGGCCCGCCCGCACGGCGCACGGGGACAAAGATCAGACGGCCGCCCGGCGGTGGGGCACACCGCGGAACACGGCCGGTCGGGGTCGCGGAAGAGCACGGAGTATTCGCCGGAGCGGGTGCGGGGGCCGACGGGGGCAGGTCGTGTCGCCGGTCGTCCCTTCCACGGCGTGGGCGGCCTGGTCTCACGAGTCCGGGGGCGGGGACGTCGTCCGGTTCCTGCGCCCGGAGGGCCAGGGGCGGAGTCGTCGCGTCGTCCGGCTCCTGCGCCCGGCCGGGTGGGCCGATGGTGGCTGCGGCGCGGTTGTCGGTGGGGGCGGTTGTGCCGCCTTCGTCCCGGCCCGCCCGCCGTCGCGGCGCTCCCGGCGGCGTCGGAGCCGTGGGGCGGGCGGTCGGTTCGGCGGCGGCGGGTCAGGACGTCGCGAGGGCCAGGGCGAGTGCCAGGGCAACGACCGCCACGATCGTGCTCCCCCCGATCGCGAGCCCCAGGCGGTAGGGGTGCCGCTCCGCCCACGGCACCAGGCCCGGGTACGACTTCCCGAACTCCTTGGCGGTGACCGGCCGGTCGACGCCGTCGCACGGTACACCGAGCGCGCGCACGAGGCGGTCGAGGTCGGCGCGGGCGAACGGTCGGCCGTGGACGCGGACGACCAGGCCGCCGTCCGCGTCGACCAGGAACAGGTTGTCCGTGGGCCCGCCGCGGGGCAGGGTGAAGGTCGCGCGCACCACCCCCGCGACGCGTGAGCGCGCTCGGCGCCGCGTGATGACGACGCCCCGCACGACGACCTCGTCCGCCGTCAGGGTGACCCGGGAGCGGAGGAAGGCCCCGAGCACCACGACGACCAGCGCGGCGAACCCGGCGCCCATGGCCGCGGCCGCCCCCGCCGACGCGCCCCGCAGCAGCATCGCGGTGACGGCGACCCCGGCGGTCAGGACCGCGAGGACCAGGACGGCCACTCCGTTGCGAGGGTCCGACCGGAGGACGAGGACGCCTGGGTTGTCGCTCACGTGTACTCCACCCCTTTCCGGGTCGCCGTCAGGTTGCCGTATCCCGGGCGGTGGCCGCCATCCCGGGCGACCGAAGGGCCTCCCGCCACGCGCTCCCGGCCCGGACACGCGCGTGGGAAGGACGCATCGCCAGCGCGGGTGCGGCCCACGCCGGACGGCGGCCTCGTGCCGGCGCGCCGGACCATGCCGATCCGGCCGGGTCGGCGCGGCGGTGTACCCCCTGCGACCAGCGGGAAGACCGAGACCACCGAGTCCTCCGGCGGCGACCGGCCGCACCGGTATGAGAAGGGGGCCGCCATGGCCACCTGGGCCTACATCTACGAGCACCCCGCCACCGACCCCGTCGCGGACGCGGCCGCCGTCGACCGGGGCGGGCAGCGGACGCTCCTGGTCCCCGTTCCGGCCGCCGCTGCGGCCCCGGGCGTCGCGCGGCGCCTCGTCGACGAGGAGGGCGCCGCGCTGATCGAGCTGTGCGGGGGGTTCACGCTCGCCGACGCCGCCCGCGTGGTCGAGGCGGTCGGCGACCGCGTCCCCGTCGGGCACGTCGCCTTCTCCGCCGAGGCCGTGCGCGGGGCGGCCGCCTACGGCGCCGCCGCCGAGGCCGACACGGGCGGCGGGACGGCCGGCTGACGGGTGACCGCGCCCCCGGCCGCATGCGCGATCGGGGCCCGGAACGGACACGGGGAACGAGCGGCGTCCCGCCGTGAGCGGTCCGCCGGGGATCGCGGTGGGCCGGAGACCTCCGTGTGGTGCGGTCCCCGACCGTCCCCGCGCCGGAGGTTCCCGACCGTCACCACGCCGGAGGGCCTCGGCCGGTCGGTTCCCGAGGCGGCTACACCTCGGCCGCGGCGGGGGCGGCGAACGCCGCGGCGTGGTCGCGGGCGAAGTCGGCGACGTCGCGCGGGGGGCGGCCGAGGATGCCCTCCACGGCGCCGGTCGTGTAGTCCCCCCAGCCGGCGGCGTACGCCCCCGCGTACTCCTCCAGCATGTCCACGATCCACTCCGGCACGCCGTGGCCGAGCAGGGCCGCGCGCTTGGTGCCGTCGTCCACCGGAACGTAGGAGACGGGCCGCCCCACAGCGGCGCCCACCTCCGCCGCTGCCTCGCCGAGCGACACCGAGCGGGGGCCGGTGAGGGTGTACGTCGCCCCATGGTGGCGGTCCGGGCCGTCGAGGAGCACGCGGGCCGCGCACTCGGCGACGTCGCGCGCGTCGACCATGCCGAACCGCGCCGCCCCCATGTTCAGCGCGAACGTCCCGGTGGCGCGGACGGCACCCGCCTCGTTCAGCAGGTTCTGCATGAACCAGAGCGGGCGCAGGATCGTCCACCGCATCCCCGACGCCTCGGTCTCCCGGTCCGAGAGCGCGTGCAGCCGTCCGCTGCGGTTCGGCGCGTCGTGCGCCGCACCGACGGCGGACAGCCGCACGACGCGCTCCACGCCCGCCCGGCGCGCCGCCCACACGGCGTTCATGTTGTTCTCCGGGGCGCGTGGCCCGTTCGGCATGAGCAGCCAGGCGTCCCGCACGCCCTCGAAGGCCGGGGGCAGGGTGCGGGGGTCGCCGAGGTCGCCGACCACGGCCGCGACGCCGCGGGCGCGCAGGGCGGCCGCGTCGGGTTCGGTGCGGACCAGGGCGCGGAGGTCCACGTCGGCCCCCTCCAGCGCGGCGATGAGAGCGGTGGACACGGTCCCCGTTGCGCCGGTGATCAGTACGGTGCGCGGCATGGTCATTCTCCTCTGGGGGTGGCGGGGGCGGCGGGGGTGCGGGTGGAGGCGCGGACGGCGCCGGGGGGCAGTTGGGCGGCGGCGATCGCGGTCAGCGCGAGCAGGAGGCCGGCGCCCTGCCATGCCGTCAGCGACTCACCGAGGAAGAGCATCCCGAGGAGGGTGGCGACGGCGGGGGACAGCAGCGGGAGGAACGACACGGCGACCACGGGCAGCCGGCCGATGCCGCGGAACCAGAGCGGGTAGGTGAGCAGGGCGCCCGGTATGGCCAGCCACGCGTAGCCGGCGACCGCGCGCGGGTCGAGTGCCGGCGGGAGCCCCTCGAAGGCGAGGGCGAGGGGCAGGAGCACCAGTCCGCCGGCGGTGAGCTGCCAGCCGGCGAGGGCCGCTGGGCCGACGCCCTCCGGGCGCCCCCAGCGCTTGGCCAGGACGATCCCGCCGGCCATGGCGCCGGCGGCCGCGATCCCGGCCAGCACGCCCCACAGGTCGAACGCCAGGTGTCCCCGCAGGACGATCAGGCCGACCCCCACCACGCCGGCCACGCCCCAGCCGAGCCGCCAGGCCGTCGGCCTCTCCCGGAGCAGCAGGAACGCCAGGGCGACGACGAGCAGCGGCTGGACGGCGAACAGGGTGGCCGCGACGCCGCCCGGCAGCCGGTAGGCGGCGACGAACAGGAGCGCGAAGAGCGCCCCGATGTTGAGGGTGCCGAGGACCAGCGAGCGCCACAGCCATACCCCGTGCGGCAGGCGGCGCGTGGCGGCGAGCAGGACCAGCCCCGCCGGGAGGGCGCGGAGCACACCGGACACCAGGGGGTGGTCGGGCGGGAGGAACTCGCTGGTGACGAGGTAGGTGGTGCCCCAGACGATCGGGGCGGTCGCGGTCAGCGCGGTCACCGCCGCTGTTCCGCCGGGGGGCGCACCGCGTGCGCCCGACCGGTGCGAGACCTGCGCCATCGTGACTCCTTAACATTGAAATGTTCAACGTTCGGGAGAGTAGTCCGGCTGATAGAATCCCGTCAAACAGTTTCACGTTGAGATGTTTCGGAGGGGTGGGCCCGTTGCAGGACAACGTCGACTGGCGGATGGACCAGTGGCGGGTCGAGCGCCCCGACATCGACCCCGCGCCCATGGGCGTGGTCGGCCGCATCCAGCGCGCCTGCCGGCTCCTCGAACGCGAACTCCGCGACAACTTCGCGCGGCACGGCCTGCAGATCTGGGAGTTCGACATGCTCGGGACGCTGCTCCGCTCCGGTCCCCCCTACCGGCTCACGGCGGGGCAGCTGGTCGAGGCGTCGATGGTCACCTCCGGCGCCATCACCAACCGGATCGACCGCCTCGTCGCCAAGGAGCTGGTGACCCGCGAGGTCGACCCCCTGAACCGGCGCAGCGTGCTCATCACCCTCACCGCGAGCGGCAAGGAGCTGGTCGACCGCGTCGTCGTCGACCACGTCGACCTGGAGGCGCGGCTGCTCGCCGGCCTCGGTGGCCGCGAGCAGGAGATGCTCGCCGGACTGCTGCGCGACCTGCTCATCGGTCTCGGCGACCACGCGACCGGCAACCCGCTGAACCCCTAGCGGGCCGTACGTCGGCCCCCACGACCGCAGGACGGCGCCGCCGGCCCACCGGATGCGGACGGCGGACACGGTGCCCATGGGCGGACCGGTTTCCGCGGCGCGGCCCCGATGCGGGGGATTCGGTCGAGGGTCTCGGCGCGGAGCGGTCGCACGACCTGGCGGCCCGGTCCACCGGGATCGCGGGGCGGCCCGCGTGCGCGGGACCCGAGCCGACGCCCACCGGCGCCGCGATGGGACCGCGAACGGGAGGGCGGGCGCCCCGCCGACCTGGTGGCCCGGTCGGCCGGACGGGCGCCGTCGGCACCCGTGGCGAGGGGAGGGCGGGGGCTCGGGCGGGACGCATCGGCGGGCCGGGCGGTGGGGCCACGGGACGACGCGGGCCGCCCGGAACGCCCGGGGTCGTGCCGAGGAGCGGGGCCGAACCGCCCCCTCGGAGCGCGCGGCGGCCGCCGTCCCCGCCGTGGACGGGCGGGCCCGCTGGGCCGCAAGCGCCGTCCCGTACCGGGAGGGGGGCCGCTGGGGCGGCGGGAGACCCGGCCGATGGCCGTGGGATGCGTGCGGCCGCCGGCGGCGTCAGGGGCGCCCTGAGGGCGCGGAGCCGCAAGCGGGCGGGGCGGACGAGGGCGGCGCCACCGGGGCCGCACGTGCGCAGCGGGGAGGCCGGCCGACCGGGGAAAGGGTGACGGCCCCCGCCGGGGGGATAGCGGGGGCCGTCGAACGGTCCGGCTCCGGGGGGGTAGAGCCGGCGCCGCTTCCAGGGAGGTATTCGTCGCGGCGGCCGGGCGCGTCCGCCCGGCGTCGGTGACCACATAGTCACACAGCCGGGAGGGGCGCGCCAGGCATATGCGGGATGACGCTGAATGCGATGGCGTGGGGGCCGCCCGTCCGCGCCGGGAACGGCGGAGCCGGGGTGGGGTCGGGCCCGTCCATCTCGGGTAACGGAGGCAACACGCAACGCTACCATGTCGATTTATGGACCCGAGGTCGATCCTTGACTCCGCCGCCCTTTTCATCGCCCCAGCTCAGGGCGTAGAAAGAAGGCAGTGGGTGGGGAGAACCCACCTCGGCACGGAACCGGGTACCCACGCGCCACCACGCCGCGGGAGGCACGTCCAGGCCGGGTGGACCCCGGTCGGACTAGGGAACTGCACGCATGATAGTCCGGCGGCCGTGTCGTCGGCGGCGTCCCGTGGCGCCCCTCAGGGGCGATCGGGACGCCGTTCGACATTGTGTTTCATCCCGAGATGAGGCATTCGCCGGAGGCGCCGCCGTCCGAAACGTGACTCAACTGAGATCTGTTTCGGAAGCGGTGGAGCGGTGGATTCGATGGCCGTTCATCCACCCGTCCTCGGCCGCGCTCGACCCCGCCGACCCCGCTAACCCCGCTTCAGCGCCTCGCACGTCGCCAGCGAGTCGCGCGCGCCCGCCGCGACCGCGCCGCAGCAGTAGACCACCCACGCCCCGACCCCCTCCGGCGTGCCCGTGGTGTAGCCCGCCAGGGCCGGCCCGTAGCCGTCGCGGAACTCCTCGTACCCCAGCTCCGGCGGCACCAGCGACTTCGGGTCGAGGCCCCGCTGGATCAGGGTCAGCCGCTCCGCCGCCCGCGCGACGACGCCGTCCCCCCACCCGAACGGCCGCAGCGCCGCCAGCTCGCCGTGCACGATCGCGCTGACGACCAGCGCCGGCACGGTCGCGCGGGTTGCCAGCAGGCCGCGGAGCCCGTCGAGCCGGGCCGCCACCGCGCCGGACGCGGGCGCCGGGCCCAGGCCGAGGGGGTCGGCGACGGGTTCGCCCGGGCCGCGCGGCCGGCCGAGCCGCTCCGCGGGGACCCCGTCGGCCGCCGCCAGGGTGTGCAGCCGCGCCAGGACCTGCCCCGGCGCCTTCGGCCACGTGTCCACGAGCGTCCCCAGCTCGCCGGACACGCGCAGCGCGCCCAGGATGTGCGGGTCCTCGCTCTCGCCCGCCCGCACCTGCTCCAGCGTCGCCTCGGCGCCGTCGAGCACGCCCGACGCGCGGGCGCCGCGCAGGGCGGACTCCATGGAGACGTCGGCGCTGCGCCGGCGAAGGACGCGGTGGCCCAGGAGGCGGTCGACCACCTCGCGGGTCTCGCGCACGGCGTCGGCGACACCGGGCAGGTCCGCGATGCGCCCCAGGGGATCGTTCGGCTCGTTCACGGTGTCGACCCTACGTGCGGGTAACCCATGCGCGTGCCCGACGTGCCCGGGCTCCCCCTTGTAACCCGGCCACCCCAGTTGATGAAGTGGTCCCCACCACATGGTCGAATAGCGGCACCCAACGGTAAGGAGACTTAACAGTGGCTGAGGACTCCCGGGAGCAGGGACACGAGACACTGTCCAACCTCCTCCACGAGACGCGGCGGTTCCCGCCTCCCGCGGAGCTGGCCGCCGACGCGAACGTCGGCGAGGACGCCTACGCGGCCGCCGAGGCCGACAGGCTCGGCTTCTGGGAGGAGCAGGCCGCCCGCCTGCACTGGGACACCCCCTGGAACCAGGTCCTGGAGTGGAACCCGCCGTACGCCAAGTGGTTCACCGGCGGCCGCATCAACGCCGCCGTCAACTGCCTCGACCGGCACGTCGACGCCGGCCGCGGCGACCGGGTCGCCTACCACTGGGAGGGCGAACCCGGCGACACCCGCACCATCACCTACGCCCAGCTCAAGGACATGGTCTGCCAGGCGTCCAACGCGCTGCTCGAACTGGGCGTCGCCAAAGGCGACCGGGTCGCCATCTACATGCCGATGATCCCCGAGACGGTCGTCGCCATGCTCGCCTGCGCCCGCATCGGCGCCGTCCACATGGTGGTGTTCGGCGGCTTCTCCGTCGACGCCCTCGGCACCCGGCTCGACGACAGCCAGGCCAAGGTCGTCGTCACCGCCGACGGCGGCTACCGGCGCGGCAAGGCCAGCGCCCTCAAGCCCGCCGTTGACGACGCGGTCCGCGACCGCCCCGCCGTCGAGCACGTCCTCGTGGTCCGGCGCACCGGCCAGGACGTCGCCTGGGACGAGGGCCGCGACGTGTGGTGGCACGACGCCGTCGACCGCCAGAGCACCGAGCACACCCCCGAGGCGCACGACGCCGAACACCCGCTCTACATCATGTACACGAGCGGCACCACCGCGAAGCCGAAGGGCATCCTGCACACCACCGGCGGCTACCTCACCCAGGTGTCCTACACCCACTGGGCGGTGTTCGACCTCAAGGCCGACACCGACGTGTTCTGGACCGCCGCCGACATCGGCTGGGTGACCGGCCACTCCTACATCGTCTACGGCCCGCTCTCCAACGGCGCGACCTCCGTCATGTACGAGGGCACCCCCGACACCCCCCACCAGGGCCGGTTCTGGGAGATCGTGCAGAAGTACGGGGTCACCATCGCCTACATGGCGCCCACCGCCATCCGCACCTTCATGAAGTGGGGCGAGGAGATCCCCGCCCGCTTCGACCTCTCCAGCCTGCGGGTCCTCGGCTCGGTCGGCGAGCCCATCAACCCCGAGGCCTACATGTGGTACCGGAAGAACATCGGCGGCGACCGCGTCCCCGTCGTCGACACCTGGTGGCAGACCGAGACCGGGGCGGTCATGGTCTCCCCGATGCCCGGCGTGTCCGCCGCCAAGCCCGGCGCGGCCATGCGCCCGCTGCCCGGCATCGTCGTGGACGTCGTCGACGACCAGGGCGAACCGGTGCCCAACGGCGGCGGCGGGTTCATCGTCGTCCGCGAACCCTGGCCGTCCATGCTCCGCGGCATCTGGGGCGACCCCGAACGCTACGAGAAGACCTACTGGTCGAGGTTCGACGGCCTCTACTTCCCCGGCGACGGCGCCAAGCGCGACGAGGACGGCGACATCTGGCTCCTCGGCCGCGTCGACGACGTCATGCTCGTCTCCGGCCACAACATCTCCACCACCGAGGTCGAATCCGCCCTCGTCGCCCACCCCAAGGTCGCCGAGGCCGCCGTCGTGGGCGCCACCGACCCCGTCACCGGCCAGGCCATCGTCTGCTTCGTCATCCTGCGCGGCGAGGCCGGCGACGGCGGCGACGACCTGGTCAAGGAACTCCGCGACCACGTCGGCGCCTCACTGGGCCCCATCGCCAAACCCCGCCAGATCATGGTCGTGCAGGAGCTGCCCAAGACCCGCTCCGGCAAGATCATGCGCCGCCTCCTCCGCGACGTCGCCGAGAACCGGCAGCTCGGCGACGTGTCCACGCTCACCGACTCCACGGTCATGGACGCCATCTCCGCCAAGCTCCCCGACAGCAGGGGCGAGGACTGACCAGCGGCGGGGCGCGCGTCCGGCACCGGACGCCGCCCCGCCGGCCCGCCCGCGACGCGCCGACGGCCGCGCCGGATGCCGCCCCCCGAGGGCGGTGTGTGCGAGGATGCGGTTGACCCACGTCCGAACGAAGGGAGCCGCCGCGATGCCCGCAACCCGCTCGGGTGGCCGGGAGTCCGAGGACTTCAACGCCGCCGACCGCTCGCTCGGCGAACTCGTCTCCGAGGCGGGCACGAACGTCTCGCGGCTCGTCCGGCTCGAACTCGAACTCGCCAAACTCGAACTCGCCCGCGACGCCCGCCAGGTCGCCAAGGGCTCGGGGATGTTCGTCGCCGCGGCCGTCCTGGGGCACATGATCCTGGTCATGGCCTCCATCACCCTCGGCCTCGGCCTCTGGCAGCTCGGGCTCTACCCCTGGGTCGCCTTCCTCATCGTCACCGCCCTGTACGCGGTGCTCGCCGGCCTGCTCGTCTTCATCGGCTCCCGGCAGTTCAAGAAGATCCAGGGCATGCCCCGGACCAGCGCGACCATGGCCGACACCGCCGCCGTGCTCCGCCGCGAACGCCCCGCGACGGACTGACCCCGCCCGGATCGGACGGCCCCCGGTGAACGAGGAGACGACGGTCCTGGTCGACGGCCCGTGGACGCACCGCACCATCAGCGCCGCGGGCACCCGCTTCCACGTCGCCGAGGCGGGCGAGGGCCCCCTCGTCCTGCTGCTGCACGGATTCCCCCAGTTCTGGTGGACCTGGCACGCCCAGCTCGCCTCCCTCGCCGCCGCCGGGTACCGCGCGGTGGCGGTCGACCTGCGCGGCTACGGCGCCAGTGACAAACCGCCCCGCGGCTACGACCTCATCACCCTCGCCACCGACGCGGCCGGCCTCGTGCGCGCCCTCGGCGAGGCCAACGCCGCCGTCGTCGGCCACGCCACCGGCGGCCTCCTCGGCTGGACGATGGCCGCCTACCACCCCAAGTCCGTCCGCCGCCTGGCCGTCGTCTCCATGCCGCACCCGCTGCGCCTGTTCGAGGAGATGGCCAACGGCCGCCAGGGCTGGGCCGCCCGCCGGCTCTTCGGCCACCAGCTCCCCGTCCTGCCCGAACGCCGGCTCGTCGCCGACGACGCCGCCGTCGTCGGCGCCATGCTCCGCACCTGGTCGCGCCCCGGCTGGCCCGACCCCGCCACCGAGCGCCGCTACCGCGACGCATTCCAGATCCCCAAGGTCGCCCACTGCTCGATCGAGGCGCACCGGTGGCTGTTCCGCTCCCAGTTCCGCCCCGACGGCCGCCGCTACCGGCGCCGCATGCGCCGCCCCATCACCGTGCCCACCCTGCACGTCCACGGCGCCCTCGACCCGTTCCTGCTGCCCGCCACCGCACGCGGCTCCGGCCGCTACGTCGACGCCCCCTACCGGTGGCGGCTCATCGACGGTGCGGGACACTGGCCCCACCAGGAGCAGCCCGACCGGGTCGACGCGGCCCTGCTCGGCTGGCTCGGAGACGACGAACCCGACACCTGACCGCGCGCGGTCCGGGGCGGCCCCGGCGCACGGCGCGGCGGCCGGAGGCGGAGAGGTGCACATGAACGGCGGCCCGGCGACCGGACGCGACCGCGACCCCTCGGGGCGCGCGCAGAACCAGCGCCCCCGCGACCGCTTCGGCCGGCCCCTGCCCCACGGCGCCCCCGGCGTGCCGCGGGTGCCCGACGACGCCGTGTTCACCGCCCAGGAAGGCCTCACCGAGGCGCAGCGCCTCCTCGACGGCGGCTACGCCTTCCACGCCCACGAGGTACTCGAAGCGGTGTGGAAGTCCTCGCCCGAGGACACCCGGGAGCTGTGGCGCGGCCTCGCCCAGATCGCCGTCGGCGTGACCCACGCCCAGCGCGGCAACCGCGTCGGAGCGGCCCGCCTGCTGCGCCGCGGCGCCGACCGGGTGGCGGACTTCGGCCCCGAGGCGCCCGAGGGCGTCGACGCGCTGGGCGCCGCCGCGTTCGGCCACGCCGCGGCCGACCGCCTCGACAGCGGGGACGCGGAGCCCGTCGACCCGTCCGCCCTCCGGCTGCGCCGCGACGACGTGCGCTAGGCCACATATCGCCCGAAGTGGTGGCGTGCGGCGTCCCCGTCCGGTTGGCTGTTCCCCGACGGTGCGCCGCCGCCCCCGGGCCGACCCCCGCCGCGATTCCGGCGCCGTCCCCCGCCACTTCCGCTGCGCCGCCTTTATGCATGTCTGAGGCCTTCTGGGACGTTCATCCCCAATGCCCTGGTGCATTATCGAATGCGATTAATGAGGAATTCCATCCTCTATAAACGTAAATATCACGCTTTGGAGATCACTGTGTGATCACATATCCACGGCGCGGCACGGAACTTCCACCCCTCCTCTCACTTTTTCGGCGCTACCGTGCGTACAATCCCCGAACACCGTGCCCGACGGAAACGGCGGACACGGGAAGCTGAATATGTGTAGGTGGCACCCCGCAGGACCCTGCTACGCGTGCCGTCGGGCTACCTGTTCGGGCCCACTCCGGACGGCGGCGCGCATGTGCGCGGGGCCGGATGTGCCCGTGTCAAGGAGGACGGTTTGTCTGGGCGTAGCCTCGCCACCGTAAACGGTTCGGCACTGGCGCTGGACGGCATGAACCTCACGCTGGTCATCGTGGTGCTGGCGGTAGCGCTCCTCGCGCTCGCCGTCGCCGGATGGCTGGTCCGTGAAGTACTCGCCGCCGGCCAGGGCACCGAGCGGATGCAGAACATCGCGCTCGCGGTTCAGGAAGGCGCGGCGGCGTACCTCAAACGCCAGTTCCGCACCTTGGTCGTATTCGTCATCGCCATTCCCCTACTGCTCCTGCTGCTCCCCGCCGACAGCGAAGCCGTACGGTACGGGCGATCCATCTTCTTCGCGCTCGGCGCGTTCTTCTCCGCCCTCACCGGGTTCATCGGGATGTGGCTCGCCGTCCGCGGCAACGTCCGCGTCGCCGCCGCCGCCCGCGAAGGCGGCGAAAGCGGCGAACACGCCGCGATGCGGATCGCCTTCCGCACCGGCGGCGTCGCCGGCATGTTCACCGTCGGCCTCGGCCTCCTCGGCGCCGCCATCGTCGTCCTCGCCTACCGCGGCGAGGCCCCGCTGGTCCTCGAAGGCTTCGGCTTCGGCGCCGCCCTCCTCGCCATGTTCATGCGCGTCGGCGGCGGCATCTTCACCAAGGCCGCCGACGTCGGCGCCGACCTCGTCGGCAAGGTCGAGCAGGGCATCCCCGAGGACGACCCCCGAAACGCCGCCACCATCGCCGACAACGTCGGCGACAACGTCGGCGACTGCGCCGGCATGGCCGCGGACCTCTTCGAGTCCTACGCGGTCGTCCTGGTCGCCTCCCTCATCCTCGGCCGGGTCGCCTTCGGCGTCGAGGGACTGGTGTTCCCGCTCCTGGTCCCGATGATCGGTGTCCTCACCGCGATCATCGGCATCTTCGTGGTCGCCCCCCGCTCCCGCGACAAGAACGCCATGGCCGCCATCAACCGCGGCTTCTTCATCTCCGCGATCATCTCCGCGATCCTCGTCGCCATCACGGCCTTCGCCTACCTGCCGACCAGCTTCGCCGGCCTGTCCGGCGTCGACGCCGAGATCGCCGCCCTCGACGGCAACCCCCGCTACATCGCCATCGGGGCGGTCTTCGTCGGCCTCGTCCTCGCCGCCGCCATCCAACTCCTCACCGGCTACTTCACCGAGACCAACCGCCGCCCCGTCCGCGACATCGGCGAAAGCTCCGAGACCGGCGCCGCCACCGTCATCCTCTCCGGCATCTCCGTCGGTCTGGAATCCGCGGTGTACTCCGCCGTCCTCATCGCCGGCGCCGTCTACGCCGCCTTCATCATCGGCGGCGCGTCCATCA
The DNA here is from genome assembly GCF_001552555.1 of Nocardiopsis trehalosi NBRC 14201. Classification (GTDB taxonomy): domain Bacteria; phylum Actinomycetota; class Actinomycetes; order Streptosporangiales; family Streptosporangiaceae; genus Nocardiopsis_B; species Nocardiopsis_B trehalosi. The sequence continues at coordinate 2,233 of NZ_BCRK01000050.1, read as the reverse complement.
CCATCAGCCTCTTCGCCGTCGCCCTCGCCGGCACCGGCCTGCTGACCACCGTCGGCGTCATCGTCGCCATGGACACCTTCGGCCCCGTGTCCGACAACGCCCAGGGCATCGCCGAGATGTCCGGCGACGTCACGGGCAAGGGCGCCGACGTGCTCACCAGCCTCGACGCCGTCGGCAACACCACCAAGGCCATCACCAAGGGCATCGCGATCGCCACCGCGGTCCTCGCCGCAACCGCCCTCTTCGGCGCGTTCCGCACCGCCGTCGAAGGCGCCATGGGGCCCGACGCCGCCGCGTTCTCGCTCTCCATCGACCGGCCCGACGTCCTCGTCGGCGTCATCCTCGGCGCCGCCGTGGTGTTCCTCTTCTCCGGACTCGCCATCATGGCCGTCGGCCGCGCGGCCGGCCGCGTCGTCATGGAGGTCCGCGAGCAGTTCCGCACCCGCCCCGGCATCATGGACGGCACCGAGAAGCCCGAGTACGCGCGGGTGGTCGACATCTGCACCCGCGACTCACTGCGCGAACTGGTCACCCCGGGCCTCCTGGCGGTCCTCACCCCGATCGCCGTCGGCTTCGCCCTCGGCTACGCCCCGCTCGGCGCGTTCCTCGGCGGCGCCATCGCCGCGGGCACCCTCATGGCGGTGTTCCTCGCCAACTCCGGCGGCGCCTGGGACAACGCCAAGAAGCTCGTCGAGGACGGGTACCACGGCGGCAAGGGCTCCGTCGCGCACGAGGCCACCGTCATCGGCGACACCGTCGGCGACCCGTTCAAGGACACCGCCGGGCCCGCCATCAACCCGCTGCTGAAGGTGATGAACCTCGTCGCCCTCATCATCGCCCCCAGCGTGGTGATCTACGCCGACAACGTCGCCCTGCGCGTCGGCGTGACCGCCGTCGCCCTGGCCGTCATCGTCGGCGCGATCGTGTGGTCCAAGCGCCGGTCCGACGACGCCCCGTCCGGCGCCGCCCCCGTCGAGGGCGGCACCACACCGGCCGGGACCACGGCCGCCACCCCCGGCGCCGCCGTCGACCCCACCGCGGCCGAGGACACCCCGGCCGCGGTCGAGGACGGCGACACCGCCGGCCCCGCCGACCGGCGCGAGCAGGCGCACGCGGGCGAGGGCGGTACCACCGGCTGACCCCGGACGTCCCACCGCACCGGCACCGCGCGCGGCCGCCGGGTCCACGCGACCCGGCGGCCGCGCCGCGTCCGGCCCGATGCGGGGGCGCGGGGCGAGACCGGGAGCCCGGGGCCGTCCGCACCGGGGCGGACGGGACGGCCCGGCCGCTGACCGTAGGCTGGTCCCGCGTCACGTCGTACAGGTCCAGTGAGGAGTGTCGCGCGTTGTCCGGATTGAAGGGGCTCGCCATCATCGTGGGCGTCATGGTCGCGTTCATGGCCGCGCTCGCCGTTGTCGCAACGGTGCTGTCGCCATGAGCTGGCGGCTGGTCATCCTGCGCCACGCCCGCGCGGACCACGGACTGGGCGGTACCGACCACGACCGGACCCTCACCGACGGCGGCCGCGCCCAGGCCCGCGACGCCGGGGCCCGCCTCGCCCGAGCAGGGCTCGTCCCGGACCACGTCATCTGCTCCACGGCGACGCGGACCCGCGAGACCCTCGACCTCGCCCTGGGGGAGCTGCCGGGGGACCCGACGGTGGACTTCGCGAAGGACGCCTACAACGCCGACCTGGACACGGCCCTCGGGCTCATCCAGGCGGTCGACCCGGACGTGCGGACCCTGCTGTTCGTGGGCCACAACCCCACGATGGCGGACCTGGCGTCGGCGTTCATGCCCGACGACGCCCTGGTCTCCTTCGCGCCGGCGAGCATCGCCGCCGTCGACCTGGAGGTCGAATGGCTGTACGCGGCACCGGGCACGGGGACGGGGCGCCTGCTCGCGCCGGAGTGACGGCGACCGCCCGCAGGCCCGCTGTGCAGGCGGCGTGGCCGTCCACAGGCGCGCGGTTCCGGTAGCGCCGGGGTCCTTGGTACGGGTTGACTTGAAGTAGGGGTTCCCCCCAGCACCATGGACCCGTCCGTCACCGTCCTGCGGGGGCCGCCTGCGCATGCCCGGGGCCGGCTCCCATGGAGCGGTGGGCGGCCGGGCGGCGGGTGCCGAGCGCGCCGGGTTGGCGCACACCGAATCAGCGGCTATAGTTCTCCGAGTCGCCTGGAGCGGGCCGCCTGGCCCGACGACCGGCGGCGGTCTTCTTCCCGGTCGCACCGCG
>NZ_BCRK01000049.1 GCF_001552555.1 Nocardiopsis trehalosi NBRC 14201 | reverse complement strand
CCGGCGTGCCGGGCGCGCTCCTCGCCGACGACCCCCTCGCCGAGTCCCCGCCCGCCCTCGCCGTCACGCGCGCGGAGGCCGACGCGTGGGGCGTCTACTACCACCCCAACGGTTACCGGTCGGTGTGGGCGGCGTGGGGCGCCTACGCCAAACCCTGGCTGTACGACCTCACCGAGCCCGAGGCCGCGGGCATCCTCGGCTGGCCCGAACCCGTGCTCGCCGCCGCCGAGATGGACCGCGTCTACTCCGGCGCCCGCACCTACTACCGGTCCTCCCAGGTGTTCTCCATCGCCAACGACACCAGTCGGCGCCCATGAACGGCCGCGCACCGGCGAAGGTGAGGGGTGCTGATGCCCCGGGGGAAGCCGGTGCGCGGTCCACAACGCCGGGCCCCGAGGCCGCCCGGCCGCTTCCCGCCCCGCCCGTCCGCCTTCCCCAGGCGGGGCGGGAAGCACCCCAGACGCACCGACCGGAAGGACTCCGCGTGAGCCAGCGCGCCACCCTCGTCTATGCCCTCCTCATCATCGCCCTCGCTGTCGCGCTGGGCATGCTGGCGGAAGGGCTCCCCGCCGCGTTCAGGTCCCTCTGACGCGGACCCCGAGGACGCCGCGCAGGCACCGTGTCACGAAACGCGTCACGAAATGACCTGCGCCGAGGCGTCCCCCTAGACGCGCGCGCAATCTGACGGTGGATACGGCAGGCCGCGCGCGACGGCGGCCGGTCCCCTGGGCAAGGGGGCCGGCCGCCACCCCAGGGGGTGGTCCGTGACCCCGCCCACCCCCTGGGCACAGCGAAGCCGCCCCGCCCTCCACGTAGGAGGGCGGGGCGGTCTCGTGCTGGCTAGGTGGCGAACATGGGCAGCCCGAACCCGGTGTACCCGGGGTGCTCGGGCAGGGTGATGGGGCCGATGCGGTCGCCGGTGTCGGCCAGCGCCAGCTCGTCCCAGGTGATGCCGCCGGTGCCGTACCGCTCCCACCACCACTGCGGCTGGAGGTCGGTCGGCACCATCCCGGAGGCGGCGGCCGTGGGGGTGGTGGCCTGCGGGTCGCCGAACACCTCCAGGTGGCCGACGCCGGCGGACCGGCGGACTTCGACGCGCACCCACTCCCCGGCGGGCACAGCGCCGGCGGGCAGCTCCAGGCCCGCCCAGGACAGCCCACCCCCGGAGGTCAGGAACACCCCGCCGCCGGTGTTGGCCCAGGCGACGTGCCCGTCCTCGGCGCCCTCGTCGCGCCGCAGGTGCCCGCGCACGGCGAAGTCGCCGAGGGCGAACCCGCTGTTCCAGGCGACGCCGCGGGCGGTCGCGCCCCCGGGCAGCCGCAGACCGGGGCCGGCGTACCCGTCGGCGGTGTAGGTGATCCCGGCGTCGACCGCCCCCCACGCATCCCCATAAGAGCTGTTCCCGGCCACGGGTTCGGTGCCGGGCGGCCCGCCGCACGACTGCACGCGGAGCAGCCCGACGGGCCACGGGGCGTCGGCGACGAGGAGCTGGTCGAGGTGGGCACGGCGGCCAGCGGCGCCCACGGTCGTGAAGGTGTCGGAGCGAGTGATGACGCCGGAGCAGGAGGGCCGGTCGGAGGAGGCGTCGAAGAACACCCGACCGGTGAACCGGTCCCCGGCGGCGGTGGCCTCGATCCTCATCCAGGTGCCGAAGGGGATGGCGGTGGCGGGCGCCAGGACGGTGGTGTCCTCGTCCGTCTCGACCACCACGCCCGAGCCGAAGCCCGTGGTCAGGCGCACCTGCGCGGCACCGATCCTGATGGCGACGTCCTGGCTGAACCCGTCGGGGTCGTCCAGGCGGACGAACGCGCGGACGGCGACGGGCCCGTCGCCGAGGCCCGACCATTCCAGGACGCTGTACCCGCCGATGCCGAACCCGGGCAGGTACGCCCCGCCACCGCCCTCCCGTCCGTCGGCGGTGTAGAGCGGGCCGCCGGACACGGCCGTGAACGCGTCCCCACCGGCCGCACTGTTGGCGGTGGTGATCTCGGTGTCCGGGGTGCCCGACAACTCGTTGGCGCGCAGGGTCACCATGTCAGACCACCCGCACAGTCACGGTGATGGCCTGCGCGGCATCGTCGCCGGCGGTGGGCACCACGGTGAGGTAGGACCCGGCGGGCAGCGCCGCGGACCCCGTCGGCGCCACCACCGCCGAGGCGTTCGCGGCGACGGGGATGGACGGCCGGTCCCCGGGCGCGGCGAACACGCTGGCGCCGTCGACCCGGACGTCGACCTCCACCGGGCCCGCGGCCGGGGCCACGGCGGCGGCGGCCTGGATGGCGAGCACGGTCTGCTCTCCGCCGGTCAGGTTGTAGGCGCGGTGCGCCGGCGGCGGGTCCGCGGCCTCGGCGGTGGTGATGGTCGCCGCGGAGAACCGGATGTGCTCGGGGACGGAGGTGCCGACCCCCCCGGCCTCCAGCGTCGCCAGCCGGGTCTCGTGGTCGGCGATGTCGGCGCCCAGGTCGATCGCGGTCATGGCGTAGCGCGGCGAGGACCCGTCCGCGCTGGCCGAGGCCCACACCAGCCGGACCCCGTCCGGGCCCCTGAAGCTGGGGATGTTGCCGTCGGCGTCGGCCGCGAGCTGGCTGACCGGGGCCCCGGCGGGGTCGGTGATGTCGGTGACCGGGGTCGTGCCGTCAGGAGCGGCCCACAGGGTGATGGGCTGGCCGGGCAGCATCACGGGCACGTAGCCCACGGCGACGTCGTCTTCGATGACGGCCTCGCCGGTGGCCATCGCCCAGTCCGCCCTCGTCTGGCCGAACAGGTGCCTCGCCACAGCGCCTCCTAGCTGATGTCGGTCGCGGTGGTGTCCTGGCCGGCGCCGCCGCCGTAGACCAGCGCGGTGCTGGTCGACAGCGAGTTGCGGACGTCGTTGCCGAACGACTTGAAGTTCGTGCAGGTCGCCGTGATCCCGATCGCGTTGGTGACCTCGGACCCCGACCCGTGCCCGCGCACCCGGTTGCCCGACAAGGTGAAGTAGGTGCAGGTGGAGGACACCCGGATGCCGTACTGGGTACCGCCGGCGCGACCGCACGACTTCATGAGGTTGCCGGTGACCTGCACATCGGTGGAGGTCAGCATGTGGATGCCGTTGTGGTCGATGTTCGACAGGTCGTTGCCGGAGATGACGACCTGGGCGCCGGTGTCGCAGGAGATGCCGCCGGCCCGGGACCCGTTGACCCGGTTGCCGGTCACCGTGACCCCGGAGATGTTGCCCTGGGAGATCGCGGTGTTGCTCGCCTCATAGATCGTGTTCCCGCTGACCGTGGAGTCGTTGACGTAGGACAGGCGGATCGCGGTGTTGCCTCCGGGCGTGCCGGAGCACTCCATGACGTTGTCGGCGACGACGCAGCGCCGCCACTGCCCGGCCGCCTCGCCCTCCAGCATCACCACCTGGGCGTAGGTGTCGCACCCGAGGAAGGTGCAGCCCTTGACGGTGATGCCGGCCAGCGGCTGGGACCCGGTGATGGTGGTGCCGTTGGCGCGGGTCCGGTGGCTGGTGGAGGAGGAGTCCAGGGTGCGCGCCCACACCCCCGCCCCGCATCCGTCGAAGGTGGTGTCGGCGATGATGGCGCCGGACCAGGCGTAGGCGCCGATGCCCCACTGGGCGGTGTCGGAGATGTGGCAGCCGATGATGCGCACGTCGCGGTGCGGCCGGTCCGGCGAGGTGGAGTGCGATCCGATGCCGCGCCCCCAGCTCGTTGTGCCGGGGGTTCCCGAGGGGCCGATCCGGCAGCCCTGGACGAGGACGTCGACGCACTCGGTGTCGTCGTAGGGGCCGAACCCCCCGAAGTAGCTGGAGCCCTTGGCGAGGTCGAACTGGATGGCCTCGGAGAACTCGCGGCCGGCGGTGGCGACGAACCCGAGGCAGGACACGCGGTCGATGCGCGCGCCCTTGGTGGAGTTGCATTCGATGGCGTGGTAGCCCGGCACGTCCTTGATCGTGGTGTCGCGGATGGTGACGTTCTCCGCGTGCCCGATCGAAATGGCCATGTTGTTCGCGGTGACGACCGTGCCGTTGGCGTCCCACGTGCCGCCCTCGACGGTGATGTTGCCGTGCCCGGTGTAGCCGCCGAAGCTCTGGTCGGCGTCGCCGTTGAGGAGCATCGTGCCCGCCGCGGTCCGGCGGATCACCGCGGATGGCGCCAGCATCAGGTGGGTGTCGCCATAGATCCGCAGCGGCCCCGACGCGATCGCGTAGGTCCCGCCCGGCACCCACACGACGCCGCCGCCCGCGTCGGCGCACGCGGTGAGCGCCGCCTGGATGGCCGAGGTCGCGTCGGTGGTGCCGTCGGCCGGCGCCGAGTAGGGGGCGGCGGTGACGTCGTGCCACCCCGACGGGCCGGATGCCTCTCCGGCCTGCTCCTCCAGGACGGTCGTCCGGGCGCCGAGGTCGTCCACCGCCGTGTCCAGGGCGGTGAGGGTGTCGGTGACGTCGGTGTAGCCGTCGGCGACGTCGGTCGCGATCATCGCGTACCGCGGGGACGACCCGTCCATGGACGCTGAGGCCCACAGGTAGGTGACGCCCTCCGGGCCCCGGAACGCCGGGATCGATCCGTACTGGTCGGTCACCAAGGCCGACCCGATGGGCTCCCCGGTGTCGGCGTGCACGAGGTCGACCACCTGCTCGCCGCCGGTGGCGGCGGACCACAGGGTCACCGGCTGGGACGGGAGCATGTGCGCGACGTAGGCCACGATCGTCTCCCCGGCCTGGATCGGGTCGCCGGCCTCCATGACCCAGTCGGCGCGGGTCTGGCCGAACAGGTGCCTCACGCAGCCACCCCCGTGGTGGGGGTGACCTGCTGGCGGGTGATCAGGGTGAGGGTCGCCAGAACGACGCCGTTGACCGCGGCGACGGCCTCCGCCGACACCTCGAACCCGTAGCCGGCGAGCAGGGCGGCCCCCGCGGTCACCAGGGTCGTGAACGCCGCAGGCGCGACGGGCCGGGTCAGGGCCGCGGTGATCGCGCCGAACACGGCGGTGATGACGGCGACGATGAGTGGCGCGGTGGCGTCGCTGATGCCGGGCACCTGGAACGCCACCAGCAGCGACAGCACGGCCGACACGGCGCCGATGATGACCGCGGGCTCGCGGCCGAAGACGGTGAACATGGGACTCCTCGACATGATGAAGCCCCGGCCGGTCGACCGGGGCGGGATGGGGGGCGGGCGGGATCAGGCGGCGGGGGTGTAGACCACGTTGGCCTTGAGGTTGCGCACGGGGGTGTCGTCGTCGGCGATGAGGACCAGGCGCATGCGCTCGCGGTCGTAGCACTGCTCGGCGATGACGAGCTGACCGGAGGCGTCGAAGACCCCGATGGGCAGGTCCGCGACCACCTCGCCGGTGTCCTGGTTGACCTTGCGGGCCACCAGCCGCACCGCGCCGGGCACGTGGTCGGCGACGCGGACGACGATGTTGCCGACCGCGTTCTGGAACAGGACGCTGACGTAGGGCGGCTCGGGAGTGCCGCCGCGCCGCCCGGTCCAGGTGATCTCCTGCTCGTCGCCGGCGCGCAGGGTGTAGCCCTCGGCGCGGCCGTACCACATGAAGCGCATGGTGTCGTTCTCCTCGGGGTTGTCGTCGGTGAGGTTCCAGGCGGGGGCCTTGCGGAACGATCCGTCGCGGACCAGGGCGTAGGCGCGGTCGCCGGGGCAGCTCGTAGAGATGAAGTCGCGGTGGCCCTTGACGGTGCCCGCGATGCTGGTCTCCGGCTCCATGAGCCAGGCGCGGAGCTGGCGGACGGCCTCGATCTGCTGCGGAGTGATCTCGTCGGTGGGACCGGTGGCCAGCGTGCAGGAGTAGTAGGACGAGTTCCCGCCGGGTTGCGCCGCCTGGGTCTTGAACAGGCCGCGGCCCTCCAGCACGTGCCCGTGCGGGCACGCCATGAAGCTGTAGCCGAGGTCGGCCCAGCCCCGCGAGGGGCCGGTGTGGAACCCTCGGGTGCCCCGCCAGTAGTCGACGCACGCCTCGTGCGCCTTCTCGGCCAGGTTCTGGTCGGCGGAGTCGTAGTGGATGCACAGGCCCTCGCGCGGATTGGCGTAGGCGGCCGGCGACGGCCCCCACCCCAGGTCCGCGCGGGTCATGTAGAGCTGTGGTCGGGGCACGTGGTCCTCCTCCGATAACGGGTCTGTGGGGGTCAGCGGCGGTGGCGGGCGCGCTCGCGCCGGGCGGTGCGCTGGGCGCGGACCATGACGATGAGCATGGTGACGGCGACGTAGAGCACCCCGCCGTACAGGATCAGGCGGGCGACGGCGAACACGGTCGAGTCGGCGATGAACATCCGCGCGATCCCGAGCGTCAGGATCGCGGCGCACGCGGTGGAGAACACGAACAGCGCCCGCCCCGCCTCGCTCTTCTCCCACCGGGCCAGCGCGGTGTAGGTGCCGGCGAACACCCAGAACACGATGGCCAGGATGACCACCAGGACGTTGCCGGCCATGGTCAGGCCGGACAGCATCATCGCCCCTCCCTCAACGCTTGCAAGATCAGCTCCGAGAAGTGGTTCTCCTCGCGCTGCGCGCGCAGCCTGGCGGCGACGCTGCGCACCTCCGGTTCGCGGGCGCGCGCTTCGTTCAGGGCGGCGGCCGCGCGGTTCGCCTGGGCCGCGGCTTCCTCGGTCGTCACCGGCGGGGCGGGCCGGTGGCGGCGGCAGAGCTTGCGGAACCAGGTCATGTCCCCTCCCCGGGGCCTGTCTGGGTTCGGATGGCCTCCAGTACGTGCGCTCCGGTGCGCCCGGTCTCCAGGAGCTGGGTGATCTGCTCGGTCTGGGTGCTGATGGTCTGGTGCTGGCGATCGATCGTGGCGCGCTGCTGGGCGATCGTGAAGTCGCGGGACTCCAGGAGCCGGTCGACGGTGCGGCCGGGCACCAGGCGGCCCATGAGAATCAGGACGATGCCGACGCTGAGCAGCCCGGTGACGCCGAGGTCGGCGAAGGGGATCAGGTCAGCCAGACCTGCGGGGTCCATCGGCACCCCCTACACGTCGTAAACGACACCGTCGAGGTACACCCACTCGGGGGTGTAGTCGCCGATGACGCCGACCATGATCTGGCCGGGCTGGTTCGACGTCGCGTTCACGCTGACCACGGTGAGCCGGACGAACGCCGCGGCTGAGCTCTGGAGTTCGGCGGCGGTGACCTGCCTCGTGTACGCGTTGGGGCGCGCCCCCGTCGGCATCCGGCCGATGACCGCGTTGTTGGGGATGGGCCCGCTGTTCTTCCCGATGGACCCGCGCAGCCGCACCCTGGTGGGCGTCTCGAGCTGGTAGCTGGGCGTGTTGCCCTCACCCGCGAGGTTGGAGTAGCCCGCGCTCAGGGGGATGGGCTGCCACGCCGACGGGTAGGCCGGGTCGGCGGCGGTCGTCCACGTGGAGCCGTCCCACAGGATGGTGCGGCCGGTGTCCAGCTCGTAGGCGTGCGTCCCGACCTCGGGAGCGACCGGCCGCGCCGCCGACGAGCACAGCAGGGGCCCGGCGGGGTTGAGGAACACCCGGTCGTCCTGGAACGAGGTGATGGGCCCGCCGTTGCCGTTGCGGCGGAACCGGCCCAGGGGCTCCTCCCAGATGGTGTCCGTCCGGGTGACGGCGGGCAGTTGCGGGGAGGAGGCGGGGGTGCCCTCCAGGATCGCCGCGACGGCGGTGCGGGCGCCGACGTCGTGACGGATCACGACCCGGTACAGCCGCGGCAGCGCGCTCGCGTTGGCGGGCGCGGTGACGGTGTCCTGGGCGTCCAGCAGGGCGCTGTACCCGTTGATCTGGGCGAACCCCGGCTGCACCGTGACGCCGCTGCTGTCGGGCAGCGGGGCGGCCTGCAGGGCGTTCGTCGCCCCGGTGCCGGAGGTGCGGTCGATCCCGGACTGCGTCGCCACCGCCAGGGTGTGGCGGAACTCCTCCTCCGTCACCTCCATCGGGACGTCGGGGTCCTCCGGTGCCGCCTTGGGCTCGTAGTCGTGCGGCCATGCGCGCCACATCAGGTGCTCCTTCCCAGCGCCGACACGGCGCGCTGCAGCCGCGCCAGCTCGCGGTCCGCCCTGGTTTCGTAGGGGCCGTCGGTCCACCCGACGGCAGGGATGATGTCGAGCTGGCCGGATTCGGCAGCGGCGGTGATCTTCACGCTCGTGATGACGTCGGTGAACGCGGTGGGTCCCGAGGCGTCGGGGACGATCGTCACCCGGTCGCCCAACCGGTAGTGGTGGCCGTAGGCCAGCCGGGCGGTGTCGACCAGCTCGGCGCTGATGATGCCCGACCGGCGGCCGTCGGCCAGCTCCTTGTCGCCGGCCTGGTCCATCTCCAGGTTGGAGTTCGCGGAGCGCTGGTCGAGGAACCGCGCCACCGACATCCGCCAGGCGTTGGCGGCTGCGGAGTCGCGGCGCTCCCGGAACACCCTCGTGGTGCCCTCGCCGTCTCCTCCGACGACGACATGGGTCAGCTCGGGGATGCCGTCGGACCAGCGGGCCCGGCGGAGGTTGCCCATCTCGAAGCTGAAGACGGCCGACCCGGACAGGTCGCGGGGCTCGACCACGTCGAACACGATCTGGTCGTCCATCTGCTGGCAGGTGACGCCGAGGCCGCCGGGCACCGCGCGGATGAGGTCGAGCAGCGGATCGAACCGGGCGCTGAACTCGACATCGGCGCCGCGGCCCAGGTCGGGGCCGACCACCACCTCGCGCACGTCCGGCGCCGCCGGGTCCCTCCGGTTGGCGTGACGGCCGGTGCCGACGTTCGCTGAGACGTAGCCCTTGATGACGGTCTCGGCCGGGCCGGTCCGGGTGTCGCGGGCGGCCGCCGTCTGGGTGTCCACCGGCGCCGTCGGCACCGGCCACGCCAGCTCCCCCGCCACGATCGCGAGGTCGTCGGCGCCGGTGGCCGACACGGTGCCGATGCCCGCCGCCGACCCCTCGGCGGACCGGTCCCGCTCGGGCTCCTCCAGCGACCCCGACAGGATCTGCTCGCCGTCCAGCAGGACGATCACCCCCCACCCGGGGGAGCACATCTCCAGCACGCGCCGGGTGGCGGGCAGGTCGATCGTCCACGAGGACACGGCCAGCCAGTTCAGGGTGATCTCAGCACGGGTGTAGGGCAGGTAGCCGCGCGGAACCAGGTCGGGGTCCCGCGCGATCACCTGCAGGGTGCGGGGCCGCATCTCACCATCCCGCCTGGTATCGGGGCGCGTAGCTGAGCGCCACCTGGGAGGCGGCATCCGCGCCGGTCATCGTGATCTGCAGCCGGGTCTCCCCCGGCTGCAAGCGGAACAGCTCGGGCCAGCCCGCGAACCGGCCCCACCAGTCGACGCCGTCCTGGTCGACGGCGGTCAGCCCGGTGTCGGGGGCGATGTCGGGGGGCCTGCAGTCCACCGTCACGACGTCGCCGTCGGCGAGCGGCTCGGAGAACCCCCAGGACTCACCGGTGTCGAGGTTGGTGACCAGCGGGGTACCGGGGCCGGTCACGGTCCACACCGGGTAGGCGTCGGCGTCGCCGTGGTTCACGAACGTCGCCGTGCCGCCGAGCTGGCTGGGGTTCACCCTGATCGGGTACAGCGGATAGAACCGCCTGCCCCCGACCTGGATGCGCCACGCCTGCTCCACCGCCGGCCCGTAGAAGTGCGGGTCGGGCGCGTAGAACTCCAGCGACGGGTGGTCCTGGCGGGACCAGACGAGGTCGTCCAGGACGTCCTCGGCCACGCCAAGGCCGTCCTGGTAGTAGGCGTCGATCTGGCGCCACGACCCGTCGGGCAGCTCCACCCGAATGCGGCCCGGCTGCACCTGCCCGCCGTGCTGGTGGCGCACCGAGGCGGCCAGCGCCCGCCACGAGGCCAGGTAGGCGGCCGGGTCGCGACCCGCCACCACCAGCGGGACCCGCATCACCCGCGGGGTGACGCGGATCGCGCGCATCAGAGCGGTGCCGCTCATGGTGCGGTCCACCGTGTGGTCCGGACGCACCACGCCGAATCCCGACCGGCCGGTGGTCGAGGTGTAGGGGTCGCCGTCGGACAACCCGAACTCGGCCCCGTCCGGCCCGACCCACACGATGCGCTTCGGCGGCGGGGTCGGGACCTTCGGCCACACCCTCGGCGGCGGCGGCGGGGGTTCCGGGGGGATGTGCAGCAGCGGCACGCTCGGCCTCCTCTACCTCGGCCGGCCCACCCGGGCCGTGCGCTGGCGCCGCTCATCGGCGTACTGCAGGTCCTGCACCGTCGAATAGCCCGGCACGTGGTGGACGTGGTACTCCACGTGCTCCACCGGGGCCGCCGCAGCCGCCCCCGTGGAGGCGCCCGCAAGCACCCGCGCCGACTCCTGCGTGGAGTAGATCCGCGCCGGGCTCGTGAACCGGGCCAGCTCGGGCCCCTGCTCACCCACCACGGTCCAGCCGGAGGCGAACCCGCCCTTGGCCCGGCCAGGGATCGGTCGGCGGATCGCCAGCGGCGAGGGGTACATGGTGCGGTACCCGGCCACGTCGCCCGTGCGGAAGGTGTGGAACAGCCTCCCGCCGCCGGCGTACATGGCCACGTGGCCCTTGTGCGGGAACACGAGGTCGCCGGGGCGTTCGGACCCGCGGCTGACCGGGATGCCGGAGCGGATCTGGTCGTAGGTGACGCGGGGCAACCGCACCCACGGCCACCACGCGTACTGCATCAGGCTGGAGCAGTCGAAGCCGACGTAGCCGGCGCCGCGGCCGAACCCGCGGCCCGGACCGGCGGGGCCGCCGCCGCCCCAGGAGTAGGGGACGCCCTTCTGGGCGACGGCGCGGGCCAGCGCCCCGGTGCCGCCCTGCGACATCATCTTGCGGATCTTCGTCCCGACCTCGCCGGCGATGCCGTCCAGGTTGGCCTTGATCATCTCTTGGACTTCGAGGCGGACGTCTTCGCGGTGGTCGTTGACCTGGTCCCACACGTGGTCGCCGGTGCCGCGCGAGTGCCGCACGGACCCGCCCTTGGCGTAGGTGTGCCCGCCGGCGAGGGCTTGGCGGCGCAGCGCCTCGACGGCGCCGTGCCCGCCCGCCGCCCTGACCTCGCGCGCGGTCCAGACGTGTTCGTTGTTCGACAGCAGCGCCGGGATCGAGTCGGAGGTCTCGGTGCCCTCACCGAACACCGGGCCGCCGGTGGCGAACGCCATGTTCGTGCCCCGACCTGAGGGGTCGATGACCTGCCCGGACTCCGACACCGTCCACGTGCCGCGAGCGGTCACCCCGATGGCCATGGTGACGTCGCCCTCAAGGCCCAGGTACTCGTCAGCGAGCTTCTCGGCCTGCCGCTCCGTCAAGCCCATCTGGCGGGCGACCTCGATGAACTTCTTGCGGCCCCGCTCGTGGGCGGCGGTGGCGATGTCCACCGACCCGGTCTCGTCGTACTTGGCCTGCACCAGTTGGAACGTCTGGTCGCGGAGCCGGACCAGGGCGTCGTGGTTGCGGTTGCCGGCGTCGGTGTTGATGTCCAGCGTGGCGCCGTTCTCGGCGGCGGCCGCCTCGGCGTCGCGCACGGCCTGGGCGAAGTCGTACTCGGCGACCGCGGCGTCCACGTTGGTCTGGGTCAGCGCCTCCAGGGCGGCTTTCAGGTCGACCGCCTGCTGGGCGGCCATCCCCAGATCGGCGCCGAGCCCCTGGGTGGCCAGGCCGAGTTCGTTGGTCGCGGCGGCCGCGCCCTGGGTGGTCTCGGCGGCGACCGCCAGCACCTCGGCCTCGGTGGCGTGCTGGGCCTGGGCCTCCGACAGTGCCTCGTTGGTGCCCAGCACCTCCTCCTGCAGCGTCCGCGCGGCCTCGGCGCGCGCGTTGGAGGCGGCGGTGCCGCCGTCGGCGGCCCGGATGTAGGCGGTGTTCTCGTCCTCCAGGGCGGCCTCGACCAGCCGCAGCGCCTCCTCCTCGCCGAGCATGGCCTTGACCAGGGTGTCGGAGGAGATGCCGAACTCCTCGGCCTTGGCGATGAGGTCTTCCTTGGCGATGAGGTTGGCCACCACCTGGTTGGTGTTGGCGCCCATCTCCCCGGCGTCCTGGCGCAGTGCGTTGGTGAAGTCGCGGGTGCGCTGCTCGGCCATGGCCTGCTTGTCGATCCACAGGGTCAGCGCCACCAGGCCGGCGCCGATGGCCAGCCCCCACGGCCCGCCGAGGACGCCGGCCGCGCTCGACAGGGCGGAGGCGGCGCGGGCGCCGCGCGGCCCCATGTCGGACAGGGCGCTGTGGAACTCCATCAGCCGCGGAAGCCCGAGGACGACGGCGCCGGTGAGCAGCCCCACCCCGCCGACCGCGGCGGCCGACCCCGAGGCGATGCTGAGCAGCGGGTCGCTGGAGTCGGCCATGGCGTTGGTCCAGGCGGTGGTGTGGGACAGGACGCTGTTCATCGCGGGCAGCAGCGACTCGCCCAGGGCGATGCCGAGGTTGTTCACCGAGTTGCGGGTGAGCTGGAGCTGGGAGTCGACGGTGGAGTAGCGGGCGACCGCCTCCTCGATGAGGGCGGTGTTCTCCTCGAACCCGGTGTTGCCGGTGGCCATGGCCTGGTTGACGGTCTCCCAGGCAGCCGAGGCGCGGGTCATGACGTCGGCGATCTCGGTGCCGGTCAGCCCCAGGTTGGCCAGGGTGGCGTACACGTCGCCGCCGGAGGAGTTGACCTGGTCCAGGCCGCGCAGGAACGCGACGATGGCCTCGTTGGGGCGGGTCTCGAACGCGGTCGCGAACTCCTCGGCCGACATGCCGGCGACCCGGGCGAACCCGCGCAGCCGGTCGCCGCCGGCCATCACCGCGGACTGCATCCGGCCCAGGCTGCGGCTGAAGGCACCGCCGCCCAGCTCGGCCTGGATACCGACGGCCGTCAGGCCGGTGGCCAGGCCCATCGTCTCCCCGGCGGTCAGACCGATCTGGTTGCCCGCGCCGGACAGGCGCAGGCTCATCGCCAGGATCTCCGACTCGGTGGCGGCGAAGTTGTTGCCCAACTCCACGATCGAGGAGCCCATGCGGCTGATGTCGGCGTGGGAGATACCCATGACGGTGGACAGCCGGGCCAGACCCATCGCGGCCTCTTCGGCGGCGAGGTCGGTGGTGACGCCCAGCGCGATGGCGGTCGCGGTGAACCCCACCAGGTACTCGCGGGCCACCCCGAGCTGCGCGGCCGCCGCGGCGGTGGCCGCGATCTCGGTGTGGGTGGCGGGCAGCACGTTCGCCAGGTCGCGGATCTGGCCCTCCAGCACCCGCATCTGCTCCGGGGTGCCGTCCAGCACCTTGGCGACGCCGGTCCAGTCCGACTCCCACTGCGCGGCCGCGCGCCCCGCCAGCCCGATCCCCGCGCTGATGGCGGCCGAGGTCGCCGTGATGGCCGTGCCGGCGGACTCCCAGGCCGCGGCGCGCCGCTCCTGGGCGGCCTCGGCCTCACGCGCCAGCCGCGCCTCGGCGGCCTCGGCCTTGCGCAGCTCCCGCTCGAACACGGCCGCCGACGACTGGGCGGACTTCACGCCGCGCTCCAGGCCCTCCAGGTTGCGGCGAGAGGTGTTGATGGCGCGCTCGAACGCGCGGGTGTTCGCATCCAGGGTGACCGACAGGTCGGCGTTCGCGCGAGCCACACCCCACCCCCTTCACTGTCGTTGCGGGTTGCGCTGCAGCACGATGTGGACGCCCTTGCCCAGGTCGTCCTCGCGCTTGAGGGAGTCGCGGCGCTGCTCGATCTGCTCGCACCCCAGGCACCGCTGGATCTCGGCGGTGTAGGCGCGCCGCGACCCGCCCTCGGCCTCCGACCATTCGGCGTGCCGGGTCCCGCACCCGGGGCACCGGTCCCGTTCACGCAGGTGCGACCACATCGCCTTCTCGCGGTCGTCGTCGTCCCACTCCAGGAACTGGCTGTGCGGGATGCGGTAGTAGCGGGCGACCTCGATCTCCAGGGCCAGCCCCGGGTCGCCGTCTAGCCTTTTGGGACCTGGGACCCGGGCGCGCGCACGTTGACGACTTGGGCCGTCAGCAGCAGCTCGCCGCGCTCGCCCTCCGAGCAGTTCTCGTCCAGGAACGCCTCCCAGTCGGCCGCCGACATGTCGGCGACACCCTCCACGCACTCCAGGAACAGGGCGCGGGGGAACGTCTCGGTGTTCCACGCGTCGTCGTCCTCGTGGTCCTTGCGCGGCGGGTGCGCGGCGATCAGCGCCTCCAGGTCCTTCGGGGCCATCGCGCGCAGCGTGATCTCCTCGAAGCAGGCGTCGACCTTCTCGCGGGCGGCCTCGACCTTCTTCGCCAGGCGCTTGACGTCGGCGTCGCGCTCGCCGTCCTTGGCCTTCAGCAGCGCCGCCCGGTACTGCTCCTGGACCACCGCCAGCGCCTTCTCCGCACTGGTGGGGTCCTCCACCTGGAACCGGTAGTTGGCGTGCGGGCGCTTGCGCGCCCGCAGCCGGTCGCGTGCCCCCATCAGGCGGCCGTCGGGATCGCGACGTCCTCGGCGGGCTCCGAGGTGATGGAGAACTGGATCTGCAGCCGGGCCGCCTCATCGCCCACCGACCGCATCTTGCCGACCGAGGCCACCCGGATGGGGTAGACGTCCATCGGCTGGCCGGTGACGTCGCCGCCGTCCATGATGACGATGAACCCCTCGGTGTCGCGCGGCAGCAGCGACCGGACGTCCTCGCCGGCCTCGTCGGCGTAGAACGTGATCGAGGAGTCGTCGGCGGAGGTGCGGCCCGGGATGGAGCTGGTGAACCGCCGGCCGAGGTCGGGCGTCGGGATCTGCCCGGAGGTGACCTGGAACCCCGACAGCTCCGCGATCTCGTTGGACAGGTCGGTGCCGGCGTCCAGCTCGACACGGGTCGGGGCGGCCTTGCTCGCGATCGTCAGCACGTACAGGACGCGGGTGATCGCGGGGTTGAAGTAGCGGGTGACGGGGGCGATGTCAGTCGCGGCCATTCTCGGCGGCCTCCTTCTTGATGGTCACGGTGCGGCGGACGGGCTCGGCGGGCACGCGCTCCCACCCCGCCCGCTCGTGGTAGGGCACGGCGCTCTCGGGCACCTCGACGGTGACGGCGAGCTTGGGGTGGCGGATCTTCACCGTGGGGACACGGGGCTTCATGGGCTGCTCCTCATCGGAATCCGTGCAGACGGGCCGTGTAGATGACGGTGTCGGCGACCCGCCGCTGCACCCGGTCGGCGTTGGCGAACGCGGCCGGGGACAGGAACGGGCGCGGCCGGTGCGAGGCCCACACCTGGCGGTTGCCGAACACGGGGTGGCGGACCTGGCCGCGGTTGGTGATGTCCTCCCAGGCGCGGGCGTGCGGCGCCCGGGTGCGCGACACCGCCACCGACACCCCGCCGCGGCGGCCGAACCGGGTGGCGATGCGCATGGCGCCGGGGATGCGGGTGGACCAGGAGGCGCGGCGCCGCGCGTCGGCCAGCACCGGGCGGGCGGCCTCGCGCAGCGCGGGGCGGAGCTGCGTCTGCAGCTCCTTGGGGATCTGGCCGAGGTCGCGGCGGAACTCGGCGATGCCGTAGCGCACATCGGTCATCGCGCCCACGCCCGGATCTCGATGATGACCTGGGCATTGCACTCGGCACCGTCGGTGGTCTGGACCTGGCCCAGGTTGACCTCGACCACGCGGGCCTGGGCGACCGCCCCGCCCAGTTTGCGGTCGGCCGACAGGACGCGGTCGATCTCGGCGACCATGGCGCAGGTGCGCTCCATGCGCGCGTCCATCTCGGTGTCACCGCTGAAGGAGGACACCATGGTGGTGACCTGGTAGGTCTCCTGGTCGCGGCGCCCGCCGAGGTCGGCGGTGAGCCGGGTGGAGCGGATCGCCCCCTCCGAGACGTCGCCGGTGAACCCGACGAGGACCGCGTCCGGCTCGATGTTGGTGGTGGGCGGGCCCTGCAGTACCTGGACGCCGGCCAGGCCGGGCGCGGCCTGCAGGGTGGCGGTCAGCGCCGCCATGGCGGCGGGGATGGTCGAGATCACGGCTCACCCCACCAGCGGTTCGTCGCGCATCGCCTTGCCCAGGCCCAGCAGCTCGCGCACCCGGTAGGGCATGGAGTAGGCGGTGCCGGGGACCACGGTGGAGTCCGCGCCGCCCACCACCGGCCGCCCGCCGCCGCTGGACCCGTTCTGGGAGTTGCGCCACAGGTGCGCGACCAGCTCCAGCGCGGCCAGGCGCACGTTGGCGGGCACCGGTTCGCGGCCGGCCGCATAGACCAGCTCGACCTCGCCGGAGGCCGACGGGTTCGCGGCGATGCCCTCGCGGTTGACGACCGTCCATCCGGGGGTGGTGACCTCCAGGACGGGCCGGTGGGTGAGGAGCGCGCGCCCGGCGCGCACGGTCACGGTCTCGGCGGCGGTCACCCGGGACACCTGGCCGATGCGGTCGACCACCATGGCGCACGCCGCGGCGACGAACCCCTCGATCTCCTCGTCGCTGGCCGCGTTCACCTTGTTGAGGTGCTTCTTGGCGTCGGCCACCGTGATGAACGGGGCCGCCTCGGTGGTGATCACTCCGGGTCCTCGCCGCGCGGCCGGCGCCGCTTGGCCCGGGGCTCCGGGGCTCCGGCGGCGGGGGTGGCGGTCTCGAAGAACTGGGGGTGGCCGGTGACGATCGGGTCGTCGTCGGCCAGCTCCTGGCCGGCGGCCACGACCCGCTGGCCGACGGCGAAGGTCTCGCGTGCGCGCACGGCGCCTCCTTCCATAGGAGAAGGGGCGGCCCCACTTTGGGCCGCCCCTTCGAGGGGTGGTCAGGGGCGAATCAGGGCGCGTCGACCTGCAGCAGGCGGAACGCGTTGGCGTCGAGGACGTCGCCGCCGACCCGCCAGTGCGCGAACCAGCCGACCTCACCGGTGGGGCGCTGGTTCGGGCCCTTGACCAGCGGCTCGAACTGCACGGTCATACCGATCCGGTCCACGATCAGGTACTTCTGGAAGTCGCCGACCAGCAGCAGGTTCGCACCGGCGGCCACCGCGTCGGCCATCTCCGACGACTCGTAGGTGGGGCGGCCGAGCAGCAGCGACGGGGTGCCCATGCCCAGGTCGGCCCAGAACGCGTGCTGGGGGCCGGAGCCGGTCGCGAACTGGCGGGTCAGCAGGTACGTCATGTCCGAGGCGACCCAGGACGCGTTGGCGCGGTGGCGCGGCGGCAGGGCGCCCCGCAGGGCGTAGACGTCGCCGACGGCGTAGGCGCCGGCGGCGGCCGTGGACACCACCGAGGCGGGGGTGGCGGCGACCGCGGTGACCACGCCGCGCGGGCGCCCGGTCCCGGAGCCGACCGCGAACACGCGGGCCTCTTCGTCGTCTTTGGCCTCGGCCAAGAGCATGCCGACCTGCGAGGCGATCGTGGTGTCCTGGACGACCTCGAACGTGGCCTCGAGGTACGACCCGGCCTTGTGGACGGGGATCTCCGGGCGGCCCAGGGTCGGGTTGTGCTCGCCGACCTCCTGGGATTCGGCCAGCCACTCCGTGGTCACCCCGGCCGAGGTGATGCCGCGCCAGGTGTCGGTCGTGATGGACACCTGCCGGGCGATCTGCCGGAACGGGTTGGTCGTCCCAGCGCTGGTCATGATGATGGTCGGGTCCAGGTGGAACGGCACCAGGAACCCGCCCGCGCTGTCGGTGCCGATGTTGATGGCGCGCTGGTGCTCGGCGGCCAGGCGCATCGCCTCGGCCGCCCGCCCCTGCAACTGCCACGGCTGCACACCGGACAGCACCTGCTCGAACGCGTCCTCGTAGTCCGGCGACCCGGTGAGCAGCATGTGCCGGGCGATGCGGCCGTGCCGGTCGGAGCGCTCCACCAGGCGGGTGGCGCGCTCCCGGTGCTCATCGGCCACGTAGGCCGGCGCCTGCTCGATCGCGTCCAGCGCCCGCGCCCGCACGTCGGCCAGCGCCACCGTACCGGAGCGGACCTGGTCGAGGTCGTCATAGGGCGTGCGGTCGGTACGCACGTGCACGTCGATGCCGCCGGCCTCGGTGGCGCGCTCCCCGCCCGCGGTCAGCGAGGCGCGCATGCGCTCCACGGTCGCGGCGCGCTTGGCCAGCGGCACCCGCTCCTCTTCCAGGGCGGCGTGCTCGGTCTCCAGCTCATCGAACCGGGCAGCCTGGGTCTCGTCCAGGTCGGTCTCGGCCAGCTCCAGCAGCTCCGCGCGGATCGCGTCCAGCCGCTGGTCGATCTCCTGCAAGCGGTTCACAGGAGGACTCCCATCTTCAGTAGGCGTGCCCGCGCACGCGCGCGGGTCAGGGACGGACCCGAGTGGCTCTCCGCCGGCTCGTCCGGGACGGCCCCCTCCTGGGGGGTGTCGGTGTCGCCTCCGGCCCCCGCGGGGGTGGTGGGCGTGGTCAGTGCGCGCACCAGATCGGCGCGCTCCTCCTCGGTCAGGTGGCCGATGCTGTCGACCAGGGCGCGGACGCCGACGATCTCAGCGGCCGCGTAGGCGGGGGTGGGGGTGGGCCCGTACTCGCGCATCGCGATCTCGGTCCGGACCACGGTCGGCAGCTCGCCGCCGGCGCGGGCGCGGGGCACCCGGGCCGGGGAGGACTGCAGGAACCGGCCGGAGAACGACTGCCCGGTGATGCTGCCCTCGCGGATCGCCTCCAGGACCTCCTCGGCCAACGGCGTCTTGTGGTAGCGGGCGCGGGTGAACACCCCGCGGGCGTCGGCGCGGACCTCCAACGACGTGGCGATGGGCACCGACCCGCGCTCCGACGGGGTGCCACCCAAGGTCATGCCGTGGTGGTAGAACACGCCGAACCCGGCGGGCCCGCGCTCGCGGATCGTCTTGTCGAACGCGGTCCGCGAGATGGTCTCCAGGTAGTGGCCATCGCGGTCGCGGATCTCGGTCGGGGTGTCGAACACCGCGGCGTAGGCCTCGACGGTGCGCCCGTCGGTGGAGGCGACCTTCATGTCCTCCAGCGGGAACGACCTGGTGAACATCATGGTCCGTCCTCCTGCTCCTCGTCGCCGCCGTCGGCCGGCGGTTCGCCCTCGGCGGTGCCGTCCTCGGCGCCGCGGGGGTTGGGGGGTTGGAGCTGCACGCTGTACAACCCCGAGTGCTGCAGCTCGCGGAAGTTCTCGCTCGTCACGGCGCGGATCGCGGTCTCCGGGGTGTAGCCCGCGTCGACCAGGGTGCGGATCGTCTGCGCCTGGGCGGACTGGATCGCGCTGGAGTCCTTGCGGTCCTCCCGCAGGAACGCGATGTCGCGGTCGTCGTACCAGAGCTCGTGACCGTCGGGGACGTCGATGATCGTGGCCAGCGCCTGCGCGGCCGCCCGCCACAGCGGACGGATCGTGCCGTCCGCGAATCTCCGGCGCGCCTGGCTGTAGTTGCTGTAGGTCGCGGCGTGCAGGCCCTCGCTGAACCCCGCGATCACCGGGGGGACACCGGCGGCCGCGGCGATGCGGGTCTCCCCGGCGCCCTGTGTGGCCGCGAAGCTGAGCTGCTGCAGGTTCGCGCCGATGTTGTGGATCTGCGCGCCGCCGCCCATGATCATGGTCCGGTAGGCGTTGGACACCCCGGCGTAGGACTCATCGAACTTGGCCTTGAACTTCTGGAACATCTCGGGGCTGACCGAGGAGTCCAGGGTGATGGCGATGCCGCCACTGGCCCCGTTCTCGAAGAACTTGCCCTTGTGGATCGTGGCGGCCTGGTCGGCGGCCAGCTCGCGGGCGATCGGCGTCAACCAGCTCATGCCGCGGTGGGAGAACACCGGGTCGGGGATCGGCGCGAAGTGCGCCACCTCCTCCGGCATGAGGAAGTGTTCGTCACCCGCTGAACTCGGCCCGCGCGGGTGGTAGATGTAGCCGAGCAGCTCGCCATCGAGGGCATCTCCGGCCAGCTCCGGCTCCAGCTCCGACCCGGTGACGATCGTGACCCAGTCCGGACGAAGCCGCCGCAGCCGGTCGCCGCGGTTCACGACGAAGGCGTTGCCGACCATGTCGACGTCCTGGATCATCCGCGCCAGCATCCCGGCGGTCGCCTCACCCGGCCACGGGGCGTCCAGCAGCCGCAGCCCGGGGCCGTCGACCAGGTCCCCGGGTCGGCCGCCGCGGCGCTGCCGGAACGCGAACCGGGCCTCAGTGAAGACCATCAGCCGCGCGAGGTTGCACGCGAAGATGATGCCGTTGCGGCGGTAGGCGCCTTCGACGGCTGCCTGAAACGTGCCGGGCGCCGCCTCTTCCCGGCCGTTGATCGGCCCGGCCATCGGCGCCACCCACCCGGACGGGGGGTCGATCACCCCGCCCGACCAGTCCTGCAGCAGGCCGCGCAGGGCCCGCTGGAACAGCGTCGCCATCAGCCGCCACCTCCTGCCGGTTTATCGACGTCGACCAGCACCGCCACGGACCCGCCGGTGAGCACCCCGCCGGCGATGAGCGCCCACCCGGGGCCGAACTCGATGCCCACCCCGACCGCCACGGCGAGCAGCGCGAGCGCGTAGGCCACGCCGACCTGCACCACCCGGCGGGCGCGCGGTCTCACAGGAACTCCAGCCACGGCTCGACCTCCTCCACGAACGGGTCGTCCTCGATCGAGCGGCCGCGCGCCTCGTAGGCGAGGATCGCCGCGACGAAGGCGTCGATCCAGTGCCCGTCCTTCTTCTTCACGACCCGCATGTAGTACTCCGGCAGCCCGGTGCCCTCGTCGTCGCGCGGCGGCTTCTTTTTGCCCTTGGCCAGCACCGCGTTGGACACGTGCCGGGCCAGGGTCTCGTCGCCGTTGTGCGTCAGCGGGTCCTCGTCGTCGGCCACCGCGGTGAGGACCCGTTCGATCGCGGCGTCCATGCGCCGCTCGGTGGTGGTGGGAAACTCCACGATCCGGTCCCCGAAGTCGCGCTCCCACGCATCCAGGTAGTCCTGCCACCGGTAGGGGTCGGCGAACAGGTAGCCGACCTGGTAGCCGGCCATCGCGTCGCGGACGGCCTGGTCGACCTCGCGGCGCGGAACCCTCCACTCCGGGGTGCCGTCCCACTCCCAGGTGTGCAGCGGGAACAGGCGGCCGTCGGAGATGCGGCAGGCCACCAGCGAGGTGGCGTCGCGCGACCGAGAACCGTCGAACCCCAGCGCGATCTTCTCGCCCGGCTCCAGCAGCGCGCCGAGGCGGGCAAGCGCCGCCCACCGCTCCGCGCGTATCGCGTCCGTGGTGCCGGACTCGGTGGAGTTGAGGTAGTAGCGGCGGGCCTCGTTCTCGCCCGTCGCCGGGTCGTTGATCTCGGCGATGATGCGGCCCTCGCGCACCCAGCCGCCGCGCGAGGCCATCGAGTCGCCGTAGATGTAGCGGATCTCGTCCTTGACCGCGGCCTCGTCCTCCAGGTCCACGCGGGTGCGGGGCCGGCGGTAGTCGACCAGGACGCCCGGCACCGCGGAGGAGGCGGTGCGCTGCGCCACGGAGTGCTCGCCGGGGTCCCAGGCGTTGGTGATCTCGACCCACCGGCCGCCCATGCCGGACAGGTTGCGCTTCATGTTCTTGGCGAGCAGCACCCCGCCGTTGGACTCGATCATCAGGTGCGACTCGGTGAACGTCGCGAACGTCAGCCGGGCGCCGAGCCGGGCCCGGCCGGAGGAGGTCGCGGGCTCGATCCACCCGATCCCGGGCAGCTTCACCCGCGTCTCACCAACGTCCAGGCCCGGGGTGTCGGCCAGGGGGCCGTCGCGCAGCATCGTCACCAGCGGGTTGAACGTGTTCGCCGTCTGATCCTCCGCGGTGGCCACGCACTGAATCCACGGTGAGGGATGCGACCGCCCGACGGGCTCCCCTGCGGCGTCCCACCCTGCGAACTCGGTCGGGCCCAGGGCGTGCGCGCAGATCTGCGCGGCCGCCAACGGGTCCTTGCCCCACTTCTGCGGGCGCACCAGCAACCCGCCGTAGTGGACGAACGCCTCCGACCCCATGTCCTCCACCGCGTGGGGGTGGAGCCGGTAGTAGCGGAGGACCCACTGCCACATCTCGTCGGTGAGCAGGTAGGGCTCGCCCATCTTCGGGCCGTCGGGGACGATCAGGTTCTCCTCGATCCAGTCCCCGACGACGTAGCCGAGGGTGGGGTACTCGCCGCGCTCCTGCGGGCCACGCCACGGCACCGGATCACCCCCGCTCGGTGGTGTACAGCTCGCGCACGGCGCGCTTCTGCTCACCGCTCAAGCGGACACCGCAGGTTTCCAGCCAGTCGATGATCTGGTCGGCCAGCATCACTCCACCGCCTTCACCCGGCGCTCGCGGGGCGCGATCGGCACCACCTCGGCGGCCTCCTCCTCGGCCTCGGCGAGCTTCCACCGCAGCCGCTGCAGCGCCGCCGGGTTCAGCCCCAGCCGGTCTTCGAGCTGGCGGACCTCGCCGAGCACCGCGGCCGACGCCTCGTCCGACAGCGCCGCCACGGTCAGCAGCGCCAACCGGGCCACCACGTGCTCGAACCCGCCGGACTCCCACGCCGCGGCCTGCGGCTTGGCCCACAGCGCGTCCCAGACCACCGCCACCGCCTCGTCCGGGGTACCCGGCAGCGGCCAGTCCGGGGCGTCGCCCTGGCGGCCGTCACGGGGCAGCTCGACCATCGACGGGCCGGCGTTGCGGCGCCGCCGCGACGCCGCGTCCTTGGGCAGCGGCCCGGAGTTCACCCGCGCACCACCGCGCATCGCCACCACCTCCAAAAGACATAACGGAACGTGACCAAACCGGGGGTCGGGGGGTGACCCTGAGTGCCTTTGAACCCGTACAGAAATCGAGCCGGGTCGGGAGCGGGTCAATCAGGGCCCCTGGAGTTTCTCGACGGGGAGGCGCCCCCCTACCCACCGGATATGGCTTTGACCTGCGAAAACATCTTTATGTGCGCTGGTTCGGCGGTATCCAGTGCGGATTCGCTGCTCGCGCTGAGTTACACGGCGAACATGACGGAACGTAATTGTCGAGAGTGTTCGTTCCACCGAGCGACCTCGGCACCAGGTGGTCGGCAGTGGTGGCAGGGGCACCGCACCAGTGGCAGGGCGGGTCGCCGGCCAGCACGATGGCGCGCACGCGTCGGTGGTCGGCGCCGAGTCCGCGCGCGGCCGACGATCCTCGGAGCTGGTCGCGGGCACGCTGCTGCACACCGGTGCAGGCAGGGCAGCGGGTGGTGCGGGTGAGGGTGCCGCAGTCCAGGCACGGGCGTCGGGGCACGGGTCACCTCACACGGTGGGCACGCGCGGTGCGCGCTGGCTGGTCGGCCTGGTGTGGCCAGTACCTGGTGGGGTGGGGGCGGGGTGCGTACCCTCACCCTCATCCCCTGGAGATCGGAGCCCCCATGCGTTACCTGCTGCCCGCCGTGTTCGGCCTGGCCCTGCTGTCCGGTTGTGGCGCGGGCTACGACGAGGACGCCCATCGTGCTGATGTGGCCGAGGTGCTGGGGGTGGAGGAGGTAGAGGACTCCCGCTGGGAGACGGTGCGGGACCTGGCCGAGGAGCACTGCGCGTCGTCGGAGGAGGAGCTGGCGTTGGCGACGGGGGTGGCGCTGGACAACGCGGACGCCGATGAGCACATCGCGCTGCGGCGGGTGAACGTGGAGCACGTGTGCCCGGAGCGGGAGGGCGAGCAGGAGGCGGTGCTGGAGGAGTTGGGGTACGCGGGGTAGGCCCCTGGCCGGCCCGGTCCATCGCCATTGGAGGGGCGGGCCGCGCCAGGGGTGTCCGGGGTGGGGGGCGGAAGCTTCCCGGCGCCGGGAAGCTTCATGGGGTGGTGGGGGCCGGCCGAGGTTCCCGGCCGCGGCCGGCCCCCTGCATCACCACTCACGCTCCCCCGGAAGGGGGTCTATGGGCCCGTAGTGGGCGTTAGTCGCTGTCGCGTTCAGGCGTGCGACGGATGTGGAGGACGTTCCGGCGGGGGGCGGTGAACTCGGGGTTGTCCTCGCTGGAGAAGAACACGTAGTCGTCCTGGTCGGTGAGGTGGAAGTACTTGGCGGTGACGTGTTCCTCGCGACCGTTGTCGAAGAGGACGGTGAAGAGGGGCATGGCTTCTCCGGGCGTGGGGGTGAGGTGCTCGGCGGCGCGGGGTCTCGGCGCCACCAAGCACGTTCGAGGGGCGCCGACCATATGCACCCCGGGGTCAATATGATCCTGAGCTGCGGAAACTCCAGGCACGACGAAGGCCCGGGAGCGAAGCTCAACCGGGCCTTGGGCACGCCGAATGGGCGCAGATCGGGTATGCAGCTAGATCGTAGCACCCGCTTCCCGCTGCTTCCAATGCACGCGGCGACCCGCCTCGGCAGCGTAAACGTCGACCAGCCGCACCCGGATCGGGTCCTCACCGACGGCGGTCAGCCACCCGCGGCGCATCCAGGAGTAGACGGTGGTCGTGGCGACGCGGGCGGCGGCCGCGGCCTCGGGGACGGTGACGACGATGCCGGAGAGGTCGGGCCAGCGGTGGCGGGGCCATCCGGCGCCGCATGCGGGGTTGGTGCAGGAGATCAGGTCGGTGGCGGTGCGCAGCAGGAGCGAGGGGGCGTCGCAGGACGGGCAGCGGCCGGGGACGCGCTCGACGGCTTCGGCCTCGCCGGTGGCGCGGCCGGCGGTCCGCGCCAGCCGGGTGGCCTCGCGGGCGACGTGCGCCAGTAGCACCTCGTCGCGCGCGGCGACGAGCGGCAGGAGTCGGAGCAGCGCCGCGCACCGGTCGGCGGGGGGTGCGGGCCGCACGTCCGGCGCGACGGCGTCACGGACGGCCGCCTCCAGCTCGCCGAGGTCGGTGTCGAGCGCGCCGAGGAGGTCGAGGAGGCCGACGTCGAGCGGCGCGGGGGACGCGCCGAGGGGGGTCCGGCCGAGGGTGGCCATGACCTTGATGCCCCACCGGTCGGCGCGGATCGCCGCGGCCCGGTCGGCGGCCTGCTCCGGGGAGAGGCGGGGCACGTGCCGGGGGAGCCGGTCTCCGGCGTGCAGGGCGGCGCGGAGCGCGGCCAGGCGGCGGTCGAGCTGGCGCAGGCTGGAGTCGGCGCGGCCGGCGGTGCGGACGAGGTCGGTCATCGGGTCCCCCGGGGTTGTGCGGTGGTGGTGGCCGGGGTGTCCGGGCGGGCGGACACCCCGGGCGGGCGGTCGAGGTCAGTTCACGGCGGTGGCGGCCCAGCCACCGGAGGGCCGACGCCGAGGTTTGGCCGGGACGCGGCGTAGGTCTTGCCGTTGACGCCCTGCACTTCGCCTACTGACACATCTGGGGCAGTAGCGAGATCCCTTCGGACGGTCTCGCGGCTGTTGCCGGTCACCGGCGCAGGTGATTCATCTGGAGCACGTGGGAGATCGCGGCTCACCGTCGGCTGGCTGAGGCCGGTCGCTGCGGCGATGGCCCGGGAGCTGAGCCCCAGGTTTGTACGTCCCCCGAAGGGACTTACAAAGTCGCTCAGTTCGGCGCCCGCCGTCGGGGCGGTCACTTCTTCCCCATGCGGGCCAGGGCGTTGGCGTGGTGCTCGCGGGCGAGGGCGGCCGCTTGGTCGTGCTCACCGCGGGCGATGAGCTCCAGGATGGCCAGGGTCTCCCGGGTCGCTTCGGCGCGGCCGCGGGTGTAGGCCAGCTCTTCGCGGAGCGCGGCGGTCGCGCGGTCGCGGCGGCGGGCCGCCGCGGGGTCGGAGAACAGGCTCCAGGTGAGGCCGATCAGGGCGGTCAGGATGACGATGGTGGTGGCGGCCTGGAGCAGGTCGGCGACGGCCTGGGCGGTCATCGGGTCCTCCGGGTGGTGGTGAGGCGGTCGTTGATGAGGACCATGACCTCGCCGGCGTGCCGCTGGCAGATCTGGATGGTCTTGGGGTCGGGGTCGAGGGCTTCGCCAGTGCAGCGGTCGCCGAGCCGGTCGGTCATGCGGCAGGTGGCGCGCGGCGGGGTTCCGGCGGGGCGGGCGGTGATGGTCATGCGGTCTCCTCGGTCTGTTTCATCTGGAACGCCCCGCCCGCCGGCCGAGGCGGGCGGGGCTGGGTGTCAGGTCGTGGGGCCGTCGAAGGTGTCGACGGGGACGACCGGGTCGATGTAGGCCGGGTCGGCGGCCGCCCGCGGGCAGAACGGGCAGTCGCACTCGTGAGCCATGAACTGCTCGTCCTCTTCCATGACCGCCCGGGCGGCCTTGTCGTAGGTCAGCGACCCGCCCCACGACCCGTCGGCCTTCTCGCGGGTGACGAACTCCCGGACCTTGCGGGTCATCGCCTCGATCGGCGCCAGGCGGAAGTTGACGATGTCGGGGTGGTACTTGAGGTAGCCGCGGACGGAAACGTCGGAGTAGTCATCGGCGAGGAAGTGGAACTTCGCGTACAGGCTGTCGCGGTGGCTGTCGAAGCTCATGAGGTCTCCTTGGTGGTGGTGAGCTGGTCGATGAGGTCGAGGGCGGCGGCGCGGACGTCGTCGTCCAGGCGGGCGGAGCGGAGCACCTTGCGGGCGGCGGCGGGGGTGCGGGTGGTGGTGAGGGCGGCGAGGGCGGAGCCGGCGGCGCGTCGGGTGAGGCCGCGCCCGGAGGCGTCGGCCACCTCGGCGGCCGCGGCCGCCAGCTCGCGGTTCGACGCGGTCATCGCCGGGGGCTCTTGGCCGGGGCGTTCGCGACGCCGGTCTCGTCGGCGCAGGGCGGGCAGAGGCCGAAGGCGAAGACGACGGGCCCGAAGCACACGGAGCCGGTGGTGATGTCCTCGGTGGTGCGGCGGCAGCGGTCGCAGGTGTTGTCCTCGGTGGCGTCGAGGAACGCGACGGCGGCGCAGGGGGCGCAGTAGAGGTGTCCCGGGCGCCAGGCGGCGGCGTACATGACGGTGGGCGAGGTGGTGCGGGCGATGTGGGCGCATTCGCGGGCGTGGCCGGTGAGGTAGGCGTCGCGGAGCTGGGCGCACTGGGCTTCGATCCAGGGCAGGCCGGAGGAGTCGAGGACGGGGGTGGAGCGTTCGCGGGCGGCGGTGGTGATGACGGAGGCGGCGTCGCGGATGGCGGCGGCGAGCTGGTCGGCGGTGTGCGTCGGGTGGGTCATGGTTCACCTCGGCGGGTAGTAGCTGCGGTTCGGGGAGATGTCACCTGGAGCGTTGACCTGCGGTGTTGCCGAATTGGCGGGTAGTGGCGGGTAGTGGCGGGTAGTTTTCGCCGGTTCCCGCCGCCTATACGTGAAAAGAGGGCGCTCAATTCCGGATTGCGGAACACATGGGGGTTGTTTCGTAGCGCGTTCGGCTGGAAGAGCGATTTAGTACCCGCCACTACCCGCCAACCCCTAACGGAGGTGCTTTGAGCTGGGCAAACACGGGCGGGTACTAGATCGGGCGGAGTCCGCCTACTACCCGCCGACTCGCTCGACGGAAGAGCCGCGAACGTCGGCCTGTACTGGGGAATCGACCCCCGGCGGGTACTAGCGGGGACCACTACCCGCCACTCCCCGCCGGAGGGCTCACGCGCGGTCATGCGCGCCGCCCTCGCCACCGTCGACCGCAGCCTCACGACGCTCGACGCGGTCGACGTGGAACCGCCAGACCTTCTTCTTCTTGTCGTAGATCCCGCGGATGACGTACTCGCCGAAGAAGCGCCCCATCTTCGACTTGAGCATGGCGCCAAGCCCCTTGGACGTGAGCCTTCCGCCGTCAGCGCGAGTGAGGAAGGCGCCGTCCCACGGGTCGTGGAAGCCGCTGCTGGTCGGCTGCAACTCGGAGGTCTTCAGCAGCTCGCTCGCGCGCTTGGGGGT
This sequence comes from Nocardiopsis trehalosi NBRC 14201, assembly GCF_001552555.1. Taxonomy (GTDB): domain Bacteria; phylum Actinomycetota; class Actinomycetes; order Streptosporangiales; family Streptosporangiaceae; genus Nocardiopsis_B; species Nocardiopsis_B trehalosi. Next base: position 7,865 of record NZ_BCRK01000049.1, on the reverse strand, counting down.
GTCGTTGAACTCGTCGTGCCAGGCCGCCAGGAACGCCGACCAGATGGCGCCCTCCTCGTCGTGCCCGGCCAACGCGTCGGTGTTCGTCATGAAGCCGGGGATCTCGTGGTACTGGGTGAACCCGGCCATGGCGCGCGCCCAGCGGCGGAAGTTCCGCATGGTCCGGTCGGCGGCGGGGGCGCCGGCGACAACCCAGGCGCGTGCGAGGACGAGCAGGTGGTAGAGGAGTTCGACCTGGTTGGCCTCGTCCTCCAGCCACGTGTTCAGGTCGGGGATGCGGAACCCGGACCGCTTGTCGGGGTCGGGGACCTTGGGGTCCAGGGACACCAGGACGGTGCGCGAGGGGATGTCGCCGCCGAAGCTGATGTTGTTTCCGGTGACGAGCCACAGCCGGTCGTTGAGCGCGTCGACCTGGCGGGACGACCCGAGTTCGCGGTCGTTCCAGGTGGCGCCGGTCAGCAGCTTGGCGAGCGTCGGTTGGTCGACCTGGTCGCGCTCGCCGACGTTGTCCAGGACCACCACGGGTTCGCTGGTGCCCTGGAGGGTCGCCGTGATCGCCTTGCGCAGCTCGCCGTCGTCGCTGACCCATGACCGCGAGGTCGCCCCGTAGAGGTGCCCGACGATGTCGGTGAGCAGGGTCTTGCCGGACCCGGGGGCGCGGGCGTCGATGGCGCCGAGGGGGGACAGCCCCTTGATGAACGGGCGCAGCATGGGCGTCATGAGCAGGCCGACGAAGTTGGCGCAGGACGCGCCGTCGGCCCACGGCATGTCGCCGAGCACGTAGTTGAGGAGGAACCGGCGTGCCTTGTCGACGTCGACCACGTCGGGGACGTCGGGCACCCGCGGGACGTTGCGGATCGGCGCGTAGTAGAGGCGGGTGGCCTCGTCGTAGCCGGGGTCCTGGAGGATCGTGCCGTCCGGCCGGAACACGGGGGCGTGGACGACGTTCAGCAGGGGCCGCACCTTGGGCCAGTGGGTCTCGGAAAGCACGGCCTTGGCGGTGCTGACGGCCGGGCTGACTGGGACCGTGCCGATCTGCTCCTCCCCTGTCTTGCGGTCCTTCTTGCGCACGATCTTGTGGGTGTCGGTGTGCCGGGCGAGGAGCCGCCGCAGCCCGTCGGCGGTGATCTCGGCGACGCGCAGCGGCACGGCGTGCGGCTGGTCGGCGAGGACGTCGCCGGAGACCTCGGAGATCGTGACGAGACGGCCGTTGCGGACGTAGGTCTGCGGGATGGCGTCGGCGTTGATCGCGTCGGTGATGTTGAGGATGGCGTGGGGTTCCAGCGTGACGTCGATGCTGACGGGCGGCATGATCCCGGCGTCGGCGACGATGTCTGCGGGCGCGATGTCGGTCAACGCTGCCCCCGCCGGAGTCCCTGGCTGATGACGCCGTTGTCGGGGGTCGCGCCGGCCTCGCGCTCGGGGATGCCGCGCTGGAGGGCGGCTTCGAAGAGGGCGGCGTGAGCCTGGTGCGCGGTCACTTCGCCGCGGGCGACGAGCTCACCGGCGCGGCACGACGCCCAGTACAGGGCGGAGTTGGACTGTCCCGGAGGTGCTTCCATGACGGTGCGCACGAGGCCGACCATGCGGGTGTGGCCGCGGGGCGTGATCGTCCGGTCGAAGGAGCGGCGTCGGGGTGCCTCCGGCGGGCGGATGATGTCGAGGAGGCCGGGGTGGAGTTCGTCGCACGGCGCGGACGCCCAGTCGTACCGCCACCGGTAGCGGCGGCCGGTCTTGGGGTGGACGCTGGGGGCGAGGACGACGTATCCGCCGTCGCCCTTGACGTCGACTCCGGTCCCGGCGCCGCCGGAGCGCGAGGTGATGTAGCCGCCGGGGTGCTTGTAGAACATGTGGATGCCGCCCTCGCGCCCGGTGAACTGGGCGCGGGTCTCGCGGAGGAGGCCGCGCTCCATGAGGTCGCGCATGGTGGGCAGCCCGGCGGGCGGGTCGAAGTCGATGCACACGAGACCGGACACGACGCCCATGCGGCCGGCGAGGAGCCCGTCGGGGTAGCGGTCCAGCATCTCCAAGACGCGGTCGAGGTCGGTGGTCGCCGCGTGGAACCCGTGGCAGGCCAGGCACGGGCACTCGTCCATCTCCTCGGGGGTGTCGTGGTGCCCCTTCTGGCTGCACTCGTCGCAGTTGGCGACCGGCGACTTGGTGGGGCTCAGCACGAAGATCGGCATCTTGCAGACCTGGGTGTAGATCTCGGCGGCTTCCTCGCGGGTGGTGTCGGCGGTGATCACGCGGCACCGCCGGCGGTGCGGACCCGGTTCTCGGTGTCGATGGCGTGCTGGACGGCGCGGTGGAGGGCGTTGGGTTCGCCGCCGCCGGTGTGCAGGACGACTTCGGGGGCGTCGGCGAGCCAGGTGCCGAGGGGGTCGAGGGCGCCGGGTTCGATGTCGTGGAGGACGCCGTGGACGTGGATGTCGATGGGGCAGCCGGCGGGGATGTCGCCGGTGGTGGCCCAGGCGTGTTGGGCGTCGGCGCGGGTGAGGGTGGTGCGGGTGGTGCGGATGTCGATGCGGCCGCGGAGCCGGATCGTGGTCATGGTTTCCCCCCGGTGGTCGTGGTGGTCGGCGGTGCGGGGGCCGGACTCGTTCCTCCAGCACTGGAGGAACGGGTCCGGCCGACCGGGTCAGCCGGGGGGCTCGTCGTCGCCGAGGGCGGGGCCGCGGCGGGCCCGCCGCAGGGCTTCCTCTTCGGTCAACCCGTCCGTGGAGAAGAGGTCGTCGTAGGCGTTGCCGCCGGTGGGGGTGCCGTCTTCGCCGAGGGTGGGGACGGACCGGAGTTTGTCGCCCCACACCTTCCGCATCGCGTGCCCGAACGCGGGCAGCGAGTTGTCCACGAACTCCTTGCCCCACGGGCTGTTCACGAGCAGGTGCGGAACCCGGTCCTTGGAGATCAGCCAGTCCCCGGCGTGCGCCCACCGGCGTCCGCCGGCGTCGGGCTTGGCCCCAGGGTCGTCCTCGATGAGGTTCAGCCCAAGGTCGACGTAGTCGAGGAGACGGTCCCAGCCGATGCGCCCGTCGCCACGGGCTTCGTCGGCCTCGCGCTGGTCCCTGATGGCGTAGTCGTGCATGTGGCGGGCCCAGGCGTGGGCCTTGTGCAGGGGCCAGCCGAGGGCGTCGGCGGCGTCGGAGAGGAGCAGGTAGTCCTCGTCCTCGGTGACGTAGACGATGGGCACTTCACCGAACCCGGCCAGGTCGACCGCGAGGTGCTCGGCCATCGGGGCGAAGGGGGTGACGGCGCTGACCCGTTCGAGGGCGGCAACCACGCGGGCGGCCTGCTCCTCGGGCCCGTCGTCGCACAGCAGGCCGTCGTGCTTGGCGACGAGCGCGTTGGCGAACGGGGTGTGGAGGGAGGGCTTCATGATGCTGTTGCTCATCGGGTCACCGCCGGGGTGTAGTGGCGGGAGACCTCGGCCCACGCCGTGTCGAACAGGTCGATGTCGCGGCGCGTGTAGACCTTCACGCCGATGTGGATGCCCTCGACAAGCCGCGGAATCTCCTGCGGCTCTGTGCCGTATCGCGCCCGGTAGAGGGCGGCGACGGCCTTGCCGAGCTTCACCCGCGCGGACCGGAGGTCGGCGCCCTTAAGGCCCTTCTCCGCGAGGTACTCGTGGCAGGTGATGGTGATGTCGGCGGGGTCGAGCTGGGGTTCCTCACCGGTCATGCGGGCCAAGAGGGTGCGGGAGACGCCTTCGAGGTAGGAGTCGTTGACGAGGCCGTACTTCTTGGCGACGCCGAGGGCTTCGAGCTGGGTGGCGGTGCGCGCGGCGAGGGCGTCGAGCTTCTGCTCGGGGGTGGCGGCCTCCTCGACGTCGAGGAGGTAGGTGCGGACCTGGCGGGCGACGTCGTTGCCGTCCATCAGCATCGCGAGGTTCAGCACGGTGCGGCGGCGGAAGACGGCGACCCGCCGGGCCTTGGGGCTGAGGTTGAGGGTGTCGCTCGTGACACCCTCAAGCTTCGCCCTGGTCACGGCCTCGTAGCCGTTCTCCTCCAGCTCGGCGCGGTTGCGCTTGACGATCTGGTCGATCGCTTCCTCGGTGACGTCGAAGTAGTCGGCGACGTGCGCGGTGAAGGCGTAGCCGGTGTCGCCGGCCATGGCGAGCGTCTTGACCTTGTCGAGGACGTCGGTGCGGTCGGCGTACTGGGTGCGCAGGGTCCGCGACTCGGTGAGCGCGAGTTCAGCGACGGCGGTCATCGGGCCACCTCCGGGGTGGTGGGGCCTAGGCCCATGCGGCCGAACAGGTCGATGCCGAAGATCTGGTCCAGCTCGCGGCTGACCTCGTCCATGACCTCGGCGAGGTCGGCGTCGAGGGTGTTCACGAACACGGTGATGCGGGTGTCGTAGCCGTCGCCGTCGGCGCTGGGCCAGCGGGAGAGGCCCACGTTGCCGTTCCTCCACCCGAGCAAGCCGGTGGTGTACTCGATGCGGGCGGGGATGCGGCGGATGGTGCCGAGGTCGGCGACGTACCGGGTGTCCCCGAGGGAGTTGGTCTCCTCGTACCAGGTGAAGGCGTCGCGGACGGTGGTGTCGGTGGTGGCCGGTGCGGCGGCCGTGTTCTGGGACATGAAGGGGTCCCCCTGGAATCAGGTATGCGCGAGGGACCGACGTCGGGGCATGGGCGTCGGCGGGGTCGGCTCAGGAGGCCGAGACGGTGCGCGGCGGAGCGGAAGCGCTCTACGCGGAGGCGCGGTCGGCGGCGCGCTGCTGCTCGATGTAAGCGCGCACTTCGCTGCGGTAGGCAACGACGCGGCGCCCGAGCCGGAAGAGGAACGGGGCGCGCCCCTGGTGGCGGAGCCAGCGCAGGCTGTCCTCGGAGGTGCGCATCATCTCGGCGACCTCGGGGAGTAGGAGGAGCCGGTCATCGTCGTGACCAGCGGCATCGGGGGATTCCGGCGAGTGCGGTTTGGTGTCTCCGCTAGCCTGGAGAGGCATGCTCGTGCTCCGATCAGTTACTTGGCAGTGCTGGTATCGAGCGGTGTGCATCGGGTCAGCGGGGAAGGTGAGAGCTCCCTGCTGGCCCTTTTTCGTGGGCAAACCAGTGCGTCACGGTGAGAGCGCGACCACACCTTCAACTAGCTGCACATTACCACCGCTTGTTCCAAGTGGTTGCCCCGAAGCGCACAGGATGTGCAAGTTCGTATGATCCTACAGCCCCAGCGTGGGTGACTATGTTTGCACAGCATTGACAAGCATTGGCAGTCGTTGGACACTGGTGCTTGACGCCAGCCGACAGACATTGAGCACAGGAGGAGACATGGCGAATCAAGCGCCGAATGTGGCAGCGCTCGTCGCGCAACGACGCGATGCCATCAAGGCAAGCCAGGCAGATTTGGCCTGGTGTGCCCGCGTAAGCAGGAATACGATTTCGAATCTAGAGCGAAGCACATATGGAGCCGTCCATAGCGCCACGCTCCAGAACGTGGCTGCATCGCTGGGTGCCAACCCATCGGGTTTCGTCACGCTGGCCAGCTACGATCATTGGACCGACGACGAACTTGCGCTTCGGCAGCGTGAAGTGTGGCTTATTCCGGCGGATATTGTTCGGGCTATTTTTTCGGTGTTTCGTTCCATGCAAAACGAAAACCCGAAGGGCGCCCGAAAAATCGCCGATATCTGGCGTTCGTACGTCACGTCACTTGCTGCACATCAAAGCAACTCATTGGGATTCGAGCTCGAAGAAGACTATAAAGGTCCCCTCAGGCAACTTATTGGTGGGTTGGCTCCGAATCTAGATATCCTCGAGGAAGACGACCTGCTCAGGGATTGGTTCCGAGATCAAGGATGGGACCCCGCTGACGAGTGGCCCAACCCTCTTGTAGAGCACCCTGTGATCTTCGGCAAAAGGGCCAGGCTGCCCGCTGTGGCGGGGGCTGTTAACGAGACCGGCCATCTAGTGGACACGATCAAGCGCCTTGAGGGTCAGCAGAAGGATCTAGCTGAACGGATCGAATCGTTGAGTTCCGATGGGCGTGCGGCGCAAGCCTTCAGGCGGTTGCCGATCAGTATCCAACAGGTGTTGGCGCGTGGTGACGTAGCCGACTACGCCAAGTTCTCTCCCCAGGAGCCGCACGGGATCCAGCACGTCCTTATGACCGTCCAAGAGCGAGGCTCGAAACCCGGGAGCGTCGATTCCTACAAGGCTGTCATCAAAGCACATATGGCCACCTACATTGGTTACTATATTGTCTACCAACTCGATGGCAAGCCGATTGACAGCGACGAGCTCGGTAAGATCGTGAAAAACGCCTATCAGATGTTTTCTCCGAACGACGTCTTCTCGGCGGAAGAAACGGACGACTACGACCCATTTGATGGAGAGGAGGACGCATGAGCCGTCCTAGTACCGGGCAGGTGGTGAAGCGCTGCGCCTGCCGGCACCCCGACACCGGCAAGCAGCTCGGCAAGGACTGCCCGCTGCTCAAGAAGCGCGACCACGGCGCCTGGTGGGGCCGCTACACCGCCCCCACCGGCCCCGACGGCAAGCGCCGCCGCCCCTGGATCGGCCCCTACACCACCAAGACCGAGGCCCTGCGCGGGATCGCCAAGGCCGTCAACGAGGTCGGCGAGATCGGGTTCGTCCCCGACCGCGCGCTCACCGTCGCCGCGTACCTGCGCGAGTGGGTGAAGGGCAAGAAGGGCCTCAAGCAGTCCACCCTGGAGTCCTACACCGAAGCCATCGAGCTGTACTACATCCCCGCCCTGGGCCACCTGAAGCTGGTCGACCTGCGCGACCACCACCTGACGGCCCTGTACGCGGCCATGAAGCAGATCAACCGGCCGACCGAGGACCAGGCCCCCTCCGAGATGCTGCGGCGCCTCCTCGCCGCGCGTGCGCTCGCGCCGAAGCGGAAGCTGGCCGAGGGGGAGAAGCCGGGGCTGAAGCGCAAGCGGCCGCTGTCGCCGGCGCGCATCCGCCGCATCCACGCGGTGGCGTCCTCCGCGCTGAACGCCGCGGTGAAGAAGAAGCTGATCACGGTGAGCCCGGCCGCGTTCGTGGAGCTGGACCGGGTCAAGAAGTCGCGGCCCCTGGTGTGGACGGCCGAACGCGTCGCCCGATGGGAGCAGACCGGGAAGAAGCCGGCGAGCGTCATGGTGTGGGCGCCGGCGCAGGCCGGTGCGTTCCTCGACTACGCCGAGTCCACCGGCGAGCGGCTGTACCCCCTGTTCCACCTCGTGACGACCCGGGGCCTGCGCCGCGGCGAGGTGTGCTCGGCCGCGTGGGCCGACACCGACCTGGACGGCGCGAAGACCATGAGCGTGCTGGCCGGGCCGGAGGAGGACGACGAGGGGCCGAAGTCGGAGAAGTCGGTGCGCACGTTCGCCCTGGACGCCGAGAACATCAGGCTGCTGAAGAAGTGGCGGGCGACGCAGAACGCCGAGCGGCTGCTGGCGGGCGACGCCTGGGTGGACTCGGGGCTGGTGTTCACCCGGGCGGAGGGGTCGCCGCTGCGGGACGAGTACCTGAGCCAGCGGTTCGCCACGCTGGTGAAGGCGGCCGGCCTTCCGCCGATCCGCTTCCATGACCTCCGGCACTGTGCGGCGACGTTCGCGCTGTCGGCCGGGGTGGACATGAAGGTGGTTTCGGAGACGCTGGGCCACAGCCGGTACAGCTTCACGGCCGACACCTACACTTCGGTGATCCCCGAAGTCGCGGCGGCGGCCGCCGAGGCGACCGCCGCCATCATCCCGAGGTCGGCGCGGGGGAGCGCAGTGTGACTCGCCCCCGACCGTTTGGACTCACATTGGCCTCACACAGCCACCTACGACCAACGACGAAGGTCCGCCGCTGTGCGACGGACCCTGGTCTACCTGCGGAGGATGCGAGATTTGAACTCGCGAGGGGCGTAAACCCC
>NZ_BCRK01000048.1 GCF_001552555.1 Nocardiopsis trehalosi NBRC 14201 | reverse complement strand
CCCCCCCCCCCCCCCCCCCCCCCCCCCCCCGCAGCGGGGGCGGCGGCTCAGTCGGTGTGCGCCGCCCCGGCCGCGCGCAGCGCCCGGACGGTGGCGCGGACGGCGGGCCGGCGCGCGGCGTCGGCCCGCCACACCACGTAGACGTGCCGGACCAGCGCCGGCTGCACCGGCACCAGGCGGACGCCGTCGGGGACGGGCCCGCGGCCCAGCCGGGGCATCACGGCGATGCCGAGCCCGGCGGCGATGAGCGCGAGCTTGGTCTGGTGCTCCTCGGCGACGTGGGCGATGTCGGGCTCGACCCCTTGAGCGCGGAGCATGCCGTGCAGCCACACGTCGCAGATGGAGCCGCCGTTCCAGCTGATCCACGGCTCGGTCAGGACCTCGTCGAGGTCGACCAGGTCGCGGTGGGCCAGGGGGTGGGCGGCGGGCAGGGCGATGTCGGCGGTGTCGCGGAGCAGCGGCGCGCGCTGCAGCTCCTTCGGCAGCGGGATGGGGGCGCCGGCCCAGTCGACCACCACGGCGAGGTCGGCGTCGCCGCGGACGACGGCGGGGACGCTGGTGTCGGGTTCGGATTCGACCAGCCGCACGCGCAGCCCGGGGTGGGCGTCGCGCAGGGCGACCAGGGCTGCCGGTGCGAGCCCGCGCGACGCCGTGGCGATGGACGCGAGCCGGACCTGGCCGAGGACGGCGTCGCGGTGCGCCTCCAGGTCGGCCTCGGCCTGCTGGACGAGGGACAGGATGCGCCCGGTGTGCTCGACCAGCAGTTCGGCGGCGTCGGTGAGGCGGATGCCGCGCCCGTTGCGCTGCACGAGGGGCTGGCCGACCTCGCGTTCGAGCTTGCTGAGCTGCTGGGACACGGCGGAGTTGGTGACCCGCAGCGCGGCGGCCGCGCCGGTGAGCGAGCCGTTGGCGGCGATGGCGTGCAGGACCCGCATGCGGTCGACACTCAGCATGTAAGTGATGCTACATCCGCGGTTTAGTGAAATGAAGTAGACCTAAGTCCCGCGCGCGCGGTACACCTCGTGCATGACGACCGCCGCCGCCGGGGCGCCCCCCGCCGCCGACCGCCCCGCTCCGCCCGCCTGGCAGCCGAGGTTCCTGCTCCTCGCGCTCGTGTGGGGGCTGAGCTTCCTCTTCATCGACATCGCGGCCGAGGTGCTGGCCCCGCTGCAGGTGGCGTTCGGCCGCATGGCGACCGGGCTGCTCCCGCTGGCCGTGATCCTGCTCCTGCGCCGCGGCCGGCTGCCGCGCTCGCCCCGCGTGTGGCTGCACCTCACGGTCGCCGCGCTGCTGCTCAACGTCGTGCCGTTCACGCTGTTCGGCCACGCCGCCACGGCGATCCCGTCGGCGCTGTCGGGCATCTGCAACGCGGCGACCCCGCTGTTCGCGGTGGTGTTCTCGCTGCTGCTGCTCCGCGACGAGCGGCCCACCCGGATGCGGGTCGCCGGGCTGGCCACCGGCTTCGCCGGGGTGCTCGTGGTGTTCGGGGTGTGGCGGGGGTTCGCCGGGGCCGACACCGCCGGGATGCTGCTCGCGGTCGGCGCGACCGTCTGCTACGGCATCGGCACCCCCTATGTGCGCCGCCACCTGACCGGGACCGGCCACACCACCCTGGAGATGGCCACCGCCCAGCTCCTCGCCGGGACGGCGGTGCTGGCGGTGGTGACCCCGCTGTTCACCGACGCGCCCGCCCGGCTGCCGTGGGAGGTGCTGGCGGCGGTCACGGCCCTGGGCGCCCTGGGCACCGGGCTGGCCTACGTGCTCCAGTACGCGGTGATCGCGGCGGCGGGCGCGACCGTGGCCGCCACCGTCACCTACGTGATCCCGGTCGTGGCGATCGCCGCCGGGGTGCTGCTGCTCGGCGAGTCGCTCACCTGGAACGAGCCGGTCGGCGCGGCCGTGGTCGTGGTGGGTGCGGCACTGTCGCACGGGCTGCCGCGCCGCCGGACCGCGCCCGGGGCGGCGGGGGCCGCCCCGGCGGGTCAGTCCTCGCGCAGCGCCTCCAGCGCGGCGGCGAGGTCGTCGGGGTAGGTGCTGGAGAACTCCACCGGGCGGTGCTCGGTGGGGTGCTCGAACCCCAGCCGCATCGCGTGCAGCCACTGCCGGCGCACACCGAGCCGCTCGGCCAGGGTGGGGTCGGCGCCGTAGAGGTGGTCGCCCACGCACGGGTGGCGCAGCGCCGCCATGTGCACCCGGATCTGGTGGGTGCGGCCGGTCTCCAGCCGGATCTCCAGCAGGCTGGCGGCGCGGAACGCCTCCAGGGTGTCGTAGTGGGTGACCGACGGCCGCCCGCCCGCGACCACGGCCCAGCGGCCGTCGCCGGCGGGGTGGCGGTCGATGGGCGCGTCGACCGTGCCGCGCAGCGGGTCGGGGTGGCCCTGCACCAGCGTGTGGTAGCGCTTGTCGACCGTGCGCTCCTTGAACGCCCGCTTCAGCGCGCTGTAGGCGGGCTCGCTCTTGGCGAGCACCATGAGCCCCGTGGTGTTGGCGTCGAGCCGGTGCACGATGCCCTGGCGCTCGGCGGCCCCGCTGGTGCTCAGCCGCACGCCCGAGGCGAGCAGGCCCTCCAGCACCGACGGGCCGGTCCAGCCCACCGTGGGGTGGGCGACCACGCCGACGGGCTTGTCGACCACGATGATGTCGGCGTCCTCGTACACCACGCGCAGCCCCGGCACGGGTTCGGGCCGGGCCACCGGGGCGCTGGGCGGCGGCGGCAGCGTGACGTCGAGCCACGAGCCCGCCTGGACGCGGTCGGACTTCGCGGCGGCCCCGCCGTCGACGAGCACGCCGCCGGCGCCGATGATCTCGGCGGCGCGGGTGCGCGACAGGCCGAACATCCGCGCGATGGCGGCGTCCAGGCGGTCGCCCTCCAGGCCGTCGGGCACGGGCATGGAGCGGTGGTCCCCGGCGGTCACGCGGTGTCCTCGCGGCCGCGGTCGCCGCCGGCGGGCGGGGCGGCGGGGTCGTCGGCGGGCCGGTCGTCGCCCCCGCGCACCGGGGCGGCGGGCGCGCCGGCGCCGGTGGTGGGGGTCTCGTCGGTGTCGCCGTCGCCGTCGGCGTCGGCGTCGGCGTCGGCGGTGGCGTCCGGGCGGTCCGCGCCCTCGACCGTGCCGTCGATGTTGACGCCGCGGAACGCGAGCACGACCGCGAGCACGCCGCCGACCACGATGGCGGAGTCGGCCAGGTTGAACACCGGCCAGTTGGGCACCTGGATCCAGTCGACGACGGCGCCGTGGAACGGGGACGGCGGGCGGAACAGCCGGTCGACCAGGTTGCCCGTCGCGCCGCCGAGGATCAGGCCGAGCGCGAAGGCCCAGCCGAGGCTGCGCAGGCGGCGCGCCATGACGAGGATGTAGACCACCACGCCGGTGGCGATGATGAAGAACACCCACGGCACGTCGGAGCCGATGGAGAAGGCCGCGCCGGTGTTGAAGACGAGGGTGAAGCGCAGCAGTTCACCCACGACGGGGACGCTCTCGCCCGGGGTGAACCGGGCGAGGGCGATCTCCTTGGTGGCGAAGTCGGCCGCCAGGGCGACCACCGCCACGCTCACGAGCAGAACGAGCCGCCGCCAGTCGGCGACGCGCCCGTTCCCGGTCCGATGTCCGTCCCCGGAGGGCTCTACCTGAGTCAGCGACGCTCCTCGCGCTGTTTGCACTGCACACACAGTGTGGCCCGCGGGAAGACCTGGAGCCGCGCCTTGCCGATGGGCCCGGCGCAGGACTCGCAGGCGCCGTAGGTCCCCGCGTCCATCCGCTTGATCGCCCGTTCGCACTGGGCGAGCAGGTCACGAGTATTGTAGGCCAGCGCCAGGTCCCGCTCGCGCTGGTAGGTCTTGGCCCCGGTGTCGGTGGGGTCGTCGCCGGCCCCGTCGACCGAGTCCGCCAGCCGCGCGGCCAGCTCGGTCTCGGCGGCGGTGATCTCCGCGCGCAGCCGGGCCGCCTCCTCCTCCAGGCCGCCGCGGACCCCGGCCAGCTCGGCCGCGCTCCACGGGTCCTCGCCGGTGCGGACCACGAGCCCGCCCGCGGCCGCCCCCTTCTTCACGGCCCCCGCCGCAGTGGTCGTCGACGCCATGCGCCCCCCTCAGCCGGCCGCTCCCCCGCGGCCCCGAAAACCCCGTATGACATGCGAGAACACACCGAATCGGTGCCTACCGCTCACGCGATGCCGGGAAGCCTAAACGGCCGCCGGGGGCGAATCAACCAACCACGGCGCAACACGCACACGCCGCCGCAAGCCGCCCGCCGGGACGGGCGCCGGGGGCGCGCACCCGCGCGGCGCGGTCACTCGGCGACGGCGAACCCGCCGTAGTCCTCGGCGAGGACGGCCAGGTGGGGTTCGTCGAAGACGGCCGTGCCGCCGTGGGGGCCGGTGCGCACCTCGATCACCCAGTCCGCGTCCTCCGCGTCGTCCTCGCCCGCGAGCATGTCGCGGTGGACCGTGCACGGCGCGTACCCCTGGTCGAGGAGCTGCTCGGCCAGTTCCTCGGCGTCCTCCCGGTCGGGCAGCGTCACCAGGACGGCCCCCCGCTCCCCCGTCGCTCCCATGCCCGCCGCCCCTTCCCGCCTCCGTGGTGTCCCGGCACGCCAGTATGCCGCGCGAAGAGCGGAGGAGCGCCGCCCAGGTGGGCTATCCTCGGTCCCAGCAAGGCGTGGATGGGGACGAGTACCGCTGGACACAGCCCGCAGCGACCCGGGGACGGTGGAAGCCCGGGGGCATGCCCGTCGGGAAGATCACCCCGGAGCCGCCGGAGGAACGGCGCGGTGCCCCGCTCACGCGGGGGCACCGGCCCAGTAGAACCGGCCGCGGCGACAACGAAGTGGGGCGCGCGCCCACCCCCGTGGTGGGTCCGGCGCACGTCCAAGGAGGGTGGTACCGCGGGGCCCGCGCCTCGTCCCTCCGTCGGGTGCAGTCCTCCTGATGGAAAGGTCCCTTCCGTTGCCGAACCCGCGTGGTGCCGCTCCGCGGCCCTTCCCCGCCCTGCCCGCGCAGGTCGACCTGCCCGCCGTCGAGCACGACGTGCTGGCCCGCTGGACCGAGCAGAAGGTCTTCGAGCGCTCCCTGGAGCAGAGCCGGGGCAACCCGAGCTGGGTGTTCTACGAGGGGCCGCCCACCGCCAACGGCCAGCCCGGCGTGCACCACGTCGAGGCCCGGGTGTTCAAGGACGTGTTCCCCCGCTACAAGACGATGAAGGGGTTCCACGTCGACCGCAAGGCCGGGTGGGACTGCCACGGCCTGCCCGTGGAGGTCGCGGTCGAGAAGGAGCTCGGCCTGTCCGGCAAGAAGGACATCGAGGAGTTCGGCGTCGCCGAGTTCAACGACCGCTGCCGCGAGTCCGTGCTGCGCAACGTCGACGCGTTCACCGCCCTCACCCGGCGCATGGGCTACTGGGTGAACATGGACGACGCCTACCGCACCATGGACCCCGAGTACGTCGAGTCCGTCTGGTGGGCGCTGAAGACCATCCACGGCAAGGGCCTGCTGGTGCGCGACTACCGCATCAGCCCGTACTGCCCCCGCTGCGGCACCACCCTGTCCGACCACGAGCTGGCGCAGGGCTACGAGACCGTGGTCGACCCGTCGGTGTACGTGCGCTTCCCGGTGACCTCCGGGCCGCTGGCCGCGCCCGACCGGGCGGCGTCGCTGCTGGTGTGGACCACCACCCCGTGGACGCTGGTGTCCAACACCGCGGTGGCGGTGCACCCCGACGTCGCCTACGTGGTCATGACCGACGGCACCGAGCGGCTGGTCCTCGCCGAGCCGCTGGCGGCGTCGGTGCTGGGCGAGGGCTGGACGCCCACCGGTGAGCGGTTCGAGGGCGCCGAGATGGAGCGGTGGACCTACCAGCGCCCGTTCGAGCTGGTGCCGTTCGAGGAGCCGGCGCACTTCGTGGTCCTGGCCGACTACGTCACCGTCGACGACGGCACCGGCCTGGTCCACCAGTCCCCCGCCTTCGGCGCCGACGACATGGCGGTGGGCCGCGCCTACGGCCTGCCGGTGGTCAACCCCGTTCGCGCCGACGGCGCCTTCGAGGAGGGCCTGGACCTGGTCGGCGGCGTGTTCTTCAAGCGGGCCGACGCCACCCTGGTGGCCGACCTCGACGGACGCGGCCTGCTGTTCCGCAACCAGCCCTACGAGCACAGCTATCCGCACTGCTGGCGCTGCCACACCCCGCTGCTGTACTACGCGCTGCCGTCCTGGTACATCCGCACCACCGCGATCAAGGACGAGCTGCTGGCGCAGAACGCCGACACCTCCTGGTTCCCGGAGAACGTCAAGGAGGGCCGCTTCGGCGAGTGGCTGCGCAACAACATCGACTGGGCGCTGTCGCGGAGCCGCTACTGGGGCACCCCGCTGCCGGTGTGGACCTGCGCCGACGACCACCTGACCGTCGTCGGGTCGCTGGCCGAGCTGGGCGAGCTGGCGGGCACCGACCTCAGCGCGCTCGACCCGCACCGCCCCTACGTGGACGACGTCGTCCTGGCCTGCCCCGAGTGCGGCGGCGAGTCCCGCCGCGTGCCCGAGGTGATCGACGCCTGGTTCGACTCCGGGTCGATGCCGTTCGCCCAGTGGGGGGCGCCGCACCGCAACGACGAGGTGTTCCGGGCGAACTTCCCCGCCCAGTACATCTGCGAGGCGATCGACCAGACCCGCGGCTGGTTCTACTCGCTGATGGCGGTCAGCACCCTGGTGTTCGGCCGGTCCTCCTACGAGAACGTCGTCTGCCTCGGCCACATCCTGGCCGAGGACGGGCGCAAGATGAGCAAGCACCTGGGCAACATCCTGGAGCCCATGGAGGTCATGGAGCGGCACGGCGCCGACGCGCTGCGCTGGTTCATGGCGGCCAGCGGTTCGCCGTGGGCGCCGCGCCGGGTGGGCCACGCGGCGCTGGAGGAGATCGTCCGCAAGGTGCTCCTCACCTACTACAACACCGTGTCGTTCTTCACCCTGTACGCCAACGCGGGCGACGCCTGGACGCACGACCGGCTCGCCGACGCCCCCGCGCCGGCCGACCGCCCGCTGCTCGACCGGTGGCTGCTGTCGGAGCTGAACCGGCTGGTCGCGGACGTCGACGCGGCGCTGGAGCGGTTCGACACGGCGGGGGCGGGCCGGTTGCTGACCGCGTTCGTGGACGACCTGTCGAACTGGTACGTGCGCCGGTCGCGGCGGCGGTTCTGGGCGGGCGCGGCCACCCCCGAGGGCGCGTCGGCGTTCGCCACCCTGTTCGAGGCGCTGGAGACCCTGACCCGGGTCATGGCGCCGATGGTGCCGTTCCTCACCGACCACGTGTGGGCGGCGCTGCGCCGCCCCGACGCCCCGGAGTCGGTGCACCTGACCACGTGGCCGGAGGTCCGCGCGGACCTGATCGACACGGAGCTGTCGGAGCAGATGGCCCTCACCCGCCGCCTGGTCGAGCTGGGCCGGGCGGCCCGGGTCGACTCCGGGGTGCGCACCCGCCAGCCGCTGTCGCGGGTCCTCGTCGGCGCCGCGGGGTTCGCGGGGCTGCCCGAGCAGCTGCGGGCGCAGGTCGCGGAGGAGCTGAACGTGCAGCAGCTCGACTCACTGTCGGCGGTCGGCGGCGACCTGGTCGACTACACGGTCAAGCCGAACTTCCGGGCGCTGGGCAAGCGGTTCGCCAAGCGCACCCCGCTGGTGGCGAAGGCCATCCAGGCGGCCGAGCCGGCCGGGCTGGTCGCGCAGGTCCGGTCGACCGGGTGGGCGCACGTGGAGGTCGAGGGCGAGCCGGTCGAGGTGAGCGCCGAGGAGCTGCTGGTGACCGAGCAGCCCCGCGAGGGCTGGACGGTGGCCTCCGAGGGCGGCGAGACCGTCGCGCTGGACCTGGACATCACGCCGGAGCTGCAGCGGGCCGGGCTGGCGCGGGAGGCGGTGCGGCTGGTGCAGGACGCCCGCAAGTCGAGCGGCCTGGACATCTCCGACCGGATCGACCTGTGGTGGTCGGCCACCGACCCGGTGACGGCGCGGGCCCTCACCGAGCACGCGGGGCCGATCGCGGCCGAGGTCCTGGCGTCCTCCTTCACCGAGGGCCGCCCGGAGGGCGCGGCCTACAGCGTGGCGTCGGAGGAGTTCGGCGTGACCGTCTGGATCCGCCGCACCGCCTGACCGGCTCCGGGGCCGCGCGGGCCGGTCCGCGCGGCCCCGGCCGGTGCGGGCACCGCCCGCTCCGCCGTTCGGCGGGGCGGGCGGTACGCGCCCGCCCGGCGCGGGACCCGGGATGCGCGTGCGCGCGCCGACCGGGGAGCCGAGGCCGTCCACAGGTGCGGGATTCGCCTGGCGCGCGGCCACTCCCACCGGCTTGACTGGAATCAGGGGTTCCC
This sequence comes from Nocardiopsis trehalosi NBRC 14201, assembly GCF_001552555.1. Taxonomy (GTDB): domain Bacteria; phylum Actinomycetota; class Actinomycetes; order Streptosporangiales; family Streptosporangiaceae; genus Nocardiopsis_B; species Nocardiopsis_B trehalosi. The sequence goes on along the minus strand of NZ_BCRK01000048.1, from coordinate 27,722 downwards.
CCGGCGCCATGGCCCCCTCCGCCACCGCCCAGGGGAAGTGCCGCACCATGCCCCGAACCGGCCCCATCTCGTTCCCGCGGCGCGGGGCGGGTGGGTCAGTCGTCGGTCGCGGGACGGTTGTGCCCCGTGGTGGTGTCCGGCTCACCGTCCGGAGCGGGCGAGGATTCGGCGGCGCCGGTTCCGGATCCGTGGCCGTCCCGGTGGTCGGCGGTGTCCTCGGCGGGGCGCCCCGGAAGCCGGTAGGTGAAGCGCGCGGGGGCGCCCGAGCCGGTCTCGGGGCCGTCCTCGGGGTCGGGGGCGCCGGGCGCGGCGAGGACCGCCGGGCCGTCGATGTCGTCCTCGGCACCGGTGAGGCGCGGGTCGTCCACCGGGGCCGGGTCTGCGGGACCGTCGGCGGCGGTGGTGCCGCCGCCCGGGGCTTCGTCCACAGCACCGTCGGGCGCGGTGGCGTCGGGACCCGGGTCGCCGGGCGCCCAGTCGGCGGTGTCCGCCGCCTCCTGTCCCGCGCCGTCCGAGGGCGGGTCGTCCCGGGTGTCCGCGCCGCCGGTTCCGGAGGCGGACGTGCCGGCGCCGTCGGCCGGGTCGGGCGTGTCGGCCGGGTCGTCCCGGTCGGTGGCGGCCGGGCCGGGGTCGGTGTCCGATCCAGCGGGGGCCGGATCGGGGGCCGGCGCGTCCTGGGGGTCGGCGGGCTCCGCCGCCGCGCCGTGCCCGGGGTCGGGCGTGTCGGTGTCCGCGTCGCTGCCGACGGCCGGGGAGGCGGCGGTGACCTCGGCCACCGCCGGGGCGTCGGCCTCGGCGGGCGGGCCCGGGTCGGCGGGCGTCTCGGAGTCCACGTCGACCGGGTCGGCGGGCGCGTCGACGGCGGTCTCCGGCGCGGCGTCGGTCGGCTCGGGGTCGGGCGCGTCGGCGGCCGGGAGGGGTTCGGCGACCAGGTCGAGGTCGTCGTCGGCGTCGGACACGGCGCCGGACGCGTGGGCCGGGTCGGGTTCCGGGGTGTCCGGGGCGGCCCCGCCGGCCGGGTGGCCGTTCTGCAGGCGCTCGACGAACGCCCCGAAGGACGTGGTCTCGGCGCCGTCTGCGGGCGCGTCAGCGGGGGTGTCACCGCCGGAGGCGGCGTCGGCGGCCGACGGGACGACGGGCGCGTCGGGGCCGGTGTCGGCGGACGCGGCGCCGGAAGTGTCGGGGGTGCCGCCGCCGGGGGCGGCGTCGGCGGTCGGCCGGACGGTGGGCGCGTCGGGGCCGGGGTCGGCGGGCGGGGCCTCGGGGGGGCCGTTGCGGACCGCGGCGGTGGGGGTGTCCGGCGGGCCGGCCGAGGTGGGCGGCGTGGGGCCGGACGCGCGGTCGGCGGGCGCCGGGGTGTCGGGGGCGTTCAGCCACAGGGCCGTGCCGGTGTCGGTGGGCTCGAAGTGGGGATCGTCGGGGTGCGCGGCGCCGTGCGGGTACGCGCCGGTGGGCCGCGGGGCGGCGGAAGGGTCGGGCCGGTCGCCGGTGCCGCGGCCGTGGGCCGGGTCGGAGGGCGGCCGGGGGTCCGAGGCCGCCGCGCCGGTGGCGGGCTCGGCCGGGCCCGGCGGGGTGCCGGGGGGCGCGGCGGCGGGGACACCGTACGCGCGGGTGGCGGCGGGGGCACCGGAGGCGGTGCCCTGGCCGGGCGCTCCGTACGGGGCGCCGGCTCCGGGTCGGGGCCGCTCCCAGGCGCCGCTGGGAGACGCGCCCGCCCGTACCGGCGGGTGGGCCGGTACGGGCGCGGGCGTGCGCCGCCCTTGGTCGCCGGTCGCGGGCCCCACCGCGGTGGCCGCGGAGGGGACGGACGCCTTCCCCAAACCGTCCGTCCACGGGGCGTGCGCCGGCGGGGCCCCGCGTCCCGTCGTCCCATCCTGTCCGCCCGTCAGGTGCGCGCGGTGTCTGACCAGCTCCGCCACGAGGAAGACGGCCCCGAGGCCGCCCAGTCCGAGGGCGATGTAGACCAGCGTGGTCTCGGCGAGCACCACGGCCACCGCGATGACGACCAGAGCCGCCACGAGGGTGACGAGGCTGAGGATGAACACGGGAAGTGAGAGCCTTTACTCAAGGGTTCTGTTGTGCGTCGGCGCGGAGCCCCCGCGCCGCGGGGTCAGCGCCGGTCGTGCGGCTCGCCCGGGTGGAAGCCGCCGTGCTGCGCGGGCTCCGGCTGGGCGAACGGGTTGCCGGCCGGCGGACCCGCGGGGCCGCCGTGCTGGAGCGACGGCGAACCGCCGGTGGGGGCCATGGTCTGGAAGCCGCCGGTGGTGTTGGGGCCGGGGCCGCTGAGCTCGTTGGCACCCTCGGCGAGCTCGCGCAGCTGCCGCTCGAAGTAGTCCTTCAGGCGGCTGCGGTACTCGCGCTCGAAGTCCTTGAGCTCGCTGACCTTGTGCTCCAGCTCCTCGCGCTGCTGCACGAGGGAGCCCATGACCTGGCGGTGGCGCTCCTGGGCGTCGCGGTCGAGGTTCTCGGACCGGGCGCGGGCCTCGTTGACGATCTGCTCGGCCTGGCGGCGGGCCTTGCCGAGGATGTCGTCGGCCTCGTGGCGCGCGCGGCCGAGGGTCTCGTCGGCCTCGCGGCGGGCGTCGGAGATGGCCTGGTCGGCGGTCTGCTGGGCGAGGGCGAGGACCCGCGCGGCGGTGTCCATGTTGTCCTCGGCGCCCGGCAGGCCCATGTTGGAGGCCATGGCCGGCATGGGCTGCTGCTCGACGGGCTGCGGGATCGGCTCGGGCCGGACCGGCTCGGGCTGCGGAGGGGGCTCGGGGGCCAGCTGCTCCTGGGGCTGCTGGAAGTCCTGCATCCCGGCGTTGGGGACCTTGCCCCGCAGGCACTCGGCCAGCTTGCCGCGCAGCTCCTCGTTCTCCTGGATCAACCGGTCAAGTTCGGACTCGACTTCGTCGAGGAACGCATCAACCTCTTCTTCGTCGTAGCCCGGCCGTAGCCGGGTCGTACTGAACTGCTTATTCCGCACATCCGCGGGTGTCAGCGGCATGTTCGTCTCCTTGGCGCGCTTGGACTCTGTCCGTAGGGACGCTACCTGATCGTGACCTTACGGCAATCCAGATCATGACCAAGACCACATATCGGAAGGGCAGCGTACCTTTCCGACATCCGTGATCTTCTAGACGACCGGGATCGAGCTTCTCACGATCGAGCTGAGGATCACCACGACGAGGAAGAGGACGGTGAAGCTCAGGTCCAGCGCCACACTCCCCAAACGCACGGGCTTGATGAACCGACGCAGGAACCTCAACGGCGGGTCGGTGACCGTGTAGGTGGTCTCCGCCAGTACCAGAACGAACCCGCTGGGTCGCCACGAGCGTGCGAACGACTGTACGAGTTCGAAGACGAGCCGGCCGATCAGCACGAGCAGGAAGATCTGCAGCGCGTAGTACAGCACGGTCAAGACGATACTCACGGCCGGACCCGGACCCCATCTCTGGACATCGGTGATGATCTAACTCTGATTGAAGAACCCTCGCTCAGCGATACGTGCCTTGTCTTCAGCGGTCACCTCAACATTAGCCGGGGACAGCAGGAACACCTTGTTCGTCACGCGCTCGATGCTGCCGTGCAGACCGAAGATGAGCCCCGCCGCGAAGTCGACCAGGCGCTTGGCGTCGCTGTCGACCATCTCGGTGAGGTTCATGATCACCGGTATACCTTCCCGGAAATGCTCTCCGATAGTACGCGCTTCGTTGTACGTGCGCGGATGGAGTGTGGTGATTCGCGCGAGGTCCGCGGTGGCCGGGCCGGCGTGGGGGGGTGTCCGCCGCTCGACCGGCGACGCGGAGTAGCCGTCCGCGTCCATCACGGAGTCGGCCCGAGGAACGCCCTGGGGATCGAGGTCCCGCTCACGCCGGTCCTCGACGCCTTCATCGAAGTCGTCGAAGTCATCATATTCATCCGCATAGCGGTGATCGTAGCGGTCGTCCTCCACGAGGCCGAGGTAGACCGCCATCTTGCGCATCGCGCCGGCCATCTCTTGTCCTCCGTCGTCCCTGTGGTGCGGCACCGCAGATGACTTCTTCCGTATACGCCCAGGTCCGCCGGTCGGGCGAACTCGACAGATGGGCGCCAAGGTCCATGTGGGGACATTACCCCACGATCGGGCCACGATCATCGAGCAACGCCGTCCCCACCCGGACGTGTGTCGCCCCGTTCGCCACGGCGGCCTCCAGGTCGCCGCTCATGCCGGCCGAGACCATCCTGGCCTGAGGGTAGCGATCGCGGACCGACTCGGCGACCGCGCGCAGCCGGGCGAACGCCGCCGCGGGGTCGCCGCCGCGCGGGGCGACGGCCATGACACCCCCCAGCTCCAGCCCCTCCTCGGCGGCCACGGCGTCGGCCACCGCCAGGGCGTCGGCGGGGTCGGCGCCGCCGCGCGGCCCCAGTACCCCGGCCGCCGAGTCCGGGTCGAGGTTGACCTGTACCAGGCAGCGCACCCGGCGGCCGGCCGAAAGCGCCCGCGCGCCCAGCGCCCGGGCGAGTCGCCCGCGGTCGACCGAGTGCACGGTGTGGGCGTAGCGGACGACGGAGGCCGCCTTGTTGGTCTGCAGCTGGCCGACGAAGTGCCAGCGCAGGCCGAGGTCGGCGCAGGCCGCCGCCTTGGGCGCGGCCTCCTGGTCGCGGTTCTCGCCGACGTCGGCCACGCCGAGCCCGGCGAGGACGCGCACGTCGGAGGCGGGGAAGGTCTTGGTGACCGCGATGACCGTGACGTCGCCGGCCGGCCGCCCGGCGGCGTCGCACGCGGCGGCGATCCGCTCGCGCAGGGCCGCCAGGTTGGCGGCGATCCGCTCGGCGCGGTCGGCGCCGGGGCCGGGTGCGGCCATGTCAGGACCGCCAGACGAAGCCGGCGAGCCGCCCCGTCGGCGCCCCGCGCCGGTGCGAGAACAGGTCGGGGGTCTCCAGGGTGCAGCGGTCGTCGGAGGTGACATGGCCGACACCGGCCGCGCGGAGCTGGGCGGTGACGGCGGCCCGCAGGTCGACCGACGGGGTGCCCTCGGCGGTCGTCCCGGCACCCTCGGGTGTGGTCCTGGCCACCTGGTCGCGCATCTCCGCCGGCACCTCGTAGCAGGAGCCGCAGATGGCGGGCCCGAGGGCGACCCTGATCCGGCCGGGATCGGCGCCCTGGTCGGCCATGCCCTTGACGAGCGCCGCGGCAACGCCGCGCAGGGTGCCCAGGCGCCCGGAGTGGGCCGCGCCGATCACCCCGGCCTCGGGGTCGGCGGCGAGGATGGGCAGGCAGTCGGCCGCCAGGGTGGCGAGCACCAGGTCGGTGCGGGTGGTCACGACCGCGTCGACCCGCCCGACGACGCCGGGCCGGTCGGCGACCGCGACGTCGGCGCCGTGCACCTGCGCCATCCACACCACCCGCTCGGGGTCGAACCCGAGGCGGGCCCCGGCGATCCGCCGGTTCTCGGCGACCGCCGCCGGATCGTCCGGCACACCCGTGCCGAGGTTGAGCGTGTCGAACGGCGGGGCGCTGACCCCGCCGTCGTAGCGCCCGGTGAAGCCGGCGGAGACACCCGGCCCCAACGCGATTGCGGAACTCATGTCGTGCGCTGCTCCTCCTGCGGCGGCGTATGGGACCGGGAAAAGCGTACCGGCGGCGGGGATGCCCCGCCGCCGGTCAGGCCGCCGCAGCGCCGCGCGCTACTTGAGGAAGTCCGGGACGTCCAGGTCGTCGGGGTCGTCGAAGATCACCCGGCGCCGGGGCGTGGGGATCTCGCCGGAGCGGGTGAAGGCGTTGTCGGTTCCGGTGCGGCGGACCTGGCCGTACCCGTTGTCGTTGACGGCGTGGATGCCGCGGGTGCGGGCGTCCTCGGCCGGCTCCTCGGGGGCCGGCTCGGGGGCGTGGTCGCGCGCGGGCTCGGGGTCCGGCTCGGGCTCGGGCTCGGGGGCCTCGGCGCGCGGCGGCTCCTCGTGCGCGGGCGGCTCGGGCTCGCTGACCGGTTCCGGCCGCGGCTCGACCGCCGCCGGGGCGGGGGGTGCGGGCGGCGGCGCGGGTTCGCGTCGGGGCGGCGCCTCGGGGACGGCCGCCGCGGCTCTCGGCGGGGTGACGGCCTCGCTGCGCGGCTCGTCGAACCCGGCCGCGATCACCGTGACACGCACCTCGTCGCCGAGGGCGTCGTCGATGACCGCGCCGAAGATGATGTTGGCCTCGGGCGCCGCGGAGTTCGCGACGAGCTGCGCCGCCTCGTTGATCTCGAAGAGGCCGAGGTCGGAGCCGCCCTGGATGGACAGCAGCACCCCGTGGGCGCCGTCGATGCTCGCCTCCAGCAGCGGGGAGGAGATGGCCATCTCGGCGGCGGCCACCGCCCGGTCGTCGCCGCGGGCCGACCCGATGCCCATGAGCGCCGACCCCGCGCCCGACATGACCGACTTGACGTCGGCGAAGTCGAGGTTGATCAGGCCCGGGGTGGTGATGAGGTCGGTGATGCCCTGGACACCGGAGAGGAGCACCTGGTCGGCGGCCTTGAACGCGTCGAGCACGCTGACCTGGCGGTCGGAGATCGACAGCAGCCGGTCGTTCGGGATGACGATGAGCGTGTCGACCTCGTCGCGCAGCATCGCTATGCCGGACTCCGCCTGGGTGGCGCGCCGCTTGCCCTCGAAACCGAAGGGGCGGGTGACGACTCCTATGGTCAGAGCGCCCAGGGACCGGGCGATGTTGGCGACCACCGGCGCTCCCCCGGTGCCGGTGCCGCCCCCCTCGCCGGCGGTCACGAACACCATGTCGGCGCCCTTGAGGACCTCCTCGATCTCCTCGCGGTGGTCCTCGGCGGCCTTGCGGCCGACGTCGGGGTTGGCGCCCGCGCCGAGGCCGCGGGTGAGTTCGCGGCCGACGTCCAGTTTGACGTCGGCATCGCTCATGAGCAGCGCCTGAGCGTCGGTGTTGATGGCGATGAACTCGACGCCCTTGAGTCCCTCTTCGATCATTCGATTGACGGCGTTGACGCCGCCGCCGCCGATACCGACGACCTTGATGACCGCGAGGTAATTCTGCGGTGCTGCCACGACGAGGGGCCTTTCCGCTCGCATCTGCCCGCCGTGCGCCCCGCGGTTCGCGCGGGGCGCCTCAGCCGCTCCCCCCGTGGGCGGACCGACCGGCCGGCTGTCCGGTTCTCCTGTCTTGCGGAGACCCGACCGGCCGACCGGCCGGCGGGGTCCCCCTGGGCGTCGGACGGGTGTCCCGGGGCTCCGGGACATCGCCCGCAACCGCCCTAACGTCTCAAGTGAATACTTATGTCAACCAAAGGTAGTGCTTCTCGACAGTAAGCCGCGGCCTCCCGCCGGGCAACTAACCACGAGATCAGCCTAACGGCGTGTCGTGCGGTGAGGCGATGTGCGCCCCGGCGCGTCGCGTCGGGATTGTCCGCGCCCCGGCCGGGCGGTCGCGGCCGGTCACCGCACGACCGCGGTCCCGACGGCGCTGACGTCGTACTCCCGCCCCTCCTCGGGCGGGTGCTCGGCGATCAGCAGCCGGAGGATCTCGGCCTTCTCCGCGCCGCGCTCGGTGTCGCCCCAGGCCGCGGTGGCGCCGTCGGCCAGGACGAGTTCGATGGCGGCGGGCTCGTCGGCCCTGATCTCGGTGACGCGGGAGCGCAGGTCGTCGGGGAGGTCGCCGACCACGGCGGCGGCCGCGGCCACCGCCGGGCTGCCCTCGACCTCGCCGCGCACGGAGACCAGGGGGTGGTCCTCGGGCCGGGTGGCGGCGCCGTCGACCCGCACCCCGTCGCCGTCGACCAGGAGGTAGCCGTCGCCGGCGCGGACGCTGAGCAGCGGGGCGCGCTCGGTGACCTCCACGCGCAGGGCGGCCGGCCACGCCCGGGTGACCCGGACGGATTCGACCAGGTCGAGGCCGCGGACGCCGCGCGCGGCGGCCTCGGTGTCGACCCGCGCCAGCGGGGTGCCGGTGGTGACCCCGGTGGCGTCGGCGACGGCGGCGCGGTCGATGCGGTCGGTGCCGGTGACCTCGATGTCGCGCACCACCAGCAGCCGCGACCCCAGGAGGACCCAGGCCACCACCGCGAGCACGGCGGCGATCAGCAGGATGACGAACGCGGCCTTCCAGGGGTCGGCGCGCCGCGCCGCCGCCGGGTCGGCGGCCCCCTCCGCGCCGTCGGCGGCGGGGGCGGAGTCCTCCTGCGTGGTGCTCACGGTGGTTCTGCGCTCCTCGTGCCGCGGCGGTCGGGGGCCGCGGGGTCAGGCGGTCGCGGCTCCCAGCGCCGCGACGATGTCGGGTCCGAGTTCGGTGACGTCGCCGGCGCCCATGGTCAGGACGATGTCGCCGGGCGCGGCGAGTCCGGCGGCGCGGGCGACGGCGGCGGCGCCGTCGGCCACCGGGTACACCCGGTCGTGGGCGACGCCGCGGGTGATGAGCCCGGAGTCGACCCCGGGCTCGGGGTCCTCGCGGGCCGCGTAGACGGGCAGCACCACCACGGCGTCGGCGAGGGTGAGCGCCTCGGCGAACTCGGCGGCGAAGATCCGGGTGCGACTGTACAGGTGGGGCTGGAACACCGCCACGACCCGGCCCGGCGCGCCGCCGCCCCCGCGCGTGTCGAGAGCGGCGCGGGCGGCGCGCAGGTCGGCCGCGATCTCGGTGGGGTGGTGGGCGTAGCTGTCGTAGACGGCGACCCCGCCGGCCTCGCCCTTCGGTTCGAACCGGCGGGCGGCGCCGGTGTAGGCGGCGAGTCCGGCCGCGGCGGCCTCGGGGGCGTGGCCGAGTTCGTCGGCGGCCGCGACGGCCGCCGCCGCGTTGAGCACGTTGTGCCGGCCGGGGACGGCGATGGCGCAGGCCAGGGGCTCGCCACCGCGCACCGTGAGGGTGAACGACGTGCGGAAGCCCTGGGCGGTGACGCCGGACACGCGGTAGTCGGCGTCGGGGTGCTCGCCGTAGGTGCGGACGCGCAGGCCGCGGGCGCGGGCGGTGTCGGCGACCCGGCGGGCGCCGGGGTCGTCGATCCCGACGACGAGGGCGTCGCCCACGCGCTCGGCGAACGCCGCGAAGTTGGCGTGGATCTCCTCCAGGCCGCCGTAGTTGTCGAGGTGGTCGGCCTCGACGTTGGTGACGACGGCCACGGCCGGGGAGAGCATGAGGAAGGAGCCGTCGCTCTCGTCGGCCTCGGCGACCATGATGTCGCCGGTGCCCGCGCCGGCGTTGCGGCCGGTGGTGGTGAGCGTGCCCCCGATGACGTAGCCGGGGTCGGCGCCGACCTCGCGCAGGACCACGGTGAGCATGGAGGTGGTGGTGGTCTTGCCGTGCGTTCCGGCGACGGCGACCCCGCGGCGGTCGAGCAGCAGGGCGCCCAGGGCGGCGGCGCGCGGCAGCACCCGCAGCCCGCGGGCGCGGGCCTCGACCAGTTCGGGGTTGTCGGGGCGGACCGCCGAGGAGACGACGACGGTGTCGGCGGTGCCGACGTTGGCGGCGGCGTGGCCGACGTGCACCTCGGCGCCCAGGGTCTGGAGTTCGCGCAGCAGCGGGCCGTCCTTGGCGTCGCTGCCGGAGACCTCGACGCCGCGCTGCAGGAGGACCCGGGCGATGCCGGACATGCCGACCCCGCCCATGCCGACGAAGTGGACGCGGCCGAGTTTCCCGACGGGGACGGGTTCGGTCGGCGGCACGAGGCTCATCGCCGGTCCCCGCCCTCGTAGCCGGGGCCGTAGCCCTGCGGCTGACCCGGGCCGTAACCCTGCGGGTTGCCGGGGGCCTGGCCGTACCCCTGCTGGGGGTGGCCGTAGCCCTGCGGCTGACCGGGCCCGTAGCCCTGCTGCGGGTGGCCGTACCCCTGCGGCTGCCCCGGGCCGTACCCCTGCGGGTTGCCGTAGCCCTGGTCCGGGGCGTGGCCGTACTGCTGCTGCGGGTGTCCGGGCGCCTGGTCGTAGCCCGGCGCCGGGTCGTAGCCCGCGTCGTCCTCGGCCTCGTCGGCCAGCGGGTCGCCGGCGGGGCGATCGCCGCGGGCGACCGCGATGACCTCGCGGGCGAGTTCCATGTCGGCGTCGCGGCGGCCCATGCGGCCGGCGGCCTCGGACATGGCGACGACCCGGTCGGTGTCGGTCAGCAGCGGGATGAGGTGCTGCACGATCCACTGCGGGGTGAGGTCGGAGTTGGCCACGAGCAGCCCGCCGCCGGCCTCGACGATCGGCTCGGCGTTGAGGCGCTGCTCGCCGTTGCCGATGGGCAGCGGCACGAACGCGCCGGGCAGCCCCACCGCGGTGAGTTCGGCGCAGGTCATGGCGCCGGAGCGGCACATGGCGACGTCGGCGGCCGCGTAGGCGAGGTCCATCCGGTCGACGTAGGGCACCACCACGTAGGGGACGCCGTCGCGGGTGCGGTCCTCGGGCTCGTCGGCGTTCTTCGGGCCGACCACGTGCAGCACCTGCACGCCCGCCGCGCGGAAGTGGTCGCCGGCGTCGAACGCGGCCTGGTTGACGGCCTGCGCGCCCTGGGAGCCGCCGAAGATGAGCAGCGTGGGCAGCTCGGGGCGGAGTCCGAAGTGGGCGCGCGCCTTGTCGCCCATGGCGAGCCGGTCGAGCGTGGAGATCTGCTGCCGCAGCGGGATGCCGATGTAGCGCCCGTTGCGGATCTCGGTGTGCGGGTGGCCGGTGTAGACGTGCGGGGTGAGCCGGGCGCCCAGCCGGTTGGCCAGCCCGGGCAGCGGGTTGGCCTCGTGCACGACGATGGGGATGCGCCGGCGGCGGGCCGCCAGGTAGCCGGGGGTGGCCACGTACCCGCCGAAGCCCACCAGGACGTCGGCCTCGATGCGGTCCAGGTGGTCGCCCGCGGCGCTGATGGCGCTGGCGAGCTTGCCGGGGACCGACAGCAGCTGGGGGGTGAGCTTGCGCGGCAGCGGCACCGCCGGGATCTCGCCCAGCTCGTAGCCCCGCATGGGGACGAGCCGGGTCTCCAGTCCCCGCTCGGTGCCCAGACACACGATCTGGGTGTGGGGGTCGATGCGCCGAAGCGCGTCGGCCAGGGAGAGCGCGGGCTCGATATGCCCGGCCGTGCCACCTCCGGCGAGGGCTACCCTCATCGTCGCCGATTCCTCCTCGCTTGGACCTGCGTGGGTCGCGATACGTTCTTCGCCTGCGCGCCGCCCCCGGTCCGCTTGCCGTCGCCGGTGCCCGCACTGTCCAGGCGAAGCCAGCTTAGAGCCCTTTGCACCCGCCCCGGACCGCGCGCGGCCAGCACCCGGCGGGCGTCGGGCTCGCTCTTGGCGAAGGCGAGCAGGATGCCGAGCCCCACCATGGTCGGGATCAGCGACGATCCGCCGGCCGAGACCAGCGGCAGCGGGATGCCGGTGATGGGCAGCAGTCCGACCACCGTGCCGATGTTGACCAGCGCCTGGATGACGATCCAGGCGGTGACCGCCGCGGCGGCGAGCCGGACGAAGGGGTCGCGCACGCGGGCCGCGACGCGCAGACCGGCGTAGCCGAGCACGCCGAACAGGCCGACGACGAGCAGGGTGCCGATCAGCCCCAGCTCCTCGCCGATGATGGCGAAGATGAAGTCGCTCTCCGGGTGCGGCAGGAACCCCCACTTCTCGCGGCTGCCGCCGATGCCGACGCCGAACAGGCCTCCGGTGCCCAGGGCGTAGAGGCCGTGCAGCAGCTGGAAGCCCGACCCGCTCGGGTCGGCCTCGGGGTTGAGGAACGAGGTGACGCGGGCCATGCGGAACGGTTCGACGGCGATCATGATGCCGCCGAGCGACGCGACCAGGCCGATCATGCCCACGAAGAGCCGGCCGGGGGCGCCCACCACCCACAGCAGGGCGAGGAACGTGCTGAGCAGCACGAAGGTGGTACCGAGGTCGGTGCCGAGGAGGACGAGCAGGACGAGGGTGCCGCAGCCCGGCAGCAGCGGGATGAGGAGCTGGCGCCACTCGACCATCTGCTTCAGCTCGACGCGGCGCGCGAGGACGTTGGCGCCCCACAGGGCGAACGCGAGCTTGGCGGGCTCCGACGCCTGGATGGTGAGGCCGCCGACCTCCAGCCAGCGCACCGCGCCGTACCCGTACTCCTCGCCGCGGAAGACGGTGACGAGCAGCAGGGCGACCGAGACCAGCATCGCCGGGTAGCCCACGATCCGGAACATCCGGATGGGCAGGTGCGAGGCGAGGACGAGCAGCGGCAGGCCGACGGCGGCGGCGACCACCTGCTTCTGGAACAGGGAGAACGCCGACCCGGTTTCGGTGTAGGAGTCGACCATGGACGACGACAGCACCATGGTCAGGCCCAGGGTGATCAGCAGCCCGCTGCTGCCCAGGATCAGGTAGTAGGAGGTGAGCGGCCGGTCGAGCAGCTGCGGGACCTCCCGCAGCCGCAGCCGCCCCCTGCCGTCCTCGGCCGCCCGGCGCTCCCGAGGCCGGGTGGCCGCCGGGACCGTTGTCGACACCGCCATACGCCGCCTCCGCCCACGCCGTGCATTCCCCAGCGTCGACCAAGTCTGGCGGCAACACGGCGCAGAACCTCGGACATATCGCGCGTGTTGGGGTTTTCGCTCCGGTTCCGGTGGGGCGGCGGCCCCTCCCGGGGCGGCCCTCAGTCCCCGCCGAGGGCGCCGACGGCCGCCGCGAACCGGTCGCCGCGCGCCTTGTAGTCGGGGAACATGTCCATCGACGCGGCGGCCGGGGCGAGGAGCACCGTGTCGCCGGGGCGGGCGAGGCCGGCGGCCGCGGCGACGACGCCGGCCATGGCGTCGGGCCCGGTGTCGGCGACGTCGACCACGGGGACGCCGGGGGCGTGCTCGGCGAGGGCGTCGCGCAGCCGGTCGCGGTCGCGGCCCAGCAGTACCGCGCCGCGCAGCCGCGGCGCGGCGGCCCGCACCAGCTCGGCCACGTCGGCGCCCTTCAGCAGGCCGCCGGCGATCCACACCACCGACGGGTAGGCGGTCAGCGAGGCGGCGGCGGCGTGCGGGTTGGTGGCCTTGGAGTCGTCGACGTAGTCGACCCCGGCGACCTGGGCGACGTGCGCGATGCGGTGCGGTTCGGGGGCGAACGCGGCGAGGCCGGCGCGCACGGCGGCGGGCGCGGCCCCGACGGAGCGGGCGAGGGCCGCGGCGGCGAGCGCGTTGGCCACGTTGTGCGGTGCCGGGGGGCGCACGTCGGCCAGCGACGCCAGCTCCTCGGCGGTGCGCTCCGGGTCGGCGGTGAACGCCCGGTCCACCAGGAGGTCCTCGACCACGCCGACCTCACCGGGGCGGGGGGTGCCGAGGGTGAAGCCGACGAGCGGTGCGGCGGGGTCGCCGTGCTCGGCGGCGAGCCGGGCCGACCACGGGTCGGCGGTGTTGACGACGCGGACCGTGCCCGGGGCGTACACCCGGCCCTTGGCGGCGGCGTAGGGCTCCAGCCCGCCGTGCCAGTCGAGGTGGTCGGCGGCCACGTTGAGGACGGTGGCGGCGTGCGGCCGCAGCGACGACGACCAGTGCAGCTGGAAGCTCGACAGCTCCACGGCGAGGACCGCGGGGTACCGGCCGTCGGGGCCGGGCAGCGCGGCCTCGATCACGGGGGTGCCGACGTTGCCGACGGCGACGGCGTCGCGGCCGTCGGCCCGCAGCATCGCCTCCAGCATGCGCACGGTCGTGGTCTTGCCGTTGGTACCGGTGATGGCGAGCCAGGTCTGGTCGGCGGGCGAGAGCCGCCAGGCGAGTTCGACGTCGCCGATGACCTCGACGCCGGCGTCGGCGGCCGCGACGAGCAGCGGGGCGTCGGGGCGCCACCCGGGCGAGGTGACGACCAGGCCGGTCCCGGGCGGCAGGTCGGCGCCGCCCAGGGTGACGCGGGCGCCGGCGGCGCGCAGCGGCTCGGCCGCGCGCCGGGCGGCGTCGTCGTCGCGCGCCTCGACGACGGTGACCTCGGCGCCGCCGCGCAGCAGGGCGCGGACCACGGGCGGGCCGGACACGCCCAGCCCGGCGACGCACACGGGGGCGCCGTCGAGCCGGGCGGCGAACGCGGGATCGCGCGGGGCGGCGGCCACTAGCGGGGCATCCATTCCAGGTAGAACAGGCCGATGCCGATGCCCACCAGCAGGCCCTGGATGATCCAGAACCGGATGACGATGGTGGTCTCGGCCCAGCCCTTGAGCTCGAAGTGGTGCTGGAGGGGCGCCATGCGGAACACGCGTTTCCCGGTCAGCCGGAACGAGCTGATCTGGATCATGACCGACATGGTGATGAGGACGAACAGGCCGCCGATGACCAGCAGCAGCAGCTGGGTGCGGGTGGTGATGGCCAGGCCCACGATGAGGCCGCCCAGGGCCAGCGACCCGGTGTCGCCCATGAAGATCTTGGCGGGCGGGGCGTTGTACCAGAGGAAGCCGATGCAGCCGCCGAGGACCGCCGCGGCGACCACGGCGAGGTCGAGCGGGTCGCGGACCGGGTAGCAGCTGGGCGACAGGTAGGCCACGCAGCTCTGCCGCAGCTGCCAGTTGCCGATGATGACGTAGGCGACCAGCGACAGGATGGTGGCGCCGGTGGCCAGCCCGTCCAGGCCGTCGGTGAGGTTGACGGCGTTGGAGAACCCGACGATGAGGAACAGCGCCCAGATGACGAACACGCCGAGCATCATGGGCGGGCCGAAGTCGCGCAGGAAGGACAGCTGGGGCGAGGCCGGGGTGTAGCCGTAGCCGTTGGGGAACTGGGTGACGCCGACGGCGAAGCCCACGCCGACGATGGTCTGGCCCAGCATCTTCGCGCCGCTGCGCAGGCCCAGGCTGCGCCGCTTGTAGATCTTGATGAAGTCGTCGAGGAACCCGACGCAGCCCATGCCGACGAACAGGAACATCACCAGCAGGCCCGACACGGTGGGGGCGGTGCGCAGCACCAGGTGCGAGGCGAAGTAGCCGATGATCGCGCCGAGGATGATGACGATGCCGCCCATGGTGGGCGTGCCCTGCTTGGTCTTGTGGCCCTCGGGGCCGTCGTCGCGGACCTCCTGGCCGAACTTGAACTTGAACAGGATGCGGATGACCAGCGGCATGCTGAGCAGGGAGACCAGCAGGGACAGCCCTGCCGCGACGAGGATGCCGGTCACTGGGCCGCCTCCCCGGAGACGAGCCGCTCGGCGACGTGTTCCAGCCCGGCCACGCGTGATCCCTTCACCATGACGACGTCCTTGGGCCGCAGCCGGCCGCGCAGCACGGCGGCGGCCTCGGCGGCGTCGGAGACCCGCAGGACCTCCCCGTCCCATCCGGGCGCGCCGCGCGCGCCGTCGGCGATCGGGGCGGCGTCCTCTCCGACGATGACCAGCGTCGCGACGCCGGTCTCGGCCGCGAGCCGGCCGACGGCCTCGTGCTCGGCGCGGGCCTCGCCGCCCAGTTCGGCCATGTACCCGAGGACGGCGATGGAGCGCCGCTGCGCGGCGAGCACGGCGAGCGTGCGCAGCGCGGCGGCCATCGACTCGGGGTTGGCGTTGTAGGCGTCGTTGACGACGGTCACGCCGTCGTCGAGTTCGGTGACCTCCATGCGCCACCGGCTCACCGGCCCGGCGGCGCCCAGGGCCGCGGCGATCGCTTCGGCGCCCATGCCGAACTCGGCGGCGACGGCGGCGACGGCCAGCGCGTTGTGCACCTGGTGCACGCCGACCAGGGCGAGGCGGACCTCGGCGCTCGCGCCGCCGACGTGCAGGGTGAACGCGGGGCGCCCGGCGGTGTCGAGGCGGACGTCCGCGGCGCGCACGTCGGCGTCGGCGGCGGTGCCGTAGGTCACGACGCGGGCGGCGGTGCGCGGGGCCATGCCGCGCACGGCGTCGTCGTCGGCGTTGAGGACGGCGACGCCGCCGTCGGCCGCCGCGGGCAGCGCCTCGACCAGTTCGCCCTTGGCGCGGGCGATGGCGTCGCGGCCGCCGAACTCGCCCATGTGGGCGCTGCCGACGTTGAGCACGACGCCGATGCGCGGGGGCGCGATCTCGCACAGGTGGGCGATGTGGCCGATGCCGCGGGCGGCGACCTCCAGCACGATGAACCGGGTCGCCGCGTCGGCGCGCAGCACGGTCAGCGGGTGGCCGATCTCGTTGTTGAACGAGCCCGGCGGGGCGATCGTGGGGCCGAGACCGCCGAGCACCTGGGCCAGCATGTCCTTGGTCGTGGTCTTGCCGGAGGATCCGGTGACCCCGACGATGTCGGCGCCGGTGAGCCGGCCGGCGACGTGGCGGGCCAGTCGGCCCAGCGCGGCCACGACCTCGGCGTCACCGCCGTCGGCCAGCAGTTCGGGCGCCGCGACCGGCCGCGATCCCAGGACGGCGGCGGCGCCCGCGGCGACGGCGGCGTCGGCGAAGTCGTGGCCGTCGGCCCGGTCACCGCCCAGCGCCACGAACAGCGAGCCGGGGCGCACCTGCCGGGAGTCGACCACGACGGGGCCGTCCACGACGGCCTCCGGGCGCGCCGACGGCCCTAGGCGGGCCTGGGTGATCTCAGCGATCCGATCGAGCGTCAGCGCGATCAAATCCACTCCTCATGTCGGGCCCGGTCCTCCGCGCCTGGGGCGCCTCGACGGGTGCAGTGCGCGAAAACGGGGTCAGCGCAGTACTCGTCAACCGCGAGGCGGTGTCAACACACCACGGGGCCGGGCGGCGATTGCCGGACCTACCTTAGAACATGTTTGGTGACGCGAGTCGCGCCCAGGCCGGAATTCCGGCCACGTCGTGATCACGTTCGCACGACGGGCGCGGGCGCCGCCGCGGCGCCCCCGGTCAGCCCTCGGCGCGTCGCCGCAGCGCGTCGCGCAGGGCCTCGCGGTCGTCGAACGGCAGGACCCGCCCCTCGACGTACTGACCGGTCTCGTGGCCCTTGCCGGCCACGATGACGGTGTCGCCGGGGCCGGCCTCGCGCACGGCGCGGTCGATGGCGGCGGCGCGGTCGAACTCCACGACGACGCGCGCCCGGGCGTCGGCCGGGACCTTGGCGACGCCCTCCAGCATGGCGGCGGCGATGAGGACGGGGTCCTCGGTGCGCGGGTTGTCGTCGGCGATGATGAGGGAGTCGGCCAGGCGGGCGGCGGCCTCGCCCATGAGCGGGCGCTTGGCGCGGTCGCGGTCGCCGCCGCAGCCCACGACGATGGCCAGGCGGCCCTCGGTGATGCCGCGCAGCGACCCCAGGGCCGCCTCGATGGCGCCCGGTTTGTGGGAGTAGTCGACAACGGCGGTGAAGTCCTGACCCTCGTCCACGCGCTCCATGCGGCCGGGGACACCCGGCGCGGCGGCGACGCCCGCGAGCGCCTCGTGCAGCGGGATGCCGGCCTCGACCAGGCCGACGACGGCGGCCATGGCGTTGGCGACGTTGAACGCGCCCGGCAGCGGCACGGAGCCGTCGGCCTCCATTCCGCCGGGGCCGACGACGCGGAACGTGGAGCCCTCGGGGTCGAGCCGGACGTCGACGGCGCGCCAGTCGGCCTCGGGGTCGCCCTCGGCGGAGAACGTGGTGACGGGCACGTCGCCGCGCGCCTCGACCATGTCGATGAGGACCCGGCCGAACCGGTCGTCGCGGTTGACCACGGCGATCCGGCAGAACTCGGGCGTGAACAGCCGCGCCTTGGTGTCGAAGTACTCGCGCAGGTCGGCGTGGAAGTCCAGGTGGTCCTGCGACAGGTTGGTGAAGACCGCGACGTCGTAGTGGGCGCCGCCGACCCGGCCCTTGGCCAGGGCGTGGCTGGAGACCTCCATGGCGGCGGCCGCGACCTCGCGTTCGCGCATGACGGCGAACAGCCCGTGCAGGTCGGTGGCCTCGGGGGTGGTGAGCGCGGACGCGACGCGCTCGTCGCCGACCCGCATCTCGACGGTGCCGATCAGCCCCGTGCGCAGCCCGGCGGCGCGCAGCCCGGACTCGACCAGGTAGGTGACCGTGGTCTTGCCGCTGGTGCCGGTGGTGCCGATGAGCAGCAGCTCCTCGGACGGGTCGCCGTAGACCCACGCCGCGACCTCGCCGAGGCGGGCGCGGGGGTCGGCCACGGTCAGGACGGGCAGCCGGGTGGCGGCGGCGCGGTCGTAGCCGGTGGGGTCGGTGAGGACGGCCACCGCCCCGGACTCGGCCGCCTGCGCGGCGAAGTCGGCGCCGTGCGCGGTGTCGCCGGGCAGCGCCGCGTAGAGGTCGCCGGGGCGCACCCGGCGGGAGTCGTGGGTGACGCCGGTGATGACGGCCTCGACGCCGTCGGTCCGGTCGCCGCCGTCCGGGGGGTCCGCCGCGGCGGCCGTGCCGAGGGGGGCGTCTGCCCCGTCGACACAGGTCAGGAACGCGTCCGGGCCGAGCAGGCGGGCGAGTTCGGACAGCGGGCGGAGTCGGTGGTGTTCAGGTCGCATTACCGGTGGCACGCCGAGAGGCTATCGGCTGTGGTGGGCGGGGGGTTAATCGCCGCGCTCGGGGCGCCGGGGCGCGCCGGGCGGGGTCACTGGTCCTCGAAGAGGCGCAGGTCGGGGGCCTCGGTGCCGGTGGGCGGCACCTCCAGGGTCTTCAGCGCGAACGACATCACGTCGGTGAACACCGGCCCGGCGGCCTCGGCGCCGTAGTAGGCGCCCTGCGGGTTGTGCAGGACGGCCTGGACGATCAGCTCGGGCTCGTCGGCGGGCGCGAACCCTACGAAGGAGGACGTGTAGCCGCCGTCGTCGTAGCTGCCGGTCTCGGGGTCGACGCGGTTGGCGGTGCCGGTCTTGCCGGCCACCCGGTAGCCGGGGATGTCGACGTCGGCGGCCGTGCCGTCGTCGCCGGTGACGGACTCCAGCATCAGCCGGAGGTCGGCGGCGGTCTCGGAGCCGACGACGCGCTGCTCCTCGGGCTCGGGCGCGGGGGTGAACTCGCCAGCGTCGTCGACGGTCCCGGCGACCAGGGTGGGTTCGGTGCGCACGCCGTCGTTGGCGATGGTGGCGTAGACCCCGGCCATCTGCACGGCGTTGACCGACAGGCCCTGGCCGAAGGAGACCGAGGGCAGCTGGGTGCCCCACCAGTCCTCGGGCTCGGTGAGGATGCCGGCGTTCTCCCCGGGCAGGTCGAGCCCCGTGGGGCGGCCGAAGCCGAAGTCGGACAGGTAGGAGTGCAGGGGCTCGGCGCCGAGCTGCTCGCCGACCTGGATGGTCCCGGTGTTGCTCGACTGGGCGATGATGCCGTTGAGCGTGAGCCGCTCGGTCTCGTGCGGTTCGGAGTCGCGGAAGGTCTGGTCGTAGCGCTGGAGGGAGTAGGGCACCGTGTAGACGGTCTCGGGGGTGGTGACCCCCTCCTCCAGGGCGCCGGCGACGGTGATCACCTTGTTGGTGCTGCCGGGTTCGAACGCCTCGGCCACCGCCCCGTTGGCGCGGTCCTCGGGGGTGGATGACTCGATGTCGGCCGGGGAGTAGCTGGGGTAGTCGGCCATCGCGACGATCTCGCCGGTGGGGCGCATGACGATGACGCTGCCGCCGACCGCGTCGAGCTCCTCGGCGCGCTCGGCGAGGGACTGCTGGGCGAACCACTGGATGTCCTGGTCCAGGGTGAGCCGGACGTCCTTGCCGGGCACCGGCTCCTCGGCGAGGCCGCCCGCCAGCGGGATCTGGGTGCCGGACACGCCGGTCTCGATCTGCTGCCGGCCGGGCCGGCCGGCGAGGGTGTCGTCCAGGACGCCCTCCAGCCCCTCCAGGCCGGTGCCGTCGGCGCCGGTGAACCCGACGAGGTCGGCCGCGCCGGTGTCCTCGGGGTAGACGCGCTTGTAGTCGGTGAGGGCGCCCACACCCTGGAGGCCGAGTTCGGCGATGTCGTCCCACTCGGCGGGGGCGACGTCCTCGGCGACGACCTCGTAGCGGCTGGGCTCCTCGGCGAGCCGGGCGAGGACCTCGTCGCGGTCGAGGCCGAGGCGGTCCGACAGTTCGTCGGCGATGCGGTCGCGCTCGTCGTCGCGGACGTCGACGGGGTCGACGAAGACGGTGCGGACCTCGACGGACATGGCGAAGGGGTTGCCGTCGGCGTCGGTGATCTCGCCGCGGGTGGTGGGGATGTCGATGCTGGTGAGGCGGAGTTCGGCGGCCTCCGAGGCGTACTCGGCGGCGTCGAACGCCTGGATCTGCACCAGCCGGCCGGCGAACAGCAGGAGCACCACCGACATGAGCACGCCGGCGGTGTGGATGCGGCGCCGCGGGTCGCCGCGGCGGAAGACGCGGCGCAGCGGCGGCACGGTGCCGCCGGAGCCGGCGGGGCGGCGGCGCGGCCGGGGCGGGGGGTCGGCGGGGCGGCGCCGGGGGGCCTCGGCGCGGGCGGGGCGGGGCGGCTGCGCGGCGCCGGGGCGGGGCTGGCGGCCGCCGCGGCGCACGGGCCCACGGGAGGAGGAGCGGCCGGAGGACGCGCCGGGGCGGCGGGGGTCGCGGGAGCGGCCGTCGCGGGAGGGGGTCACCTGGCGCCTCCCGGGGCCGGCGCGCTCCGTCGGGCGGCGTTCATGGGGCGCTCCATCTGCGTCGTCGTCGGCACCGCGGCGCCCGTTCTACTCGTCGGCGGCGGAGTCGTCCGCGCCGCCGAACTCCCCGGTCTCCAGGTCCAGGGTGGCGGGCGCGTCGCCCTGCTCCATGCCGAGGGCCTCGGCCTCCTCGGCGATGCGGTCGGGCGACTCGGCGTGCAGCACCTCCTCGCGCAGCGCCTCCTCCTGGTTGGCGAGTTCGGCGTTCTCCTCCTGGAGGGTGCTGATGGCGAACGCGTCCTCGATGAGGATGGTGCGCAGCGCCAGCAGGCTGATGAGGGCGCCGCCGAGCAGCCCGAGGATGAGCAGGACGAACGGCATGCGCGGGGGCGCGGCGGCGGTGCCGCGCCCGCCCGCGCGGGCGCGGGCGGGTGCCGCGGCGCGGGTGCGCCCGGCGGGGCGGGTGCGCCGCGCGGCGCGCTTGGTGCGGGCGGCGGGGTCGCCGGTGGCCGGGGTCATGGGGTCCCTCCCTGCTGGTCGGCCGGTCCGTGCGCGCCGGTGGGCGGGGTCACGGCCGGCGCACCCGTTCGGCGGCGCGCAGCCGGGCGGAGGCGGCGCGCGGGTTGCGCTCGTTCTCGTCGTCGCCGGGGAGTTCGGCCCCCCGGGTGAGGAGGCGGAGTTCGGGGCTGCGGTCGGGCAGCGGCACCG
Organism: Nocardiopsis trehalosi NBRC 14201; assembly: GCF_001552555.1. GTDB lineage: Bacteria > Actinomycetota > Actinomycetes > Streptosporangiales > Streptosporangiaceae > Nocardiopsis_B > Nocardiopsis_B trehalosi. Next base: position 6,673 of record NZ_BCRK01000048.1, on the reverse strand, counting down.
GCAGGTCGGGGGGCGTGGTGTCGGTGGCGAGCGCGGCCAGCGCGCGCTTGGTCATGCGGTCCTCCAGGGAGTGGTAGGACAGCACGGCGATGCGCCCGCCCACGGCGAGCCGGTCGACGGCGGCGGGGAGGGTGCGTTCGAGGATGCCGAGTTCGGCGTTGACCTCGATGCGCAGCGCCTGGAAGGCGCGCTTGGCGGGGTGGCCGCCGGTGCGGCGGGTGGCCGCGGGGATGGCGTCGCGGACGAGGTCGGCGAGGCGGCGCGTGGAGTCGAGGGGGGCGGCGGCGCGCTCGCGGACGATGGCCTGGGCGATGCGGCCGGCGAACCGCTCCTCGCCGTACTCGCGCAGGATGCGGGTGAGCGCGGCGGCGGGGTAGGTGTTGACGACGTCGAAGGCGGTGCGCTCCTGGGTGCGGTCCATCCGCATGTCGAGCGGGGCGTCGTAGGAGTAGGCGAAGCCGCGTTCGGCCTCGTCCAGCTGGGGCGAGGACACGCCGAGGTCGAGCAGGACGGCCTGGGCCTCGGCGATGCCGAGGTCGTCGAGGACGCGCGGGACGGCGTCGTACTCGGCGTGCACGAACTCGGTGCGGTCGGCGAAGGCGGCGAGGCGCCGCCGGCTGCGGTCGAGGGCCGTGGTGTCGCGGTCGATGCCGACGAGGCGGGCGCCGGGGTTGGCGGCGAGCAGCGCGTGGGCGTGCCCGCCGAGGCCGAGGGTGCCGTCGACCAGGACGGCACCGGGCGCGGAGAGGGCCGGTGAGAGGAGGTCGACGATCCGGTCGAGCATGACCGGGACGTGTGCCGCCCCGGCCTCGTCGGCGATGTCCCCCATGAGCACGGTTCCCCCTCGTTCTCGTTCCGTCCCTCGGCGCCCCCCGGCGCGCTACCCCGTCCGGCGGCCTCCAGACGCGGGCCGGGCCCCGCGGAGGTCCGCGCGGCCGCCACCTGGCGCCGGGGAAGATGCGTCAGCTGGCATCCGGTCGCGTCTGGAGGCCGTACTCCAGACAGGGCTTGGACGGCGGTGTCCTCGCGGCGCGCGGCGTCCGGGTGTCGAGGCCGGAGGCGGCGTCCCGCGGAGTCACAGCACCCCCGGCAACACCTCCTCCGACAGATCCGCGAATGCCTGCTCCTGTTCGGCCTCGTAGCGGGCCCAGGCCCGCGCGTCCCAGATCTCCAGGCGCGTGTTCGCCCCGATGACGACGCAGTCGCGGTCCAGCCCGGCGTAGGCGCGCAGGCCGGACGGGACGGTCACGCGCCCCTGCTTGTCGGGGGTCTCGTCGGACGCGCTGGCGAAGAGGACACGGCTGTAGTCGCGAACCGCCTTGGCGGTGACCGGAGCCGATCGGAGGGCGTCGGTGACGCGCCGGAACTCGTCCATGGGAAAGACGTAGAGGCAGCGCTCCTGGCCCTTCGTGATCACCAGCCCCCCCGACAGTTCGTCGCGGTACTTCGCCGGAAGGAACAGTCGTCCCTTCTCGTCGAGGCGCGGTGTGTGGGTGCCGAGGAACACCGGCCCCACCTCCCACGCCCCCACGCGGGGCAGTCGCCCGCCCCACGATGCCCCACTGTACTCCACTCTTCCCCACGGTCAACAGTTTCGCTCCGCGCCCCGGCGCCCGCGCGGCCGGGAAACCGCTGGTCACGGGGTGGGGGGCGGGGTGGAGGGGTGGGCGGGGGCGGGCGCGGGCCCGGGCGGCGGGGTGCCCGGGCGCCCGACGCGCGGCGGCGTCGACAACGGGTACCAGGGCAGCAACGGAACGTATCGCTCCATACCAGGCGCATTTTCCCGTTTCAATTTTCCATCCCCCCGCTTTGGCTTTAGCCTCGAACCCGTCAACTCCAGGGCACTGCGCGGAGAGGGAGACACGTGTCACTCGGCACGCGGTACAACGGGCAGGGCGACCAGACGCCGGGCGGCTCCTCCGCCGTCCTCGACGTCGCCGACCGCATCCGGCAGGCCATCGAGACCGTCATCGAGGGGAAACCCGAGGTCGTGCGCATGGCGCTGACCGTGCTCCTCGCCGAGGGCCACCTGCTCATCGAGGACATCCCCGGGGTCGGCAAGACCATGCTGGCCAAGGCGCTGGGCCGCGCCGTCGACTGCTCGGTGCAGCGGGTGCAGTTCACCCCCGACCTGCTGCCCGCCGACATCACCGGCGTCAGCGTCTACCACCAGGAGCGGCACGAGTTCGAGTTCAACCCGGGCCCGGTGTTCGCCAACATCGTGCTGGGCGACGAGATCAACCGCGCCTCCCCCAAGACCCAGTCGGCCCTGCTGGAGTGCATGGAGGAGATGCAGGTCAGCGTCGACGGCGAGACCCGCCCGCTGGAGCGCCCCTTCATGGTGGTGGCCACCCAGAACCCCGCCGACATGGAGGGCACCTACCCCCTCCCCGAGGCGCAGCGCGACCGGTTCATGGCGCGCATCTCCGTCGGCTACCCCACCGCGCAGGCCGAACTCGACATGATCGACACCCACAGCGCGCGCTCCCCGCTGGACGACCTCGCCCCGGTCGCCACGGCCGCCGACGTGCGGACCATGGTCGACCACGTCCGCACCGTCCACGTCGCCCCGGGCGTGCGCCGCTACGCGGTCGACCTGGTGACCGCCACCCGCACCTCCTCCGCGCTGCGGCTGGGCGCCTCCCCCCGCGCCACGCTGCACCTGGTCCGCGCCGCCCGCGCCTACGCCGCGCTGGAGGGCCGCTCCTACGTGGTGCCCGACGACATCCAGGCCCTCGCCGTCCCCGTTCTGGCGCACCGGCTGCTGCCCAGCGCCGAGGCGCAGATGGGGCGCCGCAGCCCCGAGAGCGTCATCGCGGGCATCGTCTCCCGGCTGCCGATCCCCACGCCCCGCTGACCGCGGTGCCGCCCCGCGCCCGCCGCCCGGCGCGGCCCGCCCCCGCCGAGAGGGAGCCCAGGTGAACCCGCTGCGCATCTTCACCGCCCGGGGCGTCGGCCTGCTGTGCGCCGGGGCCGCGGCCACCGCCGGGGGGTTCGCCCTCGGCGAGCGCGACCTGGTGGGCGTGGGCGTCCTCGTGCTGCTGCTGCCGCTGCTGTCGGTGCCGGCCGTGCTGCGCGGTCCCCGCCGCGTGGCGCACAGCCGGGCCCTGCGGCCGGACCGGGTCGCCGCGGGCACCGACGCCCGCGTCCTGGTGCGGGTCGCCAACTCGGCGTCCGTGCTGCCGATCGGCGGCCTGCTGGTGGAGGACGGCCTGCCCTACGCGCTGGGCGAGCGGCCCCGGTTCACCATCGGCCACCTCGGTCCGCGCGGCGTCCGCGACCTCGCCTACCGGGTCCGCACCCAGGCGCGCGGGCTGTACCCCATCGGCCCGCTGCGGGTCTCCTTCACCGACCCGCTCGGCTGCGTGCGCGTCCGGCGCGACGTGGGCGGCCACATGTCCCTGCTCGTCACCCCGCCGGTGGTCGACCTGGACGACGCGCCCCCGCGCGGCGGTGCGGCCGAGGGCGGCGACAGCACCGGCCGCACCATGGCCGGCGGCGGCCACGACGACCCGGTCCCGCGCGCCTACCGGCACGGCGACGACCTGCGCCGCGTCCACTGGCGCTCCACCGCCCGGCACGGCGAACTGATGGTGCGCCGCGAGGAGCAGCAGTGGAGCGACCGCAGCACCGTGCTGGTCGACACCCGGCGCCGCGCGCACGCGGGCGCCGGCCCCGACGCGTCGGTGGAGACGGCGGTCGCCGCGGCGGCGTCGGTCACCCTGCACCTGCTCGGCCGCTTCCAGGACGTCCGGCTGCTCACCGACGCCGGCGAGATCGCCGCCACCCGGCCCGACGCCGTCCTGGACGCGCTGGCCGTGGCCCCGCCGTCGGAGAACGCCTCCCTCGCGGACGGCGCCGACCTGCTGGCGGCCGCCCCGGTGACCGGGACCGGCCTGGTGGTGGCCGTCCTCGGCGCGCTGGGCCCCGACGACGTCGCCGCGCTCGGCCGGGTGGGCGCCGCCCGCGACCACCCGCGCGTGGCCGTGCTGTGCGGCACCGCCGCGTGGCCGGCGCCCGACGCGGCCCTCCGCGCGGGCGAGGCCCTGTCCGAGTCCGGGTGGACCGTCCTGGAGATCGCCTCGCCGCGCGACCTCGCCGGCGCCTGGCGCCGGCTCCCGCTGCGCTCCGCCCCCCTGGGAGGTACCCGATGATCGGCAAGGCGGTGCTCACCGCGGCGGCGGCCGCGGTGATCGCGCTGGCCCTGCCCGCGCTGTCCCCGCTGGTCACCGGCTCCGGCTGGTGGTCGCCCGCGCTGCTGGCGGTGGTGCTGGTCGCCGCGGCGGGCGCGGTGCTGCGCTTCCTCCCGGTCGCCGTGGCGGTGCTGCCCGCCGTGCAGGCGGTGCTCGTGCTGTGCGCGCTGACCGCGGTCTTCGCCGCCGACACCGCTGTCCTCGGCGCCGTCCCCACCGGCGGTTCGCTGACCGCGCTGCTCGACCTGTTCACCGCCGGGCGGGCCGAGATCGACGTGAGCCCGCCCCCGGTGTCCGCCACCCCGGGGGTGGTCCTGGTCATCGCCGCCGGGGTCGGGCTGGCCGCGATCGTCGCCGACTTCCTGGCCGTGACCGCCCGCATGCCCGCCCTCGTGGCGCTGCCGCTCGCGGCGCTGCTGGCCGTGCCGCTGGTGGTCCACGACGCGGGCCTGGACCGGTGGGCGTTCGCGCTGGCCGCCGCGGGCTACGTCCTGCTGCTGGCCGTCGACGCGTGGGTGCGCGGCGCCGAGTGGGGGCCGCCCGTCCCCGCGCCGCACGACGCCGCCGCGCCGGCCCTGGGCGGGCTGCGGCACGCCGCCGCCGGCGCCGGCATCGCGGCCGCCGCGATCGCGCCCGCGCTGCTGCTGCCCCTGGCCTGGCCGGGGCTGGGCTCCGGCGCCCTCTACGACCTCGCCGCGGGGACCCGCCTGGGCGGGGAGACCATCACCACCACCCACCCGCTGGTCAGCCTGCGCCGCGACCTCGCAGCCACCGGCGACCGGCCGGTCCTGGAGTACACCACCACCGCCGACCGGCCGGAGTACCTGCGCTCCTACGTGCTGGACGCGTTCGACGGCGAGAACTGGACCATGTCGCCCATCGAGGCGGCCGGCGACACCCTGGTCGGCGACGACCCGCTACCCGCGCCGGCGGGTCGGACGGGCGACCCGGGGGCGACCGTCGCGACCAGCGTCACCCTCGACGCGCGCGCGGCCCCGGACTTCCTGCCGCTGCCCTACCCGGCGCGCGAGCTGGCCGTCGACGGCGACTGGTTCGCCGACCCCGACAGCCTGATGGTGTTCACCACCGGCGAGCCGCGCGGCGGCCTCGCCTACCGGGTCGAGAGCCTCGCGCGGCAGCCCGACGCCGCCGACCTCGACCGCGCCGCCGGTCCCCCGCAGGGCCTGGACGCCCGCTACCTGGACGTGCCCGGCGGGGTCGACCCGCGCGTGGCCGAACTGGCCGAGACGCTGACCGCCGACGCGGCGACCCCGCACGAGCGGGCCGTGGCCCTCCAGGACTGGTTCACCACGGACGACCGGTTCACCTACGACCTGCGCCCGCCCGGCGTCCCGCCGGGCGCCGACCCCCTGCCCTACTTCCTGTTCGACAGCCGGGTGGGCTACTGCGAGCAGTTCGCCGCGGCCATGACGCTGATGGCCCGGCAGGTCGGCATCCCGGCCCGGGTGGCGGTCGGCTACACGGCGGGCACCCCGGCCGGGGACGGCCGCTGGCGGGTGTCGTCGTCCGACGCCCACGCGTGGCCGGAGCTGTACTTCGAGGGGCAGGGGTGGCTCCGGTTCGAGCCGACCCCGTCGTCGGCGGCCGGGCAGGGCACCGCGTCGGTGCCGCCCTACGCCGCCCCCGCCGAGGCGGCCCCCGAGGAGCCCGCCGCCTCCGCCGCGCCCGAGGACGGCGCCCCCGAGGACACCGCCGAGGAGTCGGCGGCCGAGGAGGAGGGGTCCGCCGCCCCGCAGGCCGACGCCCCCGGCGCGGACACCGCCGCCGAGACCGCGCCGGGCGGCGCGGCCGCGTGGTGGCCGGCCGTGCCGGCCGCGGCCGGGGTGCTGCTGCTCGCCGCCGCCCCCGCTCTGGTGCGCGCGCTGGTGCGCCGCGCCCGGTGGGCCCGGGCGGCGGGGCCGCCCGCGCGGGCGCACGCCGCGTGGGCCGAGGTGCGCGACGACGCGGTGGACCTGGGGGTGGCGTGGAACCCGGCGGAGAGCCCCCGGTCGGCGGCCCGGCGGATCGCGGCGGAGCGCGGCCTGACGGGCGCGGGCCGGGCCGCCCTGGACCGGGTGGCCCTGGCCGAGGAGAGCGCCCGCTACGCCCCCGAACCCGAGGTCCCGGCGGGCCTGGCGGCGGACACCCGCACCGCCCGCGCGGCCCTGCGGGCGTCGGCCGGCCGCCCGGCGCGCCTGCGGGCGCTGCTGCTCCCGCGCTCCCTCCTGCGCCGGACCGGCGCCCCCGCCCCCCGCCCGCGGCCCACCCCCGCCCCCTGACCACCCGGCCGCGACGGCGGGCGGGCGGCGGGGCGGGGACGTCCACAGGCGTGCGGTCCCGCCGGCGCGGACCCCCTCCGTGCGGGTTGCATCGGCGTAGGGGGTCCCCGGCACCGTGGCCGCTCCCGCCATCGCCGCCGGGGGCGGCTCCGCATGCCCGCACCCGCCGCCCCGGCCGCGACGGCGGCCGGGGCGGCGGGG
>NZ_BCRK01000047.1 GCF_001552555.1 Nocardiopsis trehalosi NBRC 14201 | reverse complement strand
CGGGCACCGGGCGCGGTGCGCCCGGTGCCCGCGGCGGCGGGGACTACTCGTCCTCGTCGTCCTCGTCGCGTTCGCGCGGGACCTTGTAGGGGTCGGGGTCGCCGGCCGGGCTGGCGCCGGAGGCCGCGCGCGCCACCTCGGCGTCGGACTGCCGGGCCTGCGCCAGCAGGTCCTCGATGTGCTGGGCGTTGCGCTGCACGTCGTCGGCCTGGAAGGTGAGGCTGGGCGTGTGCCGCAGCCCGGTCTGGCGGCCGACCTCGGTGCGGATGACGCCCTTGGCGCTCTCCAGCGCCGCGGCGGTGCCGGCCTTCTCCTCGTCGGAGCCGAAGACCGTGTAGAACACCGTGGCGTCGCGCAGGTCGTTGGTGAGCCGCGCGTCGGTCACGGTGACGAAGCCCAGGCGCGGGTCCTTGATGCGCCGCTCCAGCATCTCGGCCACGATGCGCTGGATGCGGTCGGCCAGTTTGCGCGCGCGTGCGGCGTCGACCATCGGTATCAATCTTCCTCTGCACTGAAGAGCCGCTGCCTCGCGGAGAGCAGCTCGATCTCGGGGCGGCCGGCGACCAGCCGCTCGCAGGAGTCGAGCACCCGCGAGCAGTGGGCGGCGGTGGAGCCCACCACGGCGACGCCGACCTCGCACCTGCGGTACAGGTCCTGGTCGCCGGTCTCCGCGGCCGAGACGGGGAACTTGCGCGCCAGCTCGGCCACGATGGGCCGGACGACGGAGCGCTTCTGCTTGAGCGAGCGGACGTCGCCCAGCAGGAGGTCGAGGGTCAGGGCTCCAACGAACACGCGTCCACCCCGTGTGCCGGTCACCGCGATACGCGATTCACCTGTCATGTACGGGCCGCTTGACGGCGCGGCCGGGCCGAGGAGAAGGGAAGGGACCCGCGGCGCGCCCCCGGGCCCGGCGTGCGCCGGACCCGGGGACCGCGGGGTGGTGCTACCGCGCTACTCGCGCGGCTTCTCGCGCATCTCGTACGTCTCGATGACGTCCTCGACGCGCACGTCGTTGTAGCCGACTCCGATACCGCACTCGAAGCCCTCGCGGACCTCGGTGGCGTCGTCCTTGAACCGGCGCAGCGACTCCACGGTGAGGTTGTCGGAGATGACGACCCCTTCGCGGATGAGGCGGGCCTTGGCGTTCCGGCGGATGATGCCGTCGCGCACGATCGAACCGGCGATGTTGCCGATCCGGGGCACCTTGAAGACCTCGCGGATCTCGGCGGAGCCGAGCTGGACCTCCTCGTAGATGGGCTTGAGGAGCCCCTTGACCGCGGCCTCGACCTCGTCGATGGCCTGGTAGATCACCGAGTAGTAGCGGATGTCGACGCCCATGCGGTCGGCGAGCTCGCTGTTCTTGCCCTCCGGCCGGACGTTGAAGCCCACGATGATCGCGTCGGCGGACGAGGCGAGGTTGATGTCGTTCTGCGTGATCGCGCCGACACCGCGGCCGATGACGCGGATCGCGACCTCGTCGCCGCCGGCGTCGATCTTGAGCAGGGACTCCTCCAGCGCCTCCACGGAACCGGACATGTCGCCCTTGATGAGCAGGAGCAGCTCGTTGCGCTCCCCCTCCTCCAGGGTGCGCTGCCAGTTGTCGAGGGTGACCCGGCGGCTGGACCGCGCCTGCTGGGCGAAGCGCTCGCGCGCCTCGCGCTGCTGCGCGATCTGGCGGGCGACCCGGTCGTCCTTGACGACCAGGAAGTTGTCGCCCGCGCTCGGCACGTTGGTCAGACCGAGCACCTGGACCGGCCGGGACGGCTCGGCCGCCTGCACGTTCTCGCCGTGCTCGTCGAGCATGGCCCGGACGCGCCCGTAGGCGTCGCCGCAGACGATGGAGTCGCCGACGTGCAGCGTGCCGCGCTGGACCAGGACGGTGGCCGTGGAGCCGCGCCCGCGGTCGAGGTAGGCCTCGATCGCCAGGCCCTGCGCCTCCATGGCCGGGTTGGCCCGCAGGTCCAGGGCCGCGTCCGAGGTCAGCACGATGGCTTCGAGCAGGTTCTCGATGTTGGTGCCCTGCTTGGCGGAGATGTCGACGAACTGGGTGTCGCCGCCGTACTCCTCGGCCACGATGCCGTACTCGGTGAGCTGGGCCCGGACCCGCTGCGGGTCGGCGCCCTCGACGTCGATCTTGTTGACCGCGACGACGATCGGCACGTCGGCCGCCTTGGCGTGGTCGATGGCCTCGGCCGTCTGCGGCTTCACGCCGTCGTCGGCCGCGACCACCAGCACCGCGATGTCGGTGGCCTGGGCACCGCGGGCACGCATGGCGGTGAACGCCTCGTGGCCCGGGGTGTCGATGAACGTGATCTTGCGCTCTTCGCCGTCGACCTCGGTGGCGACCTGGTAGGCACCGATGTGCTGGGTGATGCCGCCGGCCTCGCCGCTGACCACGTTGCTGTTCCGGATGGTGTCCAGCAGGCGGGTCTTACCGTGGTCGACGTGACCCATGACGGTGACCACGGGCGGACGCGCCCGCAGGTCCTCGTCGGTGCCGAGGTCCTCGCCGAACTCGATGGAGAACGACTCCAGGAGCTCGCGGTCCTCGTCCTCGGGGCTGACGACCTCGACGCGGTACTTGAGCTCCTCGCCGAGGAGCAGCAGGGTCTCGTCGGGCAGCGACTGGGTCGCCGTCACCATCTCGCCCAGGTGCATCATGACCTGCACCAGGGACGCCGGGTTGACGTCGATCTTGTCACCGAAGTCGGACAGCGAGGCGCCGCGGGACAGCCGGATGGTCTGCCCGTTGCCGCTGGGGATCTTCACGCCGCCGAAGGACGGCGCGCCCAGCTCGTTGAACTCCTGGCGCCGCTGCTTCTTCGACTTGCGCTGCCGACCGGGGCGGCCGCCGGGACGCCCGAAGGCACCCGCCGTTCCGCCGCCGCGACCGCGGCCGCCGCCACCGGGACGGCCGGCGAAGCCGCCCGGACGCGGGCCGCCGCCACCGCCGCCGAAGCCGCCGGGGCGCGGACCGCCGCCGCCACCGGGGCCGCCGCGGCCGCCACCGGGACGGCCGCCGCCGCCGGCGCCGCGACCGCCACCGGGGCCGCCGCGGCCGCCGCCGCCGGCCGGGGCCGGACGGGAGGAGGGCATGTTCATCGGGCTGGGGCGCGGACCGCCGCCGCCACCGGGACGCGGGGGACCACTGCGGTCGCCGCCACCGGGACGCGGACCGCCGGGGGCACCGCCGGGACGCGGCGCGCCGGGACGGGGCGCCTGCGGACGCGGGGCACCGCCACCGGGACGCGGCGGGCCGCTGCGCTCACCGCCGCCACCGGGGCGCGGCGCGCCGGGGCCGCCCTGCGGACCCGGCCGGGGGCCGGGGCGCGGAGAGGGCTTGGCGCCCATGCCGGTCGCGGTGGACGCGAACGGGTTGTTGCCGGGACGCGGACCCGCGGGGCGCGGGCCCGGGCGGGGGGCGCCGCCGCCGGGGCGGCCGGAGCCGCGCTCCGGACGGTCCGGGCGCTCGGAACGCTCGGCGCGCTCGGAACGCTCCGGGCGGTCCTGCCGCTCGGGACGCTCGGGGCGCTCCTGGCGGCCGGGGCCGCGCTCGCCGCGGGCGGGGCCGGCGGCGGGCTTGTCAGCGGGCTTGGGGGTCGCGGGACGCGGACCGGGCTTGGGGCCCGGCTTCGCGGCACCCGCGGCGGCCGGACCACCGGCGGCCGGACCACCGGCGGCCGGAGCGCTGTCGGCGGCGGGGCCGCCGGCGGGCGCGGCCGGAGCCGCCGGAGTGGACGGCGCGCCGGGGCGCGCACCGGGCTTGGGGCCCGGGCGCGGCGCCGCGGGACGCGCGCCGTTGGCGTCGCCCGCCGCGGGGCGGGGACGCGGGTCGCCCGGACGCGGCTTGCCGCCGCCCTTGCCGGACGAGCCGTTGTTGAACGCCTCCTTGAGGCGTCGGACGACGGGGGCCTCTATGGTCGAGGACGCCGACCGGACGAATTCACCCATCTCGTTGAGCTTGGCCAGCACGGCCTTGCTCTCTACACCGAACTCCTTAGCGAGTTCGTACACCCGGACCTTCGCCACTGCTCTCCTCTACTTCGGTCCGGGACATGGGCTTGTGCCGGACCGTCGCTAGCTTGTCGTACTCATCGCTGCGTACTCATCGAGCGCTCATCGCAATCTCGACCCGCTTCCTCGTCGTTACACAACAATGGGCCGGCCGTGCCGGGGACCCGGCACGGCGCGACCACCGATCGCCGGTCATGACAACCGCGCGATCGGCGAGATCATTCCAACCCTATCCGGATCGGCGAGCGCCTCCAACGCGCGGAGTGGCGCCGAGGTAGGCGGCGACACCCGAGGTGTCGAGACCGCCGGCGGACCGGAAGGCCCGCGGCCATACCCTGCGCCGCTCCGCGGACTCCCAGCAACGGGGGTCGGCGTGGAGGTAGGCTCCCCGTCCCGGAGTGCGCCCGGCGGGGTCCGGCACGACGGCACCGGACGCGGCCACCAGCCGCAGCAGTTCGGATCGGGCTGCCCGCGACCGGCAGCCCACGCACATGCGCATCGGGATGTGACCGGTCACGTGCGTCCAGTCTACCGTGTCGGCGCGTCGGCCTGGCCGCTGGGACGGCCGTCGTCGTCGGCGGTGTCGCCGTCGGTCTCGGCGTCGGAGCGGATGTCGATGCGCCAGCCGGTGAGCCGGGCGGCCAGGCGGGCGTTCTGCCCCTCCTTGCCGATGGCCAGCGACTGCTGGTAGTCGGGGACCGTGACCCGGGCGACCTTGGCCGCCGCGTCGACGACCTCGACCCGGGTGACCCGGGCCGGGGACAGCGCGTTGCCGACGAACACGGCGGGGTCCTCGGAGTAGTCGACGATGTCGATCTTCTCGCCGTTCAGCTCCGCCATGACGTTGCGGACGCGGCTGCCGAGCGGGCCGATGCACGCCCCCTTGGCGTTGACGCCGGACTTGTTGGACTTCACGGCCATCTTGGTGCGGTGCCCGGCCTCGCGGGCGATCGCCGCGATCTCGACGGTGCCGTCGGCGATCTCGGGCACCTCCAGCTCGAACAGCTTGCGCACCAGGTTGGGGTGGGTGCGCGACAGCGTGACCGAGGGGCCGCGGTGGCCCTTGCGGACCTGCACCACGTAGGCGCGCAGCCGCTCGCCGTGCTCGTAGGGCTCGGAGGGGACCTGCTCCTGCGGCGGCAGGACGGCCTCGATCCGGCCGAGGTCCACGAGGACGTTGCGCGGGTCCTTGCCCTGCTGGATGATGCCGGAGACGATCTCGTACTCGCGCCCGGCGAACTCGCCCAGCGTCAGCTCGTCCTCGGCGTCGCGCAGGCGCTGCAGGATGACCTGCTTGGCGGTTGACGTGGCGATCCGGCCGAACCCGGACGGGGTGGCGTCGTACTCGCCGACGGCCTGGCCGTCGTCGTCGGTCTCGGTCGCCCACACCGTGACGTGCCCGGTGGCGCGGTCCAGCTCGACGCGTGCCGCGGTCTCGGTGCCCTCCTGCCGGTGGTAGGCGATCAGCAGGGCGTCCTCGATCGCCTTGACGACGAGGTCCACCGAGATGTCCTTCTCGCGCTCCAGGCTGCGCAGGACGCTCATATCGATATCCACGGGGCTCCCCCTCTAGTCCGCCGCGTCGGCGTCGGCCTCGCGGCGGAATTCCACCTGCACCTTGCCGCGCCCCAGGTCGGAGTACTCGTATACACGATCCGCGCCGTCGACCTCCAGGGTGACCCCGGTGTCGTCGGCGTCGCTGACCCGCCCCACGACCTCGCCGCCGCCGGTGAGCGGGGCCTGGACGAGGCGCCCCCGCGAGCGCCGCCAGTGGCGGGGCAGGGTGAGGGGCCGGTCGACTCCGGGGGAGGTGACCTCCAGGACATAGGGGGCCTTGCCCATGGCGTCGGCGGCGTCGAGGGCCGCGGAGACCTCCTGGCTGACCGTTCCCACGGTGTCGAGGTCGACGCCGTCGTCGGAGTCGACGACCACCCGCAGCAGCCGGCGCCGGCCCGCGGGGGTGACCTCGACGGCCTCCAGGTCGAGTCCGGCCTCGGCCAGGACCGGCCGAAGCAGCTCGGCGATGCGGTCGTGGCGAGCCTGCGCGCCCATGGGTGCTCCTCCTCGGCGGTGCCTCCGCCCGGGTCGGTGTCGGGACGGTGCGTCCGTCGGCCGCACGTCACGGCGACGGCGGTCCGGCTCAAGGGTATCCACAGTCCGCGGTCCTCCGGCCGCGTGCCGGCGCGCCGGGGGCCGGTCCGGCGGGGCGCCCGCGCGGGGCGCGCCGCGCGCGGCCGCGCGGGCGCGAGGAACGCCCCCGCCATGGGAGGATGGGACCCCGATCGTCCGCGCCCGCCGGCCGCGGCCTCCCGCCGGCGCTCGGGGCGTCCCCCTCGGTTCCGCGGAGAATGGTGAGGAGACAGGCGTGGGCCACGACTTCGGCTCCGTCAGCCGGCGGACGTTCGTCGCCGGTGCCGCCGCGGCCTTCGCGGCCGCCGCCCTGGGCGGGTGCCAGGGGCCCCGCTGGTATCCCAGTGAGATCAGCCCCGACGAGTACGTGCTGCGCGGCGCGATCGCCGAGAAGGAGCGCATGATCGCGCGCTACGAGGCCACGGTCGCCGCGGGCGAGGGCCCCTCCGACCTGCTGGAGCGCCTCCTCGGCGACCACCGGACGCACCTGGAAGCGCTGCGCTCCCGGCTGCCCGACGACGCCGGCGCCGAGCCCCGCGCGGCCGAGGACTCCCCCGGCCCCAGCCCCGAACCGGTGCCCGGCGACCCGGTGCCGACCGAGGGGCTGCGCGTCGCCGAGGACGGCGCGGCCGGTGCCCGCGTCCGCCAGGCGGGCCGGGTGGCCGACCCCTCGCTGGCCCAACTGCTCGCCGCGATCGGGGCGAGCGAGGCCGGCCACGCCCACCAGCTCGCGGAGGCGAAGTGAGCCCCACCCCCGAGGACCTCTCCGACACCGCCGTGCTCCAGGAGGCGCTGCGCGCCGAGCACGCCGCGGTGTACGGGTACGGCTACGTCGGCGCGCGCAGCTCCGGCGGCCGGCGCGACCGCTGCTACGCCTACCTGGACGACCACCGCACGCAGCGCGACACCCTGCGGACCGAGCTGGTCGCCCGCGACACCACACCCGACTCCGGCCGGGCCGCCTACGCGCTGCCCGAGGACGACGGCGACGCCGCGCTCGACGCCTACGCGGCCGGGCTGGAGCGGGTGACCGCGCAGGCCTACCTCCAGGTGGCGGCGTCGACCGACCCGGTGCTGCGCGACCTCGCCGCGCGCGCCCTGCAGTCGGCGACGGTGCGCGGCCTGGTGTGGGGCGCCGAGCCCGAGCCGTTCCCGGGGTTCGCCGAGGGCGCGCCGCCGGAGGACCCCGCGGGCGGGTGATCCCGCCCGGCGGCGGCGCCCGCCGGAGCGGGCGCCGCGATGCGGGTCAGCCGCGGTCGGCGCGGACGATCCCGGCCACCCGGTCCACCGCGGAGTCGAGCGGGATCTCCGAGCGCTCCCCGGTGGCGCGGTCGCGCAGCTCCACGACGCCCTGGGCCAGGCCCTTGCCGACGATGAGGCCGGTGGGGACGCCGAGGAGTTCGGCGTCGGTGAACTTGACGCCGGGCGAGACGCCCTTGCGGTCGTCAACGATGACCCGGACGCCGCGGTCGCGCAGCTCCTCGGCGATCCGCAGGGCGACCTCGATCTGCTCGCCCTTGCCGGTGCCGACCACGTGCACGTCGGCGGGGGCGACCGCGCGCGGCCAGACGATGCCCTTGTCGTCGTGGGACTGCTCCACGATGGCGGCGACCACCCGGGACACGCCAATGCCGTAGGAGCCCATGGTGATCCGGCGGGGCTTGCCGTCGGGGCCGAGGGCGTCCAGCTCGAAGGCGTCGGCGAACTTGCGGCCGAGCTGGAAGATGTGGCCGATCTCGATGCCGCGGGCGGCGTAGAGGGTGCCGGTGCCGTCGGGCGAGGGGTCGCCCTCGCGGACCTCGGCGGCCTCGATGGTGCCGTCCGGGGTGAAGTCGCGGCCGCAGACCAGGTCGACGACGTGGTGGTCGGGGGTGTCGGCGCCGGTGACCCAGCGGGTGCCCTCGACCACGCGGGGGTCGACCAGGTAGCGGTGCTTGTTGCCGAGCAGCGCGTTGGGGCCGACGTAGCCCTTGACGAGGTACGGGTGGGCGGCGAAGTCGGCCTCGTCCAGCAGGGCGACCTCGGCGGGGTGGAGCACGGCCTCCAGGCGCTTGAGGTCGACCTCGCGGTCGCCGGGCAGGCCGACGCCCAGGATCTCCCAGTCGTCGGCGCCGGGCGCGCGGGTCTTGACCAGGACGTTCTTCAGCGTGTCGGCCGCGGTGAAGGTGCGGCCCAGGCCGGCGCCGTTGAGGTGGTCGACCAGGGTGGCGATGGTGGGGGTGTCCGGGGTGTGGTGCACCTGGGCGGCGGGCAGGCCGTCGATGGGCAGCGCGGGCGGCGCGGGGGTGCGCACGGCCTCGACGTTGGCGGCGTAGTCGGAGCCGGTGCTGCGGACGAACGTGTCCTCGCCGGTGGGGGTCTCGGCGAGGAACTCCTCGGAGGCGGACCCGCCCATGGACCCGGACATGGCGGAGACGATGGCGTACTTCAGGCCGAGCCGGTCGAAGATCCGGATGTAGGCCTCGCGGTGCAGCGCGTAGGACCGGTCCAGGCCCTCGTCGTCGATGTCGAAGGAGTAGGAGTCCTTCATGTGGAACTCGCGGCCGCGCAGCACGCCCGCGCGGGGCCGGGCCTCGTCGCGGAACTTCTCCTGGATCTGGTACAGGATCACCGGGAAGTCCTTGTACGAGCTGTACTCGCCCTTGACGAGCAGCGTGAACAGCTCCTCGTGGGTGGGGCCGAGGAGGTAGTCGGCGCCCTTGCGGTCGACCAGCCGGAACAGGCTGTCGCCGTACTCGGTCCACCGGTTGCTGGCCTCGTAGTACTCGCGGGGCAGCAGGGCCGGGAGCAGGACCTCCTGGCCGCCGATGCGCGCCATCTCCTCGCGGACGACCGCGGCGACGTTCTCCAGCACGATCTTGCCCAGCGGCAGCCAGGTGTAGATGCCGGGCGCGGCGCGCCGCACGAACCCGCCGCGCACCATCAGCCGGTGGCTCGGCACCTCGGCGTCCGCCGGGTCCTCACGCAGGGTGCGCAGGAACAGGGTCGACATCCGCAGCAGCACGGCCACTCCTCGTAGAACGGGCACGATCGGGTGGAGACGATCGGGTGGAGAAAGGGGTTCCAGGCTAGCGGCACACCGGGGCGCCCGCAGCCGCGCCGCCGGAGGCGGGGGCGCGCTCGGCGACCATGGCGAGCAGGGCCCGCGCGGCGGCGCCCGCGCCGCCCCCGCCCGCGCTGGCGGCGGTGGTGCGCCACGGCTCGGCGCCGGTGATGGGGACGAACGCGGCGCCGTCGGTCTTGCCGGCGAAGTGGGCGGGCACGATGGCGACGCCGAGGCCGTGGGCCACCAGGTCCAGCAGCGTGTGGACGTCGTTGACCTCCAGCCCGACGCGGCGGTCGACCCCGTGGGCGGCGAGCATCCGGTCGGCGGCGTCGCGGGTGCCGAAGCCGGCGGTGAAGTCCACGAAGGGCTCCCCGGCGAGGTCGGCCGGGCGCGCGGCCCCGGCGGCGGCGGCGCGGTGCCCGGGGGCGCAGGCCAGCACCATGGGTTCGGCGGCGATGGGGAGCAGGTCGAGGTCGGCGGCCTCGGTGCCGTCGGCGGCGGTGAAGGCGACGTCGACGGCGCCGGAGCGGACCCCGTCGAGCAGGGCGCGGGTGCCGTCCTGCTGGAGGCGGATCTCGACGCCGGGGTGGGCGGCGCGGAAGTCGGCGAGCAGCCGGGGGACGTCGATGCCGCCGAGGCACTGGAGGGTGCCCACGCGCAGGGTGCCCCGGAGCAGGCCGCGGACGGCGGCGACGGCCTCGCGGGCGGAGTCGGCGCGGTCGAGCGTGCGGCGGGCCTCGGGGAGCAGGGCGCGGCCCGCGTCGGTGAGGGCGACGCGGCGGGTGCTGCGCACGAACAGCGGCGCGCCGAGCTCGCGTTCGAGGGCGCGCACGGAGGCGGACAGACCCGACTGGGCGACGTGCAGCCGCCGCGCCGCGCGGGTGAAGTGCCGCTCCTCGGCGACGGCGACGAAGTAGCGGAGCTGCCGCAGTTCCACATTGATCACCCGGAGCGAACGCCGCGATCGGTTTCTTCTGTTGGACAGCTTAACCGCGGGCGGTCAGGCTGGGTGCGGGGCGCCTCCCGGCGCGCCCGCACGATCCCCGACCCACCGCAGGAGAGAATCCGCAGCATGCAGCAGCGAACCATCGGCGACCGGTCCGTCGGCGCGATCGGCCTGGGCGGCATGCCCCTGTCCATCGAGGGCCGCCCCGACCGGGAGCGTGCGATCGCGACCGTGCACGCCGCCCTCGACGCCGGCGTGACCCTGATCGACACGGCCGACGCCTACCACCTCGACGCCACCGACCCCGGGCACAACGAACTGCTCATCGCCGAGGCGCTGGCGTCCTACGGCGGCGACACCTCCGAGGTGCTGGTGGCGACCAAGGGCGGCCACACGCGTCCGGGCGACGGGTCGTGGGCGCTCGACGGCCGCCCGGAGTACCTGAAGCGGGCGTGCGACGCGTCCCTGCGCCGGCTCGGCGTGGAGGCGATCGGGCTCTACCAGTTCCACCGCCCCGACCCCGAGGTGCCGTTCGAGGAGTCCGTGGGCGCCCTGGCCGAGCTGCTCGACGCGGGCAAGATCCGGCTGGCGGGCGTGTCCAACGCCGACCCGGGGCAGATCCGGGCCGCCGACCTGGTGCTCGGCGGGCGCCTGGCGGCGGTGCAGAACCAGTACTCGCCCGCCTTCCGGTCCAGCGAGCCGGAGCTGGAGCTGTGCGCCGAGCTGGGCACGGCCTTCCTGCCGTGGAGCCCGCTGGGCGGCATCTCCAAGGCGGCCGGGCTGGCCGACCGGCACGCCGCGTTCGCCGAGGTCGCCAAGGCGCGCGGAGTGAGCCCGCAGCAGGTCTGCCTGGCCTGGATGCTGGCCAAGGGGCCGCACGTGCTGCCCATCCCGGGGTCGTCGCGGCCCGAGACCATCCGCGACAGCGTCGCGGCCGCCGACCTGGTGCTGGACGACGCGGAACTCGCCGCGCTCGACCGCGCCTGACCCGCCCGGTGCTCCGCCGGGCCGCGCCCGGCGGAGCACCACCGCGCACGCCGTACGGTGAGAGCTGCCGGGGCGGACGAGGGAGCGGAGGGCGCGCATGCGCGGGCGCAACGGGGACGGCGCGGACCGGCGGCCGGAGGTCGAGCTGCTGCGCGACGCCGACCGCCCCGACTCCTGGATGCTCGTCGTCGACGGCACCCCGCAGTCGCACGTCGACCTGTCCGACCCCACCTACCTCGACTTCGAGTACATGCGCCGGCTGGGCCACGTCGCCGACCTGGCCGCGCCGCCCCGGGAACCGCTGGACGTGCTGCACCTGGGGGCGGGCGCGCTCACCCTGGCCCGCTACATCGCCGCCACCCGGCCGGGGTCGCGGCAGCGGGCGGTCGACGTCGACGCCCGGCTGGTCGACCTGGTGCGCGCCTCCCTGCCGTGGGGGCGCGGCGCCGGCATCCGGGTCGGCATCGGCGACGCCCGCGCCTGGCTGGGCGAGCGCCGCGACTCCTCCGCCGACCTGGTGGTCTGCGACGTGTTCGCGGGCGCGCGCACCCCGGCCGCGCTGACGTCGGTGGAGTTCCACGCCGAGGCCGCCCGGGTGCTGCGGCCGGGCGGGACGTTCGCGGCGAACGTGGGCGACGGCCGGCGGCTGCGGCACGCGCGCGCCCAGGCGGCCACCGCGCTGGCGGTGTTCGCCAACGCCGCGCTGATCGCCGAGCCGGGGGTGCTGCGGGGCCGCAGGTTCGGCAACCTGGTGCTGGTGGCGTCCGACGCCCCGCTGCCGGTGGCGGAGCTGGCCCGGCGGGCGCACCGCGACCCCGACATGGCCCGGCTGCTGTCGGACGGCGAGCTGGAGCGGTTCGTCGGCGGCGCCGCCCCGGTGCGGGACGCCACCGCCGAGGACTCCCCCGCGCCGCCCGCCGACACGTTCCCGCGGTGACCGCGGCCCCGGCGGCGGCGCGGGCCGCCGTCAGTACTCGGGCAGCTCGTGGTCGAGCAGGAAGGTGAACTCCTCGGACTGGCGGACCTGGACGCCGCCGCCGGGGTCGGGGCGCACCGACATGCCGTTGACGTTGCCGTCGCGCCACCACAGGAGCTGGTCGACGAACGGCTCGCCGCCGACCAGGGCGGTGGAGGTGCGGTACAGGAACGGGATCAGCGGCAGCGACCGGCGGCTGCGCAGGACGGCATAGACCATGGTGTTGGAGGTCGGCAGCATCACGATCGCGCCGTAGGGCATCGGCTCGCGGACGATCTCGGGCAGCCGCATGACGTGGGAGGCGCCCGGCCAGCCCGCGCCCTGCACCACGTGCACAGGGGTGTCGGCGTTGGTGTCGTGGGTCTGCACCTCGATGGGCTCGTAGACCATGTTGCGCAGGGCCGTGGTCCACAGGTCGCGCTTGGTGGTGTTCCACCGGCGGGTGTGGCTCTTGTCGAGGACCAGCGACCGGTCGCGGTCGGGGGTGCGGCGGACGATCATCGCGGTCAGCCCCGCGTTCACCGAGTACGCGAGCTTGTCGCCGCCGAGCTGGGTCACGTCGGTGTTCAGGATGACCCGCAGGTGCATGCGCGCCTCGTCCAGCGACTCGGTGAGGATCGCGTCGAGGTCGATCTGCGGCGCGGGCCCGGCGGGCGGCGGGCCGGGCGGGGGACCGTAGCCGGGCGGGGGTCCGGGCGGGGGCGGGGGACCGTAGCCGGGCGGGCCGTACCCCGGGGGGCCGTAGCCGGGGTGGCCGTAGGGCGGTCCGTGGTGGGGGCCGTAGTGCGGGACGTTCATCGGCGGTCCGGTCGCTCCTGGGGTGGGGTCGTGGCGCGCCGCTGCTGCGCGGCGGCGGGGGCTTGGACGCGCGGTCCGGCCGGGGCGTTCCCGCCGCCGGGCGGCGCGCCCGTCCGCCGGGGGCGGCGGCGGACGGCTGGTACAGTCGTCCCATGATCCACCAGACACGGCTCTTCGTCACGCCCCCGCCCCGGTCCTGACCGGGGCGTCGCACCGCGTGGTCCGCGCGGTGGCCCCGGGCGCCCGTTCCGTGCCCGCGCACCGGCCGCCCGCCTGACGTCCCGACGATCCGGTCCCCTGTGTCGTCGTCGACGGAGTCTCCACCGTGTCCTCTCTTCCCTCGGCCGTTTTGGCCGTGTCCTCCCCCGCCACGCCCGCCGCCCGGCGCGGCCTGGCGCTGCTGCTCGCCGCCGGCGTGCTGTGGGGCACCGGCGGTATCGCCGGCCACCTCCTCCAGGCCGACGCGGGGCTGTCCGCCCCGGCGGTCGCCGCCTACCGGCTGCTCGTCGGCGGGGCGCTCATCGCGGCGGTGGCGGCCG
Source organism: Nocardiopsis trehalosi NBRC 14201 (assembly GCF_001552555.1). GTDB lineage: Bacteria > Actinomycetota > Actinomycetes > Streptosporangiales > Streptosporangiaceae > Nocardiopsis_B > Nocardiopsis_B trehalosi. The sequence goes on along the minus strand of NZ_BCRK01000047.1, from coordinate 22,674 downwards.
CCACGGGCCGACTGCGGGCGCTGCGCCGCCCCACCCGGCCGGTGGTCCGGCGGCTCGCCGTCAACGCCGCCCTGCACGCGGTCTTCCAGCTGCTGTACTTCGCGTCCCTGGCGCTGGTCCCGGTGGGCCTGGCGACGCTGGTCAAGATCGGCAGCGTCCCGGTGTTCGTCGCCGCCGGGATCTGCCTGGCGGCCCGCCGCCGCCCCACCCCCCGGCTGACCGCCGCCGTGCTGCCGGCCGTCGCGGGGCTGGCGCTGCTGTCCGGGTTCCCCGCCGCCGACGCACCCGCCGACCGGCTCGCGGCCGGGCTGGCCTGCGCGCTCGGCGCGGGGCTGGTGTTCTCGGTGCTGACCCTGGTCAACCGGGTGCCCCCGGCGGGGCTCGACCCGGTCGCCAACGCCGGGCTGGGGCTGCTGGGCGGCGGGGTGCTGCTGGCCCCGTTCGGGCTGGCGGCGGGCATGGCGGTCCCGGTGGCCCCGGAGCCGCTGGCCCTGCTGCTGTTCCTCGGCCTGGTGCCGACGGGCCTGGCCTACCTGCTGTTCTTCGCCGGGCTGCGCGGCGCCTCCGACGCCGCGGCGGCCGTGGGCAGCATCGCCGAGCCGCTGACGGCGGCCCTGCTGTCGGCGGCGCTGCTGGGCGAGCGGATGACCGCGCCGGGGGTGGCGGGGGCGGTGCTGCTCGTCGCCGCCATGGCGGCCGATCCGGTGGCGGACGCGTGGGAGCGGAGGCGGTCGCGGCCGCGCGTACTCCCCCGGGAGTAGCCGGGGGCGGGACCGATCCGCCCCGCGGAGGACGCGCCACCACCACCCCGACCGCGTACTTTCGAGGGGTGCCCTCCCGCCTCCGCCCGTCGTCCACGGACCTCGCGACCGCCCTCGCGGTCGCCGCGCTGTCCGTGTGCTCCGCCGTGTTCCTGGAGTCCGGGCCGTACGCGGCGGAGGGGGTGCGCCCGCTGTGGCCGTGGGGGTACCTGGTCATCGCGGTGGCGGTGGCGCCGCTGGCGTGGCGGTCCCGGTTCCCGGTGCCGGCCGCCGTGGTCAGCACCACCGCGTCGACCCTGTACTACCCCATGGGGTTCCCCGACGGCATGGTGCTCGCGGCCGGCGCGGTGGCGCTGTTCGGGGCGGCGGTGCGCGGCTACCGGTGGCAGGCGTGGCTGCTAGGCGTCGAGCAGTTCCTCGCCATCCACCTGTGGGAGGCGTTCGCCTACGGCGCGCCGCGGCTCGGCCCGGCGCTGGGCATGCTCGCCTGGATGCTCGTCGTGCTGATCTCGGCCGAGGCCGCCCGCAAGGGCGGCGAGTACCGGGCGGTGGTCCGCGAGCGCGCCGGCGAGGCCGCGCGCTCGCGCGAGGAGGCGATCCGGCGGCGCGCCGCCGACGAGCGGGTGCAGCTCGCCCGCGAGGTGCACGACACGGTCGCGCACAACATCTCGCTGATCAACGTGCAGGCGGGGACCGCCCTGTACCTGATCGACAGCGAGCCGGAGCGGGCGGCCGAGGCGCTGGCCACGATCAAGCGCACCAGCAGGGAGACCCTGCGCGAGCTGCGGGCGACGCTGAACGTGCTGCGCGCCGTCGACGAGCGCGCGCCGCGCGCCCCCACCCCGGACCTGGACCGGCTGGACGAGCTGGTCGACGGCACCCGCGGCGCCGGCCTGGACGTGCGGGTGCGCACCCGGGGCACGCCCCGGCGGCTGTCGACCAACGTCGCGGCGGCCGCCTACCGGATCGTGCAGGAGTCGCTGACGAACACGGTCCGCCACGCGCGGGCGTCGGGTGCGGACGTGGAGCTGGAGTACACCGCCGACGGCCTGGACGTGCTGGTGCGCGACGACGGCGCGGCCCCCGCCGAGGGGTTCACCCCGGGCAACGGCATCATGGGGATGCGCGAGCGCGCCGCCGCGCTGGGCGGCGGGCTGGACGCCGCGCCCGACCCGGACGGCGGGTTCACCGTGCGGGCACGGCTGCCCGACCCCGCCGAGCCGCCCGACCCCCTCTCCGCCCCCGCGCCCTCCCCGGAGCCGTGACCCGTGATCCGTGTGCTCATCGCCGACGACCAGGCCCTGGTCCGCGCCGGTTTCCGCGCCCTGCTGGACAGCGCCCCCGACATCACCGTCGTGGCCGAGGCCGGGGACGGCCGCGAGGCCGTGCGGCTGGCCGCCGCCGTGCGCCCGGACGTCGTGCTGATGGACGTCCGCATGCCCGTGCTCGACGGCCTGGAGGCCACCCGGCTCATCCTGGGCGACCCGGGGCTGGCCGGCGTGCGCATCGTCATCCTCACCACCTTCGACCTGGACGAGTACATCTTCGAGGCGCTGCGCACGGGCGCCAGCGGGTTCCTGGTCAAGGACACCGAGCCCGAGGACCTGCTCCAGGGCGTGCGGGTGGTGGCGCGCGGCGACGCGCTGCTGTCGCCCACCGTGACCCGGCGGCTGATCGCCGACTACGCGGCCCGGCCGCGCCGTCCGGAGCCGTCGGCGCGGCTGAACGGGCTGACCGACCGCGAGCGGGAGGTGGTGGCGCTGGTCGGCGCCGGGCTGTCCAACGAGGAGATCGCCCAGCGCCTGGTGGTCAGCCCGGCCACCGCCAAGACCCACGTCAGCCGGGCCATGGTCAAGCTGCGGGTGCGCGACCGCGCGCAGCTGGTGGTGCTGGCCTACGAGACCTGCCTGGTCGCGCCCGGCTGGACGGACTGACCCGCCGGGTGGGGCGGGTCCGCGCCGCCCCCCGGGGGCGGCCTCCGGGGAACCCCGGGGCGCCCCTTACGCCGCGGGGCGTAGGCGGGGGCACCCGGGGCCACCGCGGGAGGTAGGGGCCAAGCCTCCCGGCGGGTGATGCGGGGGCGGGCGGCGCACCGCCACCATCGGGGCGTCCCGTCCGACCGACCGCTGAGGCGCCCCGACATGTTCGACGACCCGCTCCTGCTCGCCCGGCTCCAGTTCTCGTTCACCGCCGCCACGCACTACCTGTTCGTGGCGTTCACGCTCGGCCTCGCGCCGTTCATCCTGTTCGGGCAGCTCGGCGCGGTCCTGCGCCGCGATCCCGCCCGGCTGCGCGCCGTCCGGTTCTGGGGCGGCCTGTACGTCGTGAACTACGGCATGGGCGTCCTGTCGGGGCTGGTCATGGAGCTGCAGCTCGCCGTCAACTGGAGCGGGTTGAGCGAGGCGTTCGGCTACGCGTTCGGCGCCCCGCTGGCGGTGGAGACCATGGTCGCGTTCTTCCTGGAGTCCACCTTCCTCGGGCTGTGGATCTTCGGGTGGGACCGGATGAACCGGTGGGCGCACCTGGCCTGCTTCGCGGTGGTCGCCGCCACCGCCTACGCCTCCGCCTACTGGGTGCTGGTGGCGAACGGGTTCCTGCGCTCCCCCGTCGGCTTCGAGATGCGCGGCGGCACGGCGGTCGTCACCGACGCGACCGCCCTCCTGGCCAACCCGGCCGCGGTGCTCGCCTTCGCCCACGTCGTCGCGGGGACGCTGATGGTCGGTGCGGTGGTGGTGGCCGCCGTGAGCGCCTACCACCTGGCGCGCGGCGCCGACCCGGACCGCATGTTCATCCGCGCGCTGCGCGCCTCGGGGCTGGTCCTCGCCCTGGCGCTGATGCCGACGGCGGCAACCGGCGGCCTGCAGTTCGGCGCCGCCGCCGACGCGCCACCGACCAGCGGGCTGACCCTGACGGCGGCGGAGATCGCCGCCGTCGAGGACGCCTACGACGGCGGCGCCGCGGCCGCGATCGGCGCGGCGGGCGAGATGGTCATGGTGCTGAGCTGGACCCTGATGTCGCTGCTGGCCCTGGCGCTGCTCCTCGCCTGGGTGCCGAAGGCGCCGGGCCCGCTGCGGTGGGCGCTGTGGCCGGTCGTGCTCACCCCGGTGCTGCCGTACGCGGCGAGCGTCGGCGGCTGGGTCTACCGGGAGACCGAGCGCCAGCCGTGGGCGGTCGTCCACCACCTGACCACGGCCGACGCGATGACCGACCTGGGCCCGGTGGCCGCCGGGGTGTCGTTCTCGCTGTTCACCGCGGCGTTCGCGGTGCTGGCCGGGACCACCTGGTGGCTGCTGGTCCGCTACGCCCGGCGCGGCCCCGACGGCGGCCCGCTGGCGCCCGCCCCGCCGCCCGAGTCCGACGCCCGACCGCCCGCCGTGCCCGTCGCCTAGCCCTTTCCCCGCTTTCAGGAGACCTCATGGAAACCGTTCCCGCCCTGTTCCTCACCGGCCTGATGGTGGGCTACTTCGTGCTGGCGGGGTGCGACATCGGACTGGGCATGCTGCTGCCGCACCTCGCCCGCACCCCCGCGGAGCGGCGCCGGCTGGTGGCGGCGGCGGCCCCCTACTTCCTCGGCACGGAGGTGTGGCTGGTCGGCGCGGTGGGGGTGGTCGCCGGCCTGTTCCCCGCGCTGAAGGCCGCGCTGGTGGCCGACCTGTGGCCGGTGCTGACCGCCCTGCTCGCGGGGTGGCTGCTCCGCGACGCGGGGCTGTGGTTCCGCTCGCGCGTGGCCGCGCCGGCGTGGCACCGGACGTGGGAGGCGGCGATCACGGCCGGGAGCTGGGTGCTGGCCGGCGCGTGGGGGCTCGTGGTCGGCGGGCTGCTGGCGGGCGGCTCCCCCGCGTCGCCGTTCGCGCTGGCGTGCGCGGTATGCGTCACCGCGCTGTTCGCCCTGCGCGGCGCGGCGTTCGGCGCCGAGCGGCTCGTCCCGCCGGAGGCGGAGCCGGTCACCGTGCCGGGGCCGCCGGCGGCGGGCGGCGGGGCGCTGCTGGTGGCGGCGCGTGCCGGGACCGCGGTGGACTCCGCGGAGGCCGCCGACGCGGCGGGGCGGGCGACGCGGGTGCTGGCGCGCGCCGCCCTGGCCGCCGGAGGGGTCGCGGCGGCCGCGGCCCTGATCACGGGCGCCGCGCCCGACCGCCCGGTGGCCGCCCTGGCGGCGGCGGCCGTGCTGGGCGCGGTCCTGGCGGCCACCGCCGGGCTGTCGGGGCCGCGCCTGTCGCGGCACACCTCGGCGCTGGCGATCGCGGTGCCGCCGCTCGTGGTGGCGGCGGCGGTCGCGCTGCCGGTGGAGCCGGTGCCCGGCGGCACCCTCGCCCTGGTCGGGTACGCACTGGCCCCGGTGGTGCCGCTGATGGTCCTGGGGCAGGTGTGGCTGTACCGGATGCTGCGCCGGCCCGCGCCGACGGCGGGGTTCTTCGCCTGAGGGCGGCGGATCGGTACGGCGACGGTTGCCGATCTCGGGTTGCGGGCATCTCCCACCATGCCGGTCCCGCACCGCGCCCGCCCCTCGGGCCGACCGGTGCGGACCGCGCCGATCCGCGTCTTCCACCGAGGAGGGACCATGCCCACGTCCACGCCCGCTCCCCCGCCCGGCGGCTGCAACTGCGGCTCCGGTTGCGGCTGCGGCTGCCAGAGCGGCGGCTCCTGCTCCTGCGGCGGCAACTGCGGCTGACCGCCGGCCGCACGGGCCGCCCCGCCCCCGGGGCGGCCCGACCCTTCGGCGGCTCCTGCCCGCCGGTGCGCCGCGCGGCGGCGCGCCGACCGGCCGACCGGCGCGACAATCCGTGACGGCGACGGTACGGTGGGCGACATAGGGCGAGTGTCGCTGAGCTGCGGCCCAGGGGGAGTTCCGATGTCGGTCTCGGACATGTTCGCGTCCCCGACGGGACAACTGGACGACCATGAGCGCCTGCGCCTCTTCATCGAGGGCGTGCGGGAACGCGCCGCCAAGGCGGTGCCGTGGTCGCCCGACACCGTCGGCATCCCGCCGCAGGCGGGCGAGAACGCCCTGCTGCGCATCAACGACATCGCGTTCTACGCCAACGCCCGGACCGAGGTGGCGGCGTTCGCCGACGTCTGCCTCACCCTCCTCGACCTGCACCGCCCGCGCGACGGCGGCGGACTGTCCAGCGGCGAGGCCCCGGCGGCGCGCCGGTGCCGGTGCTGCATGCTGCGCTGGCCGTGCCCGTCGGTGCGCGAGATGGCGCGCCTGCTGACCTGAGCGCGCGGCGCGGCCCGCCCCGGGGGGCGCGGCGCCGCGCGTGGCGTCCCGGCGTGCGGACCCGCGCGGGCTAGGGTGGCCACGTTCGGCATGTCCCCCGCCACGGAGAGCGATCATGGCCCAGCGCGTCCGGAACACCCCGCCCGCACCCCGTCCGCCCGACGCGGCCCCGGAGACCCCGGAGTCCCCGGAGGCCGCCGGGCCGCCCACCGATTTCCGGGCCACGGCGGTGGCGCGGCGCCGCAGCTGGTACGGCGCCAAGCGGCACGTGAAGCGGGTGCTCGGCTGGCGGCTGCCCAACCTGGCCATGCGCGCGGCCGTGGGGGTGGCGGCCCCGGGGCTGCGCGCCACCGGGCGGCTGCCCGTCCCGGCCGGCGTCCGGGAGGTCACCGGCCGGGTGGACGGGGCCGCGTACACGATGCTGGCGCCGGCGCGCTGCGTGGTCGCCAAGGAGCTGTACTGGGGCGGCGGCCGCCGCCCCGGGGCCGCCGACGACCTCGCGCTTCGCGTGTTCGCCGCCGTGGTGCGCGAGGCCGACGTCTTCCTCGACATCGGGGCCTACACGGGGCTGTTCACGCTGGCCGGGACGGCCGTGAACCCGCGGCTGCGGGCGCACGCCTTCGAGATCGTGCCCGAGGTCTACCGGGCGCTGTTCGACAACTGCGTGCGCAACCGGGTGCTGCACCGCACCACGCTCCACCACGTGGGGGTGGGCGATCCGGCGTCGGTCATCGCGATGCCGGTGCGCTCGGGCGACTCCGCGCTGCCCTGCTTCTACTCCGCGGCGCTGGCGTTCGACGACGGGGTGCCGGTGGAGGTGGTGGCGCTGGACGCGTTCGCCGGCGCGGTCCCCCAGGGCGGCCGCGCGGTGCTCAAGATCGACGTCGAGGGCACCGAGGCCGACGTGTTCGCGCACGGCGGCGGGTTCCTCGCGGCGCACCGGCCGGACATCCTGTGCGAGGTCCTGCCCGACGCCGACGCCGCGCCGCTGACCGCGGCGCTGGCGCCCCTGGGGTACCGGTTCCACCTGGTGGGTGAGCGGGCGCTGGCCCCGGCGGGGCCGCTGGCGGCCCACCCGAGGTTCCGCGACTGGTTCTGCACCACCCGCTCGGACGCGGAGCTCGCGGCGCTGGGGGTGCCGGTGGCGTGAGCCGCCGCGACGTCGGACGCCACCCGCCGGAGACGGGGCGCGATCCGTCTCCGGCAGGTGGCGCGTCTGCGCGTCCGGCGCGCGGCGGACCGGGGTCCGCCGGCTCCGCCGGGCATCGGGTCTGCCACCGACCGTAATACTGGAACACGTTCTAAGGCAACCCCCGAGGCCGAACCCGCCCCGGTGGCCGAGCGGACCGCGATCGGGGGCCGCGACCTGCGGCGGAGGGGGGCGAACCGCACCGACCTGCGTCGGGGCGGGTCGGCCGGAACACGATGCAGCCGGCGGTGCGGCCGGGGTCAGCCGTCGATACGGAACTGCACCGCGGCGCGGTCGGCCAGCAGGGGCAGGATGACCGCGAGCGCCGCCTGGTGGTCGGGGTGGTCGCGGTAGGCGGCGAACCCGTCGGCGTCGTCGAGGTCCGCGACGACCGCGAAGTCGTAGGTGCCGGGGCCGATCCCCAGATCGGGGCCGAACGCGTACGCGCGCAGTCCGGGGACGCGCGCCGGCAGGGGCGCGAGGGCCGCCTCGACCTCCGCGACCTGCGCGGGGGTGGTGCCGTCGGCCCAGCGGAAGAGGGCGATGTGTCGGAGTGCCATGCCCCGAACCTACCGGCGGGTCCGGCCGCGGGCGGCGGCCGGGCCGGTCGGCGCCCGCGGGGGGCGGGCGCGGAGCCGGGCCCAGGAGCGGGGGACAGCCCCTGGGACCGGCCGCGGTGCGTGCGCACGCGGCGTGGCGGCCTCCGGTGGTGCGAGCGGGGGCGGAGGGCCGGATCGCGCCGCGATCCGAGACGACGGTAGCCGCCGTCAGGTCACGCTCGTGGACGAATCAGGTCACTGAAATGTCTCGATTGGCGGCACAGTGGGAATTTCGCGGCCATTCTGACCTGCCAGGATAAACAGAACATAAGGCCGCGCGCCAGGGGTCGTCCGCCCCGAGCGGCCGTCCCTCTCCGGCGCCCCCGCCCGCCTCCGCTCGCCGGGGGCGGGTCGGGCGGCCCCACGCTGCTGTCATACAGTCGGTGCGGCCGGAGGACCCGGGGCGGCCGGGCGGAGCGGATGGGGGGCCGGATGGGGGACGTGGAGATCCACGGGAGCTGCGCGCCGGGGTTCGAGCGCGTGCACAAGGTCTTCGCCGACAACTTCGCCCGGGACCTGGAGACCGGCGCCGCCCTGGCGGTGTTCGTCGGCGACGAGCCCGTGGTGGACCTGTGGGCGGGCGCGGCCGACGCCGCGACCGGACGCCCCTGGGAGCACGACACGCCCTGCTTCGCGTTCTCCTGCACCAAGGCGCTCACCGCCGCCGCGGCCCTGCGGGTGGCCGAGCGCGGCGGGCACGACCTGGCCGCGCCGGTGGCTGAATGGTGGCCGGAGTTCGCCGCCGAGGGCAAGGAGGCGGCCACCGGCGAGGACCTCCTGGCGCACCGCGCCGGCCTGCCCGCGTTCGACCGCGACGTCACCGCCGCCGAGGCCGCCGACCCGGCCGCCATGGCGGCGCTGCTGGCGGCCCAGGCGCCCGCCTGGCCCCCGGGCACGGCGCACGGCTACCACCCGCTGACGTTCGGCTGGCTGGCCGGGGAGATCGTCCGGCGGCTCGACGGCCGCACTGTCGGCGCCTACGTCGCCGACGAGATCGCCGGGCCGCTGGGGCTGGACCTGTGGGTGGGCGCCCCCGACGACGTGCTCGACCGGGCCGCCCGGCTGACCACCGGCCCCACCGCGGCCCGGCGGCGCGGCCCCGCCGCCGCCGAACCCGGCGACGACCCCGTGGGGCGGATGACCCGCGCGGCGCGCGACCCCGGCAGCCTGTTCTCGCGGGCCTTCCGCGCCCCCGACATGTCGCAGGCGCCCGGCCGGTACAACAACCGGGACGTGCTCGCCGCCGGCTGGCCCGCCGCCGGGCTCATGACCACGGCCACGGCGCTGGCGGGCTTCTACCGCGACCTGCTCGCGGGGCGGATCGTCGCCCCCGGCACCCTGCGCGCGGCGGTGGAGCCGCGCTCCTCGGGGGAGGACCGGGTCCTGCACCTGGAGAGCACGTTCGGCCTGGGGTTCATGCGGCCGTCCCACGTGTTCGCCGTCCCCCGGGCCGCCTGGCCGGGCGCGTTCGGGCACACCGGCTCCGGCGGGTCGATCGGCCTGGCCGACCTGGAGCACGGGATCTCGCTCGGCTACGTGATGAACCGGACCGGCGTGGAGCTGTCCGGCGGCATCCGCGCCATGCGGCTGGTGAAGGCGGTCTACGACGGCCTGGGCTGAGGGTGCGCGGGCGGCCGGGTGCTTCCCCGGCACCCCGCCGCCGCGCGCGAGGTGGGTGCGCGTTCCGCCGCCGCCCCCGTGGGGCCGCGGAAGCGCGGGCCGCCCCCCGGGCCCGAAGGCCCGGAGGACGGATCCCGACCGGTCGGGGAGGTCATGCCACCGCTCGATGGCAGAGCATGCGGGGCATGTCGACCGGCCGGTTGCGTCCGTGTCCAGCGCACATCCGAGGAGCGGGCTCGGATGTACACGAACGCCACTTCGGTCCCGGTTCCGAGGAACCCGGACCGTTCCCGCTCACCGCTGATTCTTCCGGCCCGGGGCCGGGCGCGGCAGACCCAGGCCGGTCCTCAATCGCAGGTCGGCCGGTGGGTCCGTGGACCCACCGGTGCCCGGCCCGGCCCGCGCCGTACGGAGGGGTCCACCGGGCCGTCCGGCACCCGCCGGCGGCGGCGGGAGCGCGCGCCCGCTGGTCGCGGCCCCGCCCCGGGCGCCCGGCCGGGCCCGGGTCCAGGGCCCCCGGACCCTGCCCGCCAGGGGGCCCGGCAGCCGATCCGCGACCCCGGCCGCGGCCGGACCGCCGATTGCGCGGCCCGGACTCCCCCGCCCGCCCGACTTCGGCGCCCCGGCCGCCGGTCCGGCCACCCCGGCGCCCGCGCGCGGCCACGGCGGCGGGCCGGCTCGGGGCGGGGGCATGGCTCCGGCCCCGGTGGCCGGGGCCGCCGGGGCCGGAGTCCCACCGCGGCCGGGAGGGGGTCCGCCGCGGGGTTCGGGGTGCTACCGAATTCGCAGATGACGCAACCGATTCGTCGCGTCGCCGTCTGTCACCGCATTCCGGAATTACCGGGCACGGTATTACGGATGACCCCCATCAGCTCACCCGCGTCGTGATGAGGTAGGCGTCCGGCGATTCCGCGTCGACGATCTCGGTGACCTTCCAGGTCTGCCCGCCGACCGTGAAGGTGTCGCCGATGCGGACGTCGATCATTCCCGTACGCCGCCACTCGGCGGGGCCGCCGAGCTTGGCGACGGACCTCCCGTCGTCGTCCACCCAGAAGCGGCCGCCGCCGACCGGGCCACCGGAGAACCGGTCGTTGCGCCCATAGGTGATCTTCTCCTGCGCCCCGACTTCGTGAGCCACGTCCGACACTTCTCCCGTCTTTCGGATGAGCCATGGCCGGGCACACCGAAAAAGCATGCGTCGCCGACCCGGACGCATATGCGGATTCCCCGAACTTTACATCCCTCCAAAGCAATTGCATAAGGACGTTCGACTCTTTCCACGTTCGAATGCCCGGAGTAGCCGTGAATATGCCGCCGGAGGCGTCGGCCCGCCCGGCGGGCGTGGCCGGTCCCGGACGCGGCGGATCCGCCGGGCGGGTCAGGAGGCGCCGCCGCGCAGGTAGGCGAGGACGGCGAGGACCCGCCGGTTGACGTCGTCGTCGGGCGGCAGGTCGAGCTTGGCCAGGATGTTGCCGATGTGCTTGCCCACCGCGGCCTCGCTGACGTAGAGCCGCCGGGCGATGGCGGTGTTGGAGTGCCCCTCGGCGATCTCGCCGAGCACCTGGCGCTCGCGCTCGGACAGCCGCGCCAGCGGGTCGCGGCGGCGGCGCAGGAGCTGGCGCACCACCTCGGGGTCGACCACCGTTCCGCCGCCGGCGACCTGCCGCAGCGTGCGGGCGAACTCCTCGACGTCGGCCACGCGCTCCTTGAGCAGGTAGCCGACCCCCCGGCCGTCGTGGGAGTCGAGCAGGTCGGCGGCGTAGCTCTGCTCCACGTACTGGCTGAGCGCCACCACGGCCAGGCCGGGGCGGTCCCGGCGCAGCCGCACGGCCGCGCGCAGCCCTTCGTCGGTGAACCCGGGGGGCATCCGGATGTCGGTGACGACCAGGTCGGGGACGTGCTCGGCGGCGGCCGCCTCCAGGGCGTCCGCGTCGCCGACGGCCGCCGCGACGGTGAACCCGAACCGGCGCAGCAGCCCGGCCAGGCCCTCGCGGAGCAGGACCCCGTCCTCGGCCAGCACGACGGTCAGGGGGTGCGGTTCCACGGCAGCTCCACTCGGATGCGGGTCGGCCCGCCGGGCGGGCTGGACAGCAGCATTCTGCCGTTCGTCACGGCCAGCCGGTCGGCGAGCCCCGTCAGCCCGGTGCCGGCCGCGGGGTCGGCGCCGCCCCGGCCGTCGTCGGCGACCTCCAGCACGAGCGTCCGGTCGGCGGCCCGGGCGGACACCGCCACGGCGGTGGCCCCGCTGTGCCGGGCGGCGTTGGTCAGCAGTTCGGCGGCGACGAAGTAGGCGGTGGCCTCGGCGTGCGCGGGCGGGCGGGCGGGCAGGTCCAGGTCCAGCCGGACGGGCACCGGGCAGCGGTCGGCGAGGTCGGGCAGCGCCGCCGCCAGCCCCCGGTCGGTGAGCACCTGGGGGTGGATGCCGCGGATGAGTTCGCGCAGCTCCGCGAGGACCAGCTTGGCCTGGTCGTGGGCCGCGGCGACCTCGGCCGCCGCCGGGGAGTCGGCGGGCAGGTCGAGCCGGGCCAGGCCCAGGCGCATGGTGAGGGCGACGAGCCGCTGCTGGGCGCCGTCGTGCAGGTCGCGTTCGATGCGCCGCCGCTCGGCCTCGAAGGCGTCGACCAGCCGGGCCCGGGACCGGGTCACCTCCACCAGTTCGGCGCGCAGCGCCTCGGGCTCGTGCCGGTGCAGCAGCGCCCGCGCGAGCGCGCCGTGCGCGCCGGCCCACAGCGCCAGCAGGTAGGGCGCCAGGGCGAGCAGCGCGACGCCGAGCAGCGCCACCGGGACCGTGTCGGCGGGGGTCGCGGCGCGCACCGGGCCGAAGGTCACCGGCCCCTCGTCGGCGGCCACGATCAGCGGCGCGGCCGCCAGCAGCAGCGGCAGCAGCACGGTCCAGAGCATGGCGCCGGCCACCGCCGCCAGCGGCGGCAGCAGGAGGGTGTAGCCGAGTTCCCGCCACGTCGCGGGCTCGGTGTAGCGGGTGCGCAGCCACGCCCACGGCCCGGGGGCGGGCGGGCGGCGGTGCGGGGCGGCCGCGGGCCGGGTGTCGACCAGGCGCAGCCGCAGGCGCTCCACCGCCGCCACGGGCAGGGCGAGCAGCGGGCCGAACCCGCCGACGAGTGCGGCGCCGACCGCCAGCAGCGGCACCCAGGTGGCCGCGTCCGGCAGCGGGCGGGCGTCGGCCACCATGGACGCCAGGACGGCCCACGGCAGGACCAGCACCAGCAGCGGGACGGCGGCGGCCAGCCCCACGACCGGTGTGGTGGCGGTGTACAGCGCCGAGCGCCAGGGCCAGGCGCCCACCGGGAACGTGCGCCGGGGCAGGGCCTGGAGAGGGGTGGCGGGAGGGGGCTGCGGCATAGGGGAACGCTACGCGGCGGACCCGGACCCCCGGGACCGGCCGGGCCGTAGTCCCGGGGGTAGGGATGGCCCCACCCCCGGGGCGGCGGTCAGGCGGGGTCGGCGCCGTCGGGGCGGCCGCGCGGCCCCTTGAGCTTGCCGACGACGGTCTCCAGCAGCGAGGAGAACGGGTGGTCGTGGACCATGTAGGTCCAGGTCATGGACGGCCGCTTCACCCCGAGGTCGGCGACGTCGATGGTGCCGTCCTCGCCGGCCTCGGCCTCGGAGAACGTCTCGGCGGCCCGGCGCCGGGCGTCGTCCAGGAACCCCTTGAACTCGGGCACCGCGTCGCGGTTGAACTCGTCCAGCGGGTCGCGGCGGCCCAGGAAGCGCAGGTGGATGCCCTCGCGCAGCTCGGCCAGGAACGCGTTGTGGTCGGTCCAGCCCCGGTCGAGGTGGTACAGGGTGATGAGCCGGGCGGCGCGGGCGACCTCGTCGCCGCCGGCGGCCTCGACCAGTTCGGCGTGGTGCTCGGCGCGGTCGATGGCGAGCTGGCGGTCGCCGAGGTCCTGGGTGAGCACGGCCTCGCGGTGCTCCAGCACGACGCTGCGCTGCACGTCGATGAGCTTGTTGTACCGCCAGGTGTTGCGGTGGATGTCGAGGAGCTGGCCCTCGGAGACCCGCTGCGCGTGGTCGACCATCTGCAGCCAGTTCGGGTCGGTGATCTCGCCGTCGCCGGCGGCCTCGTACCCGCGGGTCTCGGGGGCGTTATTGGCGACCAGGTCGTCCTCGACCGAGACGAAGAACCGGGAGCTGCCGGGGTCGCCCTGGCGGCCGGCGCGGCCGCGGAGCTGGTCGTCCAGGCGGCTGGAGGGGTAGCGGCCGTAGCCCATGACGTAGAGGCCGCCGGTGCCCACCACGCGCTCGCGGTCGGCCATGTCGCTGCCGCCCAGGCGGATGTCGGTGCCGCGCCCGGCCATCTGGGTCGAGACGGTGATGGCGCCGTGGGTGCCGGCCTCGGCGATGACGGCGGCCTCGTCGGCGTCGTTCTTGGCGTTGAGGACGACGCACTCCAGCCCGGCGTCGGCGAGGCGCTTGGCGAGCAGCTCGGACTCGGCGACGTCCTGGGTGCCGATGAGGATGGGCCGGCCCTCGGCGTGGACCGCGGCGACCTCCTCGACCAGGGCGTCCTCCTTCTCCTCGCGCGTGGCGTAGAGGCGGTCGGGCTCGTCGGTGCGCACGCACGGCTTGTTCGGCGGGATGACCGCCACTTCCAGCTCGTAGAACTCGCGGAGCTGCTCGGCGACCGCCATGGCGGTGCCGGTCATGCCGCAGCGCGTGGGGTAGCGCAGGACGAGCGCCTGCACGGTGATGGAGTCGAGGACCTCGCCGGTCTCGGAGACCTCGACCTTCTCCTTGGCCTCGACGGCGGCCTGCAGGCCGTCGGGCCAGCGCTGGAGCAGCGCGATGCGGCCGCGGGACTCGTTGATGAGCCGGACCTCGCCGTCGCGCACCACGTAGTGCACGTCGCGCTGGAGCAGCACGTGCGCGTGCAGGGCGAGGTTGACGCGCGGCAGGACCGAGGTGTCGTTCTCGTCGTAGAGGTCGACCCCGCCCAGCGCCTTCTCGACGGCGTCGATGCCGGTGTCCGTGAGCTGGACGTTGCGGCCCTCGTGGTCGACCTCGTAGTCGGTGCCGGGGCGCAGGGCGCGGACGAGGTCGGCCATCTCCAGGTCGGCGTCGGAGCGCTCGGCGGCGCCGGCCAGCACGAGGGGGACCCGGGCCTCGTCGACGAGGACGGAGTCGGCCTCGTCGATGATGGCGATGTTGGGCTCGGGCACGACCCGGTCGGCGACGTCGGTGACCATGCGGTCGCGCAGTACGTCGAAGCCGAGTTCGCTCACCGCGGCGTAGGTGATGTCGGCCGCGTAGGCGGTGCGGCGCTCGTCGGGGGTGGACTCCTCGCCGATCCAGGCGACGGCCACGCCGAGCATGTCGTAGAAGGGGCGCATCCACTCGGCGTCGCGCCGCGCCAGGTAGTCGTTGACGCTGAGCACGTGGACGCGCTGGCCGCGCAGGGCGAACCCGGCGGCGGCGAGGGCGCCGGCGAGGGTCTTGCCCTCGCCGGTGGCCATCTCGGCGATGTGGCCGTCCAGGAGGGCCATCACGCCGAGCAGCTGGACGTCGAACATGCGCTCGCCGAGGGCGCGGCGGGCGGCCTCGCGTCCGGTGGCGCACAGCTCGACCAGGTCGTCCCGTTCGTAGGGGAGCTCGGCGTTGCCGAGCTCGGTGGCCTTCTCGGTGAGCTCGGCGTCGCTGAGTTCGCGCAGCTCGGGCTCACGGGCCTCGATGGATTCCAGGAGCTTGGTATAGGGCCGCAGATCGACCGCGCCGGGCTTGCCCAGGAGCCGGCGGACGCTTTCAGCCATTCGTCCGAACACCACGCCAGGGTAACGCCGTCCGCGCCGGAGCGGTCCCCCCGCGCGGCGGCCGTTTCCGGTGGGGCCCCTGCGGCGATGGCGAACCGCGCGTGGCCGGGCCGCACGCCGGACGGGCGGGGACCGGCGGAACCCGGCGCCGGGCGCGGTCGGAGCGCCGGCGCCCGGAACGGGGACGGACCTGCGCCGCCCCCTTGCCACTGGCGTGCGGCATTGTCGTACGATGGACGACAATAGGGCGACGTCGCTCGGCGGTACGGGCCGGCGTCGCCCGGCCGCCGCCTCCGCCGGCGGCCCCGCGGGGGCGGGCCGCCGGCGGAAGGTCCCCGGCCGCCCACCCGCCCCGGACCGCGAAGGAAGGCCACGTGACCACCACCGCCCCGACGCCCCAGCACCTCCACGACGCCCGGCCGCGCATCCGCGCGGAACTCACCCGCGGCACCTTCGACCTCCTCGTCATCGGCGGCGGCATCCTGGGCACCTCCGTCGCGTGGATGGCCACGCAGGCGGGCCTGCGGGTGGCCATGGTCGACGCCGGCGACTTCGCCGGCGCCACCTCCAGCGCCTCCTCCAAGCTCGTCCACGGCGGCCTGCGCTACCTGCAGACCGGCAACGTCCGGCTGGTCGCCGAGAACCACCGCGAGCGGCGCGCGCTCGCCGGATCGGTCGCCCCCCACCTGGTCAACCCGATGCCGTTCCTCGTCCCCGTCTACAAGGGCGGGCCGCACGGCGCCGCCAAGATGGGCGCGGGCGTGTTCCTCTACTCCGCCCTGTCCGCGTTCGGCGACGGCGTCGGCCGGGTCCTCACCCCCGCGCACGCCCGCCGCCTGGCGCCCGCGCTGTCCACCGACGGCCTCAAGGCGGTCGCCGCCTACCACGACCACCAGATGAACGACAGCCGCGTGGCGATCATGACCGTGCGCGCCGCCGTCGACGCGGGCGCGGTCGTCCTCAACCACGCCCGCGTCGAAGGGCTGCGCACCACCCACGGCCGGGTCAGCGGCGCCGACCTGCGCGACACCGCCGACGGCACCGAGTTCGGGGTGAACGCCCGCCTCGTGCTCAACGCCACCGGCCCCTGGGTCGACCACCTGCGCCGCATGGAGGACCCCGCGGCGGCGCCCAGCGTCCGGCTGTCCAAGGGCGCGCACCTGGTGGTGAAGGCCGACCGGCCGTGGCGGGCCGCGCTGACCATCCCCATCGACCGCTACCGGGTGTCGTTCGCCATCCCGTGGGAGGACCACCTGCTCCTGGGGACCACCGACGAGGAGTACACGGGCGACCCCGCCGACGTGGGCGTGCTGCCCGCCGACGTCGACCAGATCCTCGGCGAGGCCGGGACCGCCGTCGACGCCGCCCAGCTCGACCCGGCCAAGGTCGTCTACTCCTTCGCCGGGCTGCGGGTGCTGCCCGGCGGGCCCGGCGGCACCAGCAAGGCGCGGCGCGAGACCGTGGTCTCGGTCGGCCGCGGCGGCATGCTGTCGGTCGCGGGCGGCAAGTGGACCACCTACCGGCACATCGGCCGCACCGTGATCGAGCGGCTGCGCCGGGAGCCGTCGGTGCCGCTGGCCGAGGACATGAGCCCCACCCTGCGCACCGTGCCGCTGCCCGGCATCGGCCGCCCGGAGGCCGTGGCGCACCGGCTGATGGCCGACCAGGAGCCGCCCGCGCGCATGGACCCCCTGGTGGCGCGGCACCTCGCCACCCACTACGGCAGCGTCGCCCTGGACATCGCCGAACTCGTGCGCGCCGACCCCGCCCTGGGCGAGCGCATCCACCCCGACGGCCCCGACATCTGGGCGCAGGCCGTGCACGCCCGCGACCACGAGTGGGCGGTCACCGTGGACGACGTGCTGCGCCGGCGCACCACCGTCACCGTCCGGGGGCTCGACGACGACGGCGTCCGCGCCCGCGTCGCCGACCTGCTCGGCCGCCCCGCCTGACCCCGACCCCCACGGCCGGGGTGGGGCCACCCCCACCCCGGCTCGGGGGCCGCGCCCCGTGCCGCGGCGCGCCCCGCCCGGTTGGCTGGGCGCATGCACACGAACAACGCCGTGGAACTGTGGCGGCTCACCCGCGCCTACGGGGCGCGCGACAGCCGGGTGGTCGCGCTGGACGAGGTCACGGCCGGCTTCCCGGCGGGCTCCTTCACCGCGGTCATGGGCCCCTCCGGGTCGGGCAAGTCGACCCTGCTGCACTGCGCCGCCGGGCTGGACCGGCCCACCTCCGGCCGCGTCGTGGTCGCCGGCACCGAGGTCGGCACCCTCTCGGAGAAGCGGCTCACCCGGATGCGGCGCGACCGCATCGGGTTCGTCTTCCAGGCGTTCAACCTGGTCTCGGCGCTCAGCGCCGAGCAGAACGTCGGCCTGCCGCTGCGCCTCGCCCGCCGCCGCCCCGACCCCGCCGCGGTCCGCGCGGTGCTCGCCGCCGTCGGGCTGCGGGGCCGCGAGCGCCACCGCCCCGCGGAGCTGTCCGGCGGCCAGCAGCAGCGGGTCGCCATCGCCCGCGCCCTCATCACCCGCCCCGAGGTGCTGTTCGCCGACGAGCCCACGGGCGCGCTCGACAGCGCGTCCTCGCGGACCGTGCTGGAGCTGCTGCGCGGCCTGGCCGGGACCGACGGCCCCGCCCCGCGCACCGTGGTCATGGTGACCCACGACCCGCTCGCCGCCTCCTACGCCGACCGGGTGCTCTTCCTCGCCGACGGCCGGCTGGCCGGCGAGATGGCGGCACCCACCCCCGAACGGGTCGCCGCGCGGCTCGCCGGGCTGGAGACCGCGCCGGCGGGTGCCCGGTGATCGGGGTCGGGCTGCGCACCCTCCGCGAGCGCTGGACGTCGCTGCTCGGCACCTTCGCGATGGTCGCCCTGGGGGTCGCCCTCGTCGCGGCGCTCGGCCTGGTCATGGCCGCGGCGGACGCCGACCCCGGCGACCGGTGGGAGGGACTGCTGTCGGTGCTCGGCATGATGGCGATGCTCACCGGGTTCGTGTCGGTGTTCGTCATCTCCTCGACCTTCGCGTTCTCCGTCGCGCAGCGGCGCCGCGAGTTCGCCCTGCTGCGCGCGCTCGGCGCCGCGCCGCACGCCATCCGCCTGGTGCTGCTCACCGAGGCGCTGGTGGTGGCCGCCGCCGGGGGGCTGCTGGGCTGCGCCCTGGGCGCGCCGCTGGCCGGGCTGCTGGTGCGGGTGCTGGCCGTGCTCGGCGCGCCCGAGGACGCCGAGATCGGCTACCGGACCGCGCCCCTGGTCCTCGCCTTCACCATGGGCCTGGTGGTCACGGTCATGGGCGTGTGGGCCCCGGCGCGGCGGGTGCGCCGCGTCCGGCCGATCGAGGCGCTGCGCGACGCCTCGGTCGAGCAGGGGGCGATGACCGCGGGGCGCTGGGTGCTCGGCGTGGCCGCCGCCGCCGGTACGGCCGCGGTCGCCCGGGTCGCCGTCGTGGACACCGGCGACGGGGCGGTGCCGCTGGCGCTGCTGCTCGGCATGGGGGCGATCACCGCACTGGCGTTCCTGTCGCCCGTCGTCGTGCCGGCGCTGGCGGCGGCGCTGACCTGGCCGGTGCGGTTCCTCCCGGGGGCCGGCCCGATGCTGGTGCGCGAGGGGATGCGGGCGGGCGTGCGGCGCACCGCCGCCCTGGCGGCGCCCGTCCTGGTGACCATCGGGCTCGCGGGCTCCCTCATGGCCGTGGTCATGACCACCTCGGCCGCCGCCGCGCGGTCGATGGCCGCGTGGACCGACGCCGACCTCACGGTCTCGGCGGCCGGACCCGAGGGGCTCACGGCCGCCGAGGTGGACCGGATCGCCGGCGTGCCCGGGGCGGCGGCCGTGCCGGTGCGCGCGGTCGCGTTCGGGGTCGCCGACGGGACACCCGGCACCGTCCCGGCCCTGACCGCCGACGGCGCGGCGCTGGCCCGCGCCATCGACCCCCCGGCCGCCGACGGCGCGTTCCGGGCGGTGGCGGACGGCGGGATCGCGGTCGACGTGCTCCAGGCCGACGCCCTGGGCTGGGCGGTGGGCGACCGGGTGGAACTGGAGCTGCCGGGCGGGGTGCGCGCGCGGACCCATGTCGGCGCCGTCCTCGCCGAAGGGCTGCACAACGGGCAGGTGTACCTGCCCGCGTCGCTGCTGGGCGACGAGCCGGAGGGGCCGGTCCTGTTCGCCTACGTCGACGTCGCCCCCGGCGCCGACGCGGCGGCGGTCGCGGCGGCGCTGGAGGACGCGGTGGCCGGCAGCGGGGCCCGCGTCGACCCGGTGGGCGCCATCGAGCCGGGGCGGCAGGAGAACGACCGCATGGTGGTCCTGTTCGGCGCGGTCATGCTGGGCACGGCGCTGCTGTGCTCCGGGCTGTCCATCGCCAACACGCTGGTCATGGCGGCGTCCGACCGGGTCCGCGACCTCGGCGCGCTGCGCCTGGCCGGGGCCGGACGCGGCCAGGTGCTCCGGCTGGTGGCGGCGGAGGCGGTGGCCGTGGTCGGGGTGGGCACGGTCCTGGGGCTGGCCGCCACCGGCACCGTCCTGCTCACCCTGCGCTCCGCGCTGGGCCGCGGGCTCGGCGGCGCGGCGCCCATGGCGGTGTCGTGGGAGGCGCTGGCCGCCATCGCCGCGGTGTGCGCGCTCGTGGCCGTGCCGTCGGCGGTCGCACCGGCGTGGGCGGCGACGCGCGGCCGGGTCGCGGCGCCCAACGGGGAGCGCGGGTAACGGCGCCGCGCCCGCGGGCGCGGCATCGGGCGGACGGGCGGGGTCAGTGCACGAGCTGGCCCCGCTGCCGGGCCTCGACCGCCATGGCGTGCTTGACCAGGGTCACCAGCGTGGTCACCACCGACTGGCGGTCGCGGGCGTCGCAGTCCGTGATGGGGACCTCCGGCGGGAGGTCCAGGGCGTCGCGCAGCTCCTCCTTGGTGTAGCCGTGGTCCTGGTCGAAGGAGTTGACCGCGATCACGAACGGCAGCCGGTACTGCTTCTCGAAGTAGTCCAGCGCCTGGAAGCAGTCCTCCAGGCGGCGGGGGTCGGCGAGGATGACCGCGCCCAGCGCGCCGCGCACCAGGTCGTCCCACATGAACCAGAACCGCTGCTGGCCCGGGGTGCCGAAGAGGAACAGGGTGAGGTCGGTGTCGAGCGAGATCCGCCCGAAGTCCATGGCGACCGTGGTGGTGGTCTTGTCGGGGGTCTGGGACAGATCGTCGATGCCGGCGCTGGCGGCGGTGACGGCCGCCTCCGTCCGGACCGGGGGGATCTCCGAGACCGCCCCGACGAACGTCGTCTTCCCGACACCGAATCCGCCGGCGACGATGATCTTCGTGGAGAGTTTCGGTGACTCGTTCACTGGGTCTCTGGTTCCTCACGACGCTGGCGCGAAGGCAGGGTGCTCCCGACCGGGATCCCCTGCCGTTACGGGGATGCGGGCCCGCGCGCGGCGAGCCGACTACACCACGGAGTGAACCTAGCACCGCCCCGATCCGCCAGGCGCCCGCCCCGTGACCGCACCGCCGGGGACGAGCCGGCGGCGGGACGGCTCCGCGGTGTCGGAGGGGGGTCGGCCGGTGCCGCCTCGTCCGCGCGGGTCCCCGGGGCGCGGACCGCAGCGGCCGGGAGCACCCGCGAGGCCCGGGGCCGCCGCGCGGCGGAGGGGGTCGCGGCCGTCCGGCCGAGTGGAGCGCCGTTCGCCGGGGACGCCGTCGGCGATGTGGATGTGCCGATCGTACTCGTCCGTAGCGCCGGTGTCCGCCGGTTCCGGGTGTTGCCGTTCCGGGGCCGGTGCCGCCGGCCGGGCGCGGGCGTCCGCGCGCCGGGCCCGGCGGCGGGGGTCGGCCGCCCGGCGCGCCACCGCCCCGGCGAGCGCGAACGCGGTCCCGGCCCCCGCCGGCGGCCGCGCCCGCGCCCGGGGCGGGGCCGCCGCGGGCGGGCCGGTCCGGTGAGGTCCACATCACTCGGCGGCCATCGGCGGGGCGCCGGACGCCCGGCGGCCGAGGGCCGCGTCAGCGGCGCGCGGCGCCCCCTCCGGCGGAGTCGGGGGCGGGGCCGTCGGGGTCGCGGACGGCGTCGACGCCGGTGCCGAGCACCACCCCGGCGCCGCCGGCCGGCTCGCGCGGCGGCCCCAGGGGGCGCGGGCGCAGGTGCGGCGGGGCCAGCCGGTGCAGCGCGTGGTAGCCGACCAGGACGAAGACCGTCCCCAGGGCGATGCCCTCGATCGCGAAGGCGTCGGTGAACGCCAGGCGCACCCCGCCGATCCCGGCGACCAGTCCGGCGGCCAGCGGGACGAGCACCACCGGGTTGCCGAAGTCGACCCGGTTCTCCACCCAGATCTTGGCGCCGAGCAGGCCGATCATGCCGTACAGGACGACGGTGATGCCGCCGAGCACGCCCTCGGGGGTGGCGGCGACCAGGGCGCCGAACTTCGGGCACAGGCCGAACAGCACGGCGACCAGGGCGGCCACGTAGTAGGCGGCGGTGGAGTAGACCCGGGTCGCCGCCATCACCCCGATGTTCTCGGCGTAAGTGGTGGTGGGGGCGCCGCCGACCGCGCTGGACAGCGAGGTCGCCAGGCCGTCGGCGAACAGCGCCCGGCCCATGTAGGGGTCCAGGTCGTCGCCGGTCATCTCCTGCACCGCCTTGACGTGGCCGGCGTTCTCGGCGATGAGCGCGATGACGGCGGGCAGCGCCACGAGCACCGCCGAGGTCTGGAAGTCGGGCGCGTGGAACTCGGGCAGGCCGATCCACGCGGCCTCGCGCACCCCGGAGAGGTCGACGCGGGGGGCGGTCCCGCCGTCGGGCAGCGGCGCGGGGCCGACCGCGAGGTCGAGCAGCCACGACAGCGCGAAGCCGAACACCAGCCCGAGCAGGATGGTGACGCGGCCCAGGAAGCCGCGCAGCAGCACCCCGGCGAGCACCACGAACGCCATGGTGGCCAGGCCGGTCCACGGGTCGTAGGGCCAGTAGCTCTGGGCGACCACCGGGGCCAGGTTGAACCCGATGAGCATGACCACGGCGCCGGTGACCGCGGGCGGGAACGCGGCGAGGACCACGCGGGGGCCCAGCAGGTGGACCACCGCGCCCGACAGGGCGAGGACGATCCCCGCCACGCACACCGCGCCGGTGATGAGGGCGGGGTCGGCGCCGCCCGGGGAGATGACCGCCGCGGCGCCGACGAACGACGCGCTGCTGCCCAGGTAGCTGGGCACCCGGCCCTGCACGATCAGCAGGAACAGCACGGTGGCCAGGCCGGACAGCATGATCGCCAGGTTGGGGTCGAGGCCCATGAGCACCGGGAAGACGAAGGTCGCGCCGAACATGGCCACCACGTGCTGGGCGCCGAGGCCGGCGGTGCGGCCCCAGGACAGCCGCTCCCGGGGGCCGACCACCTCGCCCGGTGGCGGGGCGCCGCCGTCGCCGTAGAGCTTCCAACCCAGGCCGAGGTCCACTGCCGCCTCCACTCACCACGTGTCCGGCGTGCCGGGTGCCCCGCTGTCGCCGGGCCGGCGGCACCCGGCGAGGGGTGCCCGGGGGGGGGGGGGGGGG
>NZ_BCRK01000046.1 GCF_001552555.1 Nocardiopsis trehalosi NBRC 14201 | reverse complement strand
GGCGGCCGTCTCCCCCGGGGGACGGCCGCCCGACGGGGGAGGACCACCCCGCCGCGCCCCGGCGCAGCACCCCGCGGCGCGGCGGGTGTGGGCGGCGCCGGTCAGGCGATCCGGGCCAGGTGGGCGCGGGTGTCGCGGCGCGCCGCGGTGAGGGCGTCGGGCAGGCCGTCGACCCGGCGGCCGCCCGCGGCCGCCAGACCGTCCCGGCCGCCCGCTCCGCCGCCCACGGCGCGGGCCGCCGACGCCAGCACGTCTCGGGCGCGCAGCCCGCGCCGCACCAGGTCGTCGCTGATGGCACCCGCCAGCGCCACCCGCCCATCGGTGCGCGCCGCCAGGACGACCGCCCCGGTCCCGCCGCGCTCGCGCAGCACCTCCGTTGCCAGCCGGCGCAGGTCGCCGCCCGGGACCTGGTCGACCTCGCGGACGACCGCCCATCCGCCGGGGCCGCCCTCGGCTTCGGCGCCGAGGCGCGCCGCCAGCCCGGCAGCCGCGTCCGCCCGCAGCCGGTCCAGCTCCCGCCGCGCCTCCGCGAGGGCGTCCAGGCGCGCCGCGAGCCGCGCGGGCGCGTCCTCGGGGCGGGTGCCGAGCAGCCCGGCCAGTTCGTGCAGCAGGTGCCGCTCGTGGTCGTAGTGGCGCAGCGCGTCCGGTCCGGTCAGCGCCTCCACGCGGCGCAGCCCCGTCCCCACCGACGACTCCCCCAGGAGCCGCACCGGGCCCGCCTGGGTGCCGTGCCCGACGTGCGTGCCCCCGCACAGCTCCCGCGACGCGTCCCCGATGTCGACCACCCGCACCCGGTCGCCGTAGCGCTCGCCGAACAGCGCCATCGCGCCCGCCGCCCGCGCCTCGGCGTACCCGGTGTGCCACACGCGCACCTCCGGGTCGTCGCGCAGGTACGCGTTGACGCGCTCCTCCACCAGCCGCAGCTCCTCGGGGGCGAGCGCCGCCACGTGCGCGAAGTCGAACCGCAGCCGCCCCGGCGCGACCAGGCTGCCCCGCTGCGACGCGTGGTCGCCCAGCGTGCGGCGGAGCATCGCGTGCAGCACGTGCGTGGCGGTGTGCGAGCGCTCGACCGCCGCCCGCCGGTCGGCGTCGACCAGCGCCGCGACCTCCTCCCCCGCGCGCAGCTCGCCGCGCGTGACACGGGCGGTGTGGACGTGCAGGCCCCCACTGGACCGGGTGCCGGTGACGACCGCCTCGGCACCGCCCGACGTGCGCAGCACCCCGGTGTCGCCGACCTGGCCCCCGCTCTCGGCGTAGAACGGCGTCGCGTCGAGCACGACCTCGACCGTGCGGCCCTCGCCCGCGGCGGGCACCTCGGCGCCGTCGGCCAGCAGCGCGACCACCCGCGTGTCGGCGGCGACCGCCCCGTACCCGGTGAACCGGGTGCCGCCGATGCGGGACGCGAGCCGCCGGAAGGTGTCGGCGCGGCGCACCGCGTCGCCCTTCGCGGAGCGGCCGGCGTCGTGGGCGCGGCGGCGCTGCTCCTCCAGCAGGTGGGCGAACCGGTCCGCGTCGACCTCCAGCCCGGCCGCGCGGGCGGTCTCGACGGTGAGGTCGATGGGGAAGCCGTAGGTGTCGTGCAGCGCGAACGCCGTGTCGCCGTCGAGGGTGGTGCCGCCCGCGTCGGCCGTCCGGCGGATCGCCGTGTCCAGCATCCGCGACCCCTGGCGCAGGGTGCGGTCGAACGCCTCCTCCTCGGCCGTGGTGACGTGCGCGACGAGGTCGCGCCGCCGCTCCAGCTCCGGCCACGCCGCGCCGAGCGTGTCGACGACCGCGGTGGTGAGCGGCGCGAGGACGGGCCCGTCGACCCCGAGCGTGCGGGCGTGCCGGACCGCGCGGCGCAGGAGGCGCCGCAGCACGTAGCCGCGCCCCTCGTTGCCGGGCACCACGCCGTCGGCGACGAGGAACGCCGCACAGCGGGCGTGGTCGACCGCCACGCGGAACGCGGTGGACGCCGCTCCGCCGTCCCGTCCGGGGTAGCCGCGCCCGGCCAGCTCCTCCAGGCGGGTGAGGGCGGGGCGGAGCAGGTCGGTCTCGGCGACGGTGTCGACGCCCTGGAGGATCGCGGCGAGCCGGTCCAGGCCGAGGCCCGTGTCGATGTTGCGGCGCGGCAGGTCGCCCAGGACGGGGTAGTCGCGCTTGGCGCCGCCCTCGCCGCGCACGTTCTGCATGAAGACGAGGTTCCACAGTTCGACGTAGCGCTCGCCGTCGACCGCCGGGCCGCCCTCGCGGCCGAACGCCGGGCCGCGGTCGTAGTGGAGTTCGGACGACGGACCGCAGGGGCCGGGCACGCCCATCGACCAGAAGTTGTCCTCGACGCCGAGGCGCTGGATGCGGTCGGCGGGCACGCCGAGCGCCCGCCACAGCGCGTACGCCTCGTCGTCGTCGCGGTAGACCGTGGCCCACAGGCGGTCGCGGTCGAGCCCGTAGCCGTCGGTGGCCAGCTCCCAGGCGAACGCGATCGCGTCCTCCCGGAAGTAGTCGCCGAAGGAGAAGTTGCCGAGCATCTCGAAGAAGGTCGCGTGCCGGGCGGTGCGCCCCACCTCGTCGATGTCGCCGGTGCGGGCGCACTTCTGCACGCTCGTCAGCCTCGGGGAAACGGGCTCGGCCTCGCCGAGGAAGTACGGGATGAACTGGTTCATGCCCGCGTTCACCAGCAGCAGGGTGGGGTCGGTGGGGATCAGCGGGGCGGAGGGCACGTGGTGGTGGCCTCGTGAACCGAAGAAGTCGAGGAACGTCGAACGGATCTGCGCGGAACGCATGGCGATGTAGGCCTCACGGGTCGAGACGAACGAAGGGCAGCACCGCCGAGCCGGGCCGATGGATCAGGAAGCGACGCCGTCGTTCCCCGACTCGGCGCGACTAGCTCGCCGCCCCACACCCGTGGCCATGCCTGGCTCCCATTGCGTCCGACCGTGCGCCGCCCGTGCGGGCGGCCACCGTTGTTCCGGCGAGGGTAGCCGATCCCGGCGCCCGGCGCACGGGTGTTCCCGCTCTCCCCACCGTCCCGGCCGCCGATCGGCCGCCCCGGCGGGGGCACCCGGACCCGCACCCGCGCCGTTGCCCCTGCCCGAACGGACGTGCTATGCATGAGTCATGCATGAAAGCGCGCGAACGGCGAACCTTCTCGGCGCGACCGCCCTCGCGGTGAGCGACCTGGTGCTCGCGGGGGTGGTCCCCGCGAGCGGCACCAGCACCAGCGGGGCCGCCGCGCTGGTGGTCCTCTCCCATGAGCCCGGCATCGGGGTCACCGAACTCGGCCGCCGCGTCGGGCTCAGCCAGCCCGCGGCGGCCCGCATGGTCGACGCCCTGGAGGCCAAGGGGCTGGTGCGCCGCGAACGGCCCGGCGGCCGCGGCGTCGCCGTCCGGCCCACGGACCGCGGCGAGCAGGCCGCCCGCGACCTGCTGTCGGCGCGCGGGTCGGCCCTGCACGAGGCGCTGTCGCGGCTCGACGGCGACGAGCAGGCGGCGCTCGCCGCCCTGCTCGACAAGCTCCTCGGCGGCCTCTACCGGCGTCCCGGCGACGCCGAGCGGCTCTGCCGGCTCTGCGACCGCGGCGCGTGCCTGGAGCGGGGCGGCGTCTGCCCCGTCGGCCGGGCCGACCGCGCCTGCCGCGCCGCCGCGTCCGGCGGCGGCACGGACGTCGGCATCGGGGACGGCGGCGGGGGTGGCGATGACGGGTGAGGGACTGGCGCTGGTCTCCGCGCTCTGCTTCGGGGTGACCGACATCCTCGCCGGGCTGCTCGCCCGGCGGGCCGACGGCGCCCGGGTCGCCCTCTACGGGCAGGCGGCGGGGACGGTGCTGATGCTGGGCGCCGCCCTGGCCGTGGCCGCGCCCGATGTCACCGCCGCCGACGTGGGGTGGGGGGCGCTGTCGGGGGTCGGAACGGGGCTGGGCGCGGCGCTGCTGTTCCGCGCCATGGCCGTGGGGCGGTTCAGCGTGGTGGTGCCGTTGAGCGTGGTCACCGGCATCGCGCTGCCGGTGCTCGCCGGGGTGGCCCTCCTGGGCGAGCGGCCCGGCCCGGTCGCGTGGACCGGGATCGCCGCCGCCCTGCCGGCGCTGTGGCTGACCACCCGATCGCCCGACGCGAACGGGGAGCGGACGGGCGGTGCCGCGGCGGGGACCGCGCTCGCCCTGGCGGCGGGGGTGGGGTTCGCCCTCCAGTACGGGGCGCTGACCCAGGCGGACGCCACCGCCGGGCTGTGGCCGCTCGCCGCGAACCGCGCGGTGTCGGTGCTGGCGATCCTGCCGCTCGTGCTCGCGCGGGGGTCCGGGTTCCGGCTGCCCCGGCGGACCGCCCTCGGGTCGGCGGGAACGGGCGTGGTCAGCATGGCGGCGATCACCGCCTACGCCCTGGCGGGCCGCACCCAGGACCTGTCGCTGGTCTCGGTACTCGCGTCGATGTACCCGGTGGTCCCGGTGGTGTGGGGCGTGGCCGCGCTGCGCGAGCGTGTCGGCCGGGCGCAGACCACCGGCCTCCTCTGCACCGGGGCGTCCATCACCCTCCTGGCGGTCGGCTGACCCCGCTGCCGGCGGGCCGGCGGGCGGAGGTGCGGTGCCGGGCCGCCGTCAGAAGTTCTCCTGGACCAGCGCCACGATGATCGGGGAGACGGCCGACAGGATCCCGACGATCAGGGTGACGCGGATCATCATCCGCTCGGCCTTGGTGAGCCGGTTCGGGCCGTGGGCGGCCCTCCCACCGACGGCGGCGTCCGCGCTAGCGGGAGTGTCCGCGTGGGTGTCCGCGCCGACGGGGGCGCCGGCGGGGCCGTCCGGCCCGGCGGCGGCGTTCGCGGCAGCGGGGGCACCGCCCTCGGCGCGCCTCTCCTCGCCGTACAGCAGGTTGCTCTCCGCGACCGCCGACGACACCGCCATGCCGAAGAACGCGAAGAAGACGACCGCCGAGCACACCAGGAGGGAGTAGAGGAGGACGTCGACGACCAGCCAGAGATCGTGCCGCACCACGAGGAGGAGCGGGATGGCCGCACCGAGGGAGAACACGATGCTCACCCCGAAGTTCTCCATCGACTTCCGCTCGCGGAGCCGCCCGATGTCCAGCAGCACCCCGCACATCCCGAGCCCGCCCAGGAGGACGGCCGCGCCGTAGAGCGCGGTCTCCCACACGTACGGGACCTCGGCGAGGAACGGGACCGCGAGGGCGACGAACGACGCCAGCACCAGCCCCGCGCCCAGCCCCATGTCCTCGACCGACTTCTTCCGCTCGTCGTCCACGAAAGGCCCTCCGGTGTCTCCTCGCCCCGCACACCCGGTCGGCCCACCGCCCACCGCCGCACTCCCGCCCATGGCGCCACCATTGTGCTGCCTCCCCACCCCCACGGGTAGTGCGTTCAGCCGCAGAGGGGATCGGCGGCACGGCGATCCGGCTCAGTGAGCCGACGGCCCCCGAGACCCACCCGGAGAGCCGGGCCGTCCACTTCCGGCCTGATCCATTACGCGGAGTGAACTTCGCGTTACCGTCGACCCATGGTCTCCGCCGCCCCCGGTCCCGACGCCCTCGCCGCCCTCGTCGGCGCCGATTGGGCCGATGCCGTCCGCCAGGTGCCGAGGGAACACTTCATCCCCGACGTGGCGGAGGCGTCGCCGATGACCGCCGCCCCCTCCCGGTGGATCGACCGCGCCGCCGACCCCGACGGGTGGCGGGACGCGGTCTACAGCGACACCACGATCCTCACCCAGATCGCCGACGGTTCCCTCGCCCTGGCGCCCGGGACGCGCGGGCTGCCCAGCAGCTCCAGCACCGCGCCGAGCCTGGTCGCGGCGTTCCTCGCACTGCTCGACCCCTACCCCGGCGACCGGGTACTGGAGATCGGTACGGGCACGGGGTGGACCGCCGGCCTGCTCTCGGCGCGGCTCGGCGACGGCTGCGTCACCACGGTCGAGGTGGACGAGCGGGTCGCCGCGCAGGCCGCGGTGAACCTGAAGCGCGCCGGGTACGCCCCGCGCCTGGTCGCCGGCGACGGCGCTCACGGCGCCCCCGTCCACGCCCCCTTCGACCGGGTGCACGTGACCTGCGCCGTGCGGGACATCCCGCACGCCTGGGTGGCGCAGTGCCGTCCAGGCGGGATCATCGCGCTGCCCTGGGCGCCGATGCAGGTGTGGGGCCACAAGGTCGTGCTGGTCGCCACCGGGGACGGTCGGGCCGTCGGCCGGTTCCACGGCGACACGTCGTTCATGATGCTGCGCTCCCAGCGCCCGGTGCCGCCCGACACACGCGGCCACGCGCCCCGCGAAGGCACCGCGCGGGTGGACCCCATGCGCATGACCCGCGCCGATCGCGGCCTGGAGATCGCCCTCGTCGGCTTACTGCCCGGCGTGGTCGTCGGCGGCCTGGGACACGGCGATGACCGGGTGGGCGCCTGGGACCCGGCCACCGGTTCCTACGCGCTGGCGGTGCGCGACGAACACGGTTCCGGCGTCGAGGTCACCGAGTACGGCCCGCGCCGGCTGTGGCGCGACGTGGAGGACGCCTACCTCGCGTGGATCGGACTGGGCGCGCCCGGCCGTGACCGCCTGGGCCTCCTCGTGGACGGTGAAGGCCAGCGCGTATGGCTGGACCGACCGGACGACCTGATCGGAGGGGTGTGATGGGCGGCCACCGCAAAGAGGTGAACTGCACCGGGTGCAGGGGACACGGCAAGGTCCAGGAGTCGCGGGACGGCACGGTGGTGTGGGTCGACTACATCCTGTGCAACGGCACCGGCAAGGCGCCCGCCTAGCGCCCGTGGGCTCCGGTGTGCGATGAAGGTGCACTAGACACGACCGCCAGGCCGGAGCGCTCGTACTGCGCGCTCGCTGGCCTGGCGGTTTCCCCTGGGGCTGAGCCGACGAGGGGACTTGAACCCCTAACCTATCGCTTACAAGGCGATTGCTCTGCCAATTGAGCTACGTCGGCCGATGTCGTCGACACCCAGGGGAATGGTACCGGGTCCCGGTCAGGGCGTGGCCGTGCGGCGGCGGGTGACCTCGTAGAGGGCCACGCCGGCGGCGACCGACGCGTTGAGGGACTCGGCGCCGGTGATCGGGATGGCGGCGACCTCGTCGCAGGTCTCGCGGACCAGGCGGGACAGCCCCTTGCCCTCGGAGCCGACCACGACGACCAGCGGGCCGGTGGCCAGTTCGAGCCGGTCGAGCGGGGTCTCGCCCGCGCCGTCGAGGCCGACGACGAACAGCCCCTCGCTCTTGTAGGACTCCAGGACCCGCGTGAGGTTGGTGGCGAGGCCGACCGGGAGCCGGGCGAGGGTGCCGGCCGACGTCTTCCACGCGGCCATGCTCACGCCCGCCGCGCGCCGCTCCGGGATGATCAGCCCGTGCGCGCCGAACGCGGCGGCCGAGCGGGCGACCGCACCGAGGTTGTGCGGGTCGGTGACCCCGTCGAGCGCGACGATGAGCGGCGGGGTGTCGGACCGCCGGGCGGCGTCGAGCAGGTCGGCCGGGTCCCAGTACCGGTACGGGCGGACCTGGAGCACCACGCCCTGGTGGGCGGCGCCCGGCAGCCCGTTGCTCTCGCAGCGCCGGTCGAGTTCGGCCCGGGTGACCTCCAGGGTCTCGATGCCGGCGGCCCCCGCGAGGCGGGCGGCCTCGCTGACGCGCTCGTCCGGGTCGAGGCTGTTGGCGAGGAACAGCCGGCTGGCCGGGACCCCGGCGCGCAGCGCCTCGACCACCGGGTTGCGGCCGATGAGGAGTTCGGTGCCGCCGTCGCGGCGGCTCCCGCTGCGCCCGGCGGGGGCGGAGCCCGCGGGTGCGGCGGCCGGACCCCCCGCGGCCTTGGCGGAGCGCGCGCGCTGCCGGTCGCCGTACCAGTGGCGCTCCTCGGCGGGCAGCGTGCCCTTGCGGCCCTCCAGTGAGCGGCGGCCCTTGCCGCCGCTGCCCTTGGTCGGGCCCTTCTTGCTCTTCTTCGCCGGCATGACCGCCGTCCTCCTCGCTTCCGCTCGCCGCGCCCGTCGGCGCCCCGCCCGTCCGCGCGCCGGGCCCCGTGCGGGGCCGCGGCGCCCCGAGGGGCGCGGCGCGTGTCGGCGCGGTCCGCTCTCCTGGTGTTTCGCACGCGTGCATGCCGGAACCGTGCACGGCCCCGTACGCAATGGTAGGTACTGCCCGGACCCCGGACGCCGGGGTCAGCCCCGGCGCAGTTCCCAGCGCGGCCCGCGCGGGGTGTCCTCGACGGCGACGCCGGCGGCGGCGAGGCGGTCGCGGATGCCGTCGGCCGCCGCGTAGTCCTTGCGGGCGCGGGCGGCCTGCCGCTGCTCCAGGGCCACCGCAACGAGGGCGTCGACGACGTCGCGCAGCCCGGAGTCGTCGCGGTCGGACCACTCCTCCGACAGCGGGTCGATGCCGAGCACCGCGGTCATGGCGCGGGCCTGCGCGGCGAGTTCGGCCACGCGCTCCTTGCGGCCGTCGCCCAGCGCGGTGTTGCCCTCGCGGACGTGCCCGTGGACGACCGCGAGCGCCTGCGCCACCCCGAGGTCGTCGTCGAGCGCGGCGGCGAACGGCTCGGGCACCCGCGGGGCGGGGTCGACCGGCCCGACGACCTCGGACGCGCGCACGAGGAACCCCTCGATGCGCTGGTAGGCGGCCGCGGCCTCGCGCAGGGCCTCGTCGGAGTAGTCGATGACCGACCGGTAGTGGGCCTGGCCCAGGTAGTAGCGGAGTTCGACCGGGCGGACCTTGCGGACCATCTCGGGGATGAGCAGCGAGTTGCCGAGCGACTTGCTCATCTTCTCGCCGCCCATGGTGAGCAGGCCGTTGTGCAGCCAGTAGCGCGCGAAGCCGTCGCCGGCGGCCCTGGACTGCGCGATCTCGTTCTCGTGGTGCGGGAACACGAGGTCGAGGCCGCCGCCGTGGATGTCGAAGGTCTCGCCCAGGTAGGCGGTGGCCATGGCCGAGCACTCCAGGTGCCAGCCGGGCCGGCCCCGCCCCCAGGGGGTGGCCCAGCTGGGCTCGCCCGGCCGGGCGCCCTTCCACAGGGCGAAGTCGCGGGGGTCGCGCTTGGCGGAGTCGCCGTCGGCGTCGCCGGCCGCGCGCATCTGGTCGAGGCGCTGGTTGGACAGGGCGCCGTAGTCGGCGTAGGACCGCACGTCGAAGTAGACGTCGCCGGAGTCGTCGGCGGCCGGGTAGGCGTGGCCGCGGTCGATCAGCCGGCGCATGAGCTCGATCATCTCGGGCACGTGGCCGGTGGCGCGGGGTTCGACGGTGGGCGGCAGGCAGCCGAGGGTGTCGTAGGCCGACGTGAACGCCCGCTGGTTGCGCTCGCTGACGACCCACCACGGGACGCCCTCGGTCGCGGCCACGCGGATGATCTTGTCGTCGATGTCGGTGACGTTCCGGCACAGCGTGACGTCGAGGCCGTGGTAGGTGAGCCAGCGCCGCAGGATGTCGAAGTTGACCCCGGAGCGGATGTGCCCGATGTGCGGGGGAGCCTGCACCGTGGCGCCGCACAGGTACAGCGAGGCACACCCCTCGTGCAGGGGGGTGAAGTCGCGGACCTGCCGGGCACTGGTGTCGTAGAAGCGCAGACTCACAGTGCCAGGGTAGCCGTTTCCGCACCGCCGAAGGCCGGGGAACGGACATCCTCGCGGGCCCGTTTCCGGGGCGGCCGGAGGCGGCCGGGCCGGGGCCGCCGGGAGACCACCTGGACCGGCGGCGACGCTTCACCGCGAAATAGGACAACCGGAATTCGGCGCGTTCGTCGGCGGAAATTCGGCGGCCCCGTTCCGCGTTCCGCAACGCGGCCGATCCGCCGCGATGATCTTCCGCCCCGCGAAAGCCCCCGAACTGGTCGGAGCGTATTTTCCCCCGGGCCGGAACCCGCGGTGGATTCCGGTCGGTTTCTCCGGGAACCCTCGTGCTCGCCGCACCCGCTGAGCTACCCTTCTGCGCACGATGGCCGTTAAATCACCCTCGAAAAGCCCAGGTGCGCGCCCCGCGCCGGACCGCGCCGCCCCCGACTCCGGCTCCCGGGGGACCGCCCTCGCGGTCACCGGGGCCGGTGTGCTGGTGATCGCCGCTTTCGCGGTCCTGCTCTCCTACAACGGCATCTACCAGATCGCCCGGCAGGGCGGGGTCGGTCCGAGCGCGGCCCACCTCTACCCGGCGGGCTTCACCCTGCTGCTGCTCCTGGCGTTCTGGACCAGCTACCTGCTGCGCAGCGCTCCACGGAAGCGCCGCCTCTGGGTCGACGCGCTCATCCTCGCCCTGATCCTGTCGGCGGCGGGCGCCAGCGCCCTCCAGACGTCCGACACCCGGCTGCTGCCCACGGTGGCCCTCGTGATCACCGCCGTGGCGCCGTGGCTGGCGCTGCTCGCCGCCTTCCGCGTGTTCCTCTGGGTGTGGACGCACCTGCGCGGCGAGACCCCGGTGGCGCCCCCGGCGCGCGGCCGCCGCCCCGGCCGCCCGCGCCCGGCCTCCGGCGGCCGCCGCCCGCGCGGCGCGCCCGCGAGCGCCGCCACCGAGCCGTTCGACCGCACCAAGCTGCCCGACGACGACGCCCCGACCGAGGCCCTCGGCCGCGCCGACACACCGCGCCTCGACCCCGCCGACGGCACCCCCGCGAGTGCGCCCGCCGACACCGCCGCCACGGTCCGAGCCATTCGGCATGCCACCGCCACCCCCGCCGACGACACGGACCGCACCGACAACGCGTACGAGGCGCACGACGCGGCCCGGACGGACCGAGCGGCCGACCGCACCGGTCGGCGCCCCGCCGACGCCCCCGACGGCGACGACGCCCACCACCTGCCCGCCGACCACCCCGACGATGGCGACGCCGACGACGCGTACGACCACGTCTACCGCCGCCCTGCCGACCCCCACGGTGAAGGCGACGACGCCCACGGCCGGCGGCACCCCGCCGACATCCACCACCGGCCCGCCGACGGCGCTGCCGGCGACGTGTACGACCGACGGGGTCCCGCCGACGCTCCCGACGGCCCCGGTGACGCTCACCGCCACCCCGGTGATGGCGCTGCCGACGACGCGTACGACCGCGTCCACCGCCCCGCCGAACCCCACGGGGACGACGACGCGTACGACCGACGCCGCCCCGGTGATGGCGGTGACGCCCACGACCGACGACACCCCGCCGACGCGGACCACACCGCCCACGCGGCCGACCGCACCGGGCGGCGGCCCACCGGCGCACCCGACGGCGACGACGCCCACCCCGGCCGTGGCGGCGCCGATGACGTGTACGACCGACGGCCTCCCGCAGACGCGCCCGACGGTCCCGGTGACGCTCACCGCCACCCCGGTGATGGCGCTGCCGACGACGCGTACGACCGCGTCCACCGCCCCGCCGAACCCCACGGTGATGGCGAAGAAGCGTACGAGCGACGGCACCCCGCCGACGCACCCGATCTCTCCGATGGCCCGGCGGACCGTCCCGGCCGCTCCCCCGGCCCGGGCGGCGCCGCGCGCCTCCGCGCGGAGCCGGTGCGGCCCGAGGCCGAGCGGTCGCGCGGCCCCGCACCGCTGTGGCCGCGCGAAGGCGACGCCGACGAGGGCGTCCGCGTGCTGCGCCCCGACGAGGTCGCCCGCTACCGGGCCGCCGGCGCGGACGCCACGGAGGAACGGCCCATCGGCGGCGCTCCCGGCCGCGCCGATCACGCCGCCGGGCCTGACGGCCCCGCCTCCGAGGGTCCCGCGTCCGCCGGCCCTCCGGACGGTGCGGACGCCGACGCCCCGACGGACTCCCCCGCTGCGGCCCGGCGGTCGGCCGCCGACGCGGTCCCCGCCGCGCGCGAGGGGGACTCCCTCGCCTCCGAGGACGACCTGGAGGACCCGGGTGAGGCCCGCGCGGCCGCCGGTACCGCCTCCGGCCGCTTCCCGGCCCCCCGCGACGGTGCCGACCGAACGGGCCGCCTTGGCACGCCCGCCGTGCCCGCCGCCCGCGACGGCGACGCCGTCTCCACTTCCGACGCCGACGCCGACGCCGGCCTCGGGACCGTGCCGCCCGGCACACCCCCGGCCGCCGACGCCCCCGCCGACATCCGGACGCGGGGCGCGGACCGCACCCCCGGCACGACGGAGGCCGGTGCCGAGGCCGCCTCCGCACCCGCTGTTCCGGACACGGCGGCCGGGGACCCGGCCGACACGGCACGGGGCAACGCCACCCCGTCCGCGTCCGCCGCCCCTGCCACCGACCCCGCCGCCGACCCCGTCGGTCCGAACCCCGGGGCGACCGGCCCCGCCGCGTCCGCAGCGGCCGCCGGAGCCCCCGGTCCCCGATCGGATGATGCCGCCACCCCCCGGACCCCCGCGCGGTTCCGGGACGCGGACGACGCCGACGCCTCGCGGGACACCGCCTCGGCCCCCGACACCTCGGCCGCCACCGCCCACGGTGCCCCCGAAGAACGTCCGACCCCCGATTCCTCGGCCGCCGCCGCCCACGGCGGTTTCGAGGAGCGCCCGGCGCCCGCCTCCGACGCCACCGGGCACTCCTCCTCGGCAGCGCGACCGGCGCCGCCCGCGACGACCGCACACGAGTCCCCCGATACGCGCCCGTCCCGGTCCTTCGACACGGACGGCCGCCCGGACCCCCGGGACCCCGACCGCGCGTCCGGCGCCGCGCGGCCCTCCGCGCGGCCCTCCGCGCCGTCCGGCGCGGGCGTCCCGCCGCTCGCGTCGGTCCCCGTGGCGGACGCCGACCTTCCCCGGCGCGCCCGCCACAGCGGGGAGAACCCGATCAAGCGCGCGGCCGAGGTCCGGCCCACCGCGCCCGCCCGGCCGCGCCACGCCCCGACCGCGCCGCCCGCCCCGGTCGAACCCGACGAGGGCTTCCCGCACGACCTCGCCTTCGGCGATCCCACGAACGACGAGGCGGAGACCCCCGTCCTCCCCGCCGCGCCGCCCGCCCACACGGCCGGTCCGCCGCCCGCGACCCAGCTCCCCCCGGTGACCGGCCCCCAGCACCCGATCACCCCGGACGCACCGCCGCCCACGGGTCCGGCCTTCCCGGCCCCGGAGCCGATCGCCAAGCGGGCGATGGTGCTCAAGCCGCGCCGCCGCCCCATGATGGGCTTCCCCCCGCCCGACCCGCCGTCCAACCGCGTCCGCAGCCAGCCCCGCCCTCCGGAGGACTAGGCCGCGCTCCTCGGATCGTTCCGGGCGCGCGACCACGCCCCCACTGTGCGCTGCCCCCAGGCCCCACGGCTTCGCAGCCCAGTGGGGCCCGAACCACGCTCGCCGCGCCGATCGGCTCGAACAACCGGACCAGGATGGATCGCGCAGACCGGCTTGCGAGCGCTGCCCTGAGCCCCGCTGTACCGGCCCCGCTGTTCCGGCCCGCGAAAAACAGGCGCCGTCGGGGAAAGGCCGCTCGCCGATCCGGAGGCCGCCGAGAGAACACTCCCCCGCCGACGCCTGAGCCGTGGCTCCCGCCGACCCGGTCGAACGGGCGCCCCTGGGCACCCGGGCCTGCACGACCCGGTGGACACGAGGAAAGGGCCGGCCCCTGGGGGCCGACCCGATGACACCGCGCAGCGTACCGCCGCCGATCGCCCGCGTACTTCGTGCTTTCGCGACAACCGGTCCTGCACCGCCGTGCTTCGGCCGTGCCCGCCGGCACCGGCCATGACGTCATCCACCCACCGACAGCACGCCGACGCCCGTCCCCACGCGTCACGGCGCTGCGGACGAACCGGCCGTCAGCGCATCGAGCGGAGACCGCCGCCGGTCGACGCGGGCGGTTCGCAGGCGCCCCTCGCCCGGCCGGACGTGGGCGGCTCCGCCGACCACGCCCCGGCGGGCGCCCACGCGCACGCCCGCGCCCGCGTGAGCGGCCGTGGCGGTGCCCCCGGGCGTCGAGCGGGGTCAGTCGCCGGTGGGGGCGCAGAGGGCCGTGGCGATGGCGGCGATGCCCTCGCCGCGGCCGGTGAGGCCCAGGCCGTCCGTTGTGGTGGCGGCGACGGTCACCGGGGCGCCCGCGGCGGCCGACAGGGCCTTCTCGGCCTCGACCCGGCGCGGGGCGAACTTGGGGCGGTTGCCGACGATCTGGACGGCGATGTTGCCGATCTCGAACCCGGCGGCGCGGACCCGCGCCGCCGCCTCGGTCAGCAGCGCCGTGCCCGACGCCCCCTTCCAGCGGGGGTCGTCGGTGCCGAACTGCGCGCCGAGGTCGCCCAGCCCGCACGCCGAGAACAGCGCGTCGCACGCGGCGTGCGCGGCGACGTCACCGTCGGAATGGCCGCTGACCCCGGTCTCGCCCGGCCATTCCAAGCCCGCGAGAAAAAGAATACGACCGGACATGAAAGGGTGGACGTCGGTACCGACGCCCACCCGTGGCATTTTCACCATGAATGCGGTTGCTTCCGCGCTTTCCCGATTAGTTGGTGAGGACCTCGTCGAGGAGGGCCTCGGCCTTGTCCTCGTTGGTCTTTTCGGCGAGGGCGAGTTCGCTCACGAGAATCTGCCGCGCCTTGGCGAGCATGCGCTTCTCGCCCGCGGACAGCCCGCGCTCCTTGTCCCGCCGCCAGAGGTCTCGGACGACCTCGGCCACCTTGTTCACGTCGCCGGAGGCGAGCTTCTCGAGGTTCGCCTTGTAGCGCCGCGACCAGTTGGTGGGCTCCTCGGTGTGCGGCGCGCGCAGCACCTCGAAGACCCGCTCCAGGCCCTCCTGGCCCACCACGTCGCGAACGCCGACGTCCTCGGCGTTCGCGGCAGGCACGCGTACCGTAAGATCACCCTTGTCGACCCTCAGGACGAGGTAGGTCTTGTCCTCGCCCTTAATGGTGCGAGTCTCGATCGCCTCAATACGAGCAGCCCCATGATGGGGATAGACAACGGTGTCGCCGACCTTGAAAGTCATGTGACAAGTACCCCTTCCGCTACCACAAGGGTACCACGAATCTGTGACTTAACGTACCTATTCGGTTTACGTCCTCGCAGGTCAGTGCGCATTTTGGGGCTTGACAAAGCGTACCGGAGGTGCTTCCGGACCGCACCGAAACCCCACTCCAGGCGTGTTCCGGACAACCCCTCCCCACCCCTCCCACCGGGGCCTGCCGGGGCCCCCGCGCCCGT
Organism: Nocardiopsis trehalosi NBRC 14201; assembly: GCF_001552555.1. Classification (GTDB taxonomy): domain Bacteria; phylum Actinomycetota; class Actinomycetes; order Streptosporangiales; family Streptosporangiaceae; genus Nocardiopsis_B; species Nocardiopsis_B trehalosi. The sequence continues at coordinate 21,127 of NZ_BCRK01000046.1, read as the reverse complement.
CGGCCGGGCCGCCGCGGGCACGCCGAAGGGCGGGGTGGGCACCCCGCCCTCGGCACGGTCGGAATCCGCGGACGTGATCCTCACCACGTCCCGCCGGGGTCAGACCTCGGGCTCGTAGTCCTTCGGCTTCTCACCGGTGACCATGTACACCAGGTTGTCGGCCACGTGCACCGCGTGGTCGCCGAAGCGCTCGTAGAACCGGCCGGCGAGAGTGACGTCCATGGTGGCCTCGACGCCGTGCGACCACCCCGGGTCGAGGATGCGCTTGAGCAGCTTGCGCCGCAGCCGGTCCATGCGGTCGTCGTCGGAGTCGAGTTCGAGGGCGGTCTCGACGTCGCGGTTGCTGACCACCTCACCCGCCTTGATGACGAGGAGTTCGGCCTGGTGGCCCATCTCCAGCACGATCGACCGCAGCTCGGCCGGGATGGCGGAATCGGGGTGGCGGCGGCGGGCGATCTTGGCGATGTGGACCGCGTGGTCGCCCATGCGCTCCAGGTCGCCGGCCATGTGGAGGGACTGGATGATGGTCCGCAGGTCGGTGGCCACCGGCTGCTGGCGGGCCATCAGGTCGAAGGCGCTGACCTCGATCTCCTCGTCGAGCCGGTTGAGCGCGTCGTCGCCGGAGATCACCTCCTGTGCCGCGTTGAGGTCGGCGTCGAGCAGCGCGGTAGTGGCGCGGGCGATCGCGTGGCGGGCCAACCGGGTCATCTCGACCAGGCGATCGCTCAGCGAATCGAGGTCCTCGTGGTAAGTATCGCGCATGGTCCTCATCGTCCCAGGTCGTAGCTGAATCAAACCGGAAGCATCGGTGAATTTCCGCAGAACCTCGGTTGTAACACATGGTCAGGCGGGTAAAGCCGTCCTTCGCCCGCTTACGATCGAGGCGTGCAAGGAGAACTGCTGGCCGCGCTCGCGGGCCTCGTCGGACTCGTGACGGGCGTCGCGGCCGGCCTCGCGTTCCGGATCAGCGAATCCGGACGCGGCCGCCCCCAGGAGCCCGCCCCGACGGCGGAGCTCCCCTCGGGCATCGCCGAGGTCCTGGCCGCCCTCCCCTCCTCCGCCGTGGTCCTCGACCCGGCCGACCGGGTGCTGCGCGCCAGCTCGGCGGCGCGCGCCTACGGCATCGTGCGCGGCGAGGAGCTGGTCATCGGCGACCTGCTGGCGCTGGCGCGGCACGTCCGCCGCGACGGCGTCATCCGCGAGACCGAGATCGAGGTCGCCGTCCGCAAGTTCGGCCCCGACGCCACGTCGTTCGCCGTGCGGGTGGCTCCGCTGGGCGGTACCGGGCTGGTGCTGGTGCTGGCCGAGGACCAGACCGAGCGCCGCCGGGTCGAGGCCGTGCGCCGCGACTTCGTCGCCAACATCAGCCACGAGCTCAAGACGCCCGTCGGCGCGCTGTCGCTGCTCGCCGAGACCGTCGCCGACGCCAGCGACGACCCCGAGGCGGTGCGCCGCTTCACCGGCCGCATGCAGCAGGAGGCGGCCCGGCTGACCAGCGTCATCCAGGACCTCATCACGCTGTCGCGCATCCAGGGCGCCGAGCCCATGGCCGAACCCGACAAGGTGGCCGTGGGCGACGTGGTCGAGGAGGCGCTCGACGCCGTGCGCATGGCGGCGGACGCCAAGGAGATCGAGCTGGTCTCCAGCGGCACCGAGGGCGTCGCCGTCATGGGCGACGAGGGCCTGCTGGTCACCGCCATGCGCAACCTCGTGGCCAACGCCGTGGCCTACAGCCCCGAGCGCACCCGGGTGGCGGTGTCGGTGGAGGTCACGGACAAGGCGGTGGAGATCAGCATCGCCGACCAGGGCATCGGCATCCCGCCGCAGGACCTGGAACGCATCTTCGAGCGGTTCTACCGTGTGGACGCCGCTCGGAGCCGGGCGACCGGAGGCACCGGCCTCGGCCTGGCGATCGTGAAGCACATCATGACCCACCACCGGGGGGAAGTGACCGTGTGGAGCAAGGAGGGCTCGGGGTCGACGTTCACATTGCGTCTGCCCCGGCCGGAGATCCGGGAGCGACCGCGCCCCGGTGAGAACACTGATCGGGAGGCGGCACTGTGACGCGCGTACTCGTCGTCGAGGACGAGGAATCCTACAGCGATGCCCTGTCGTACATGCTGCGCAAGGAGGGGTTCGAGGTCGCCGTGGCGCCGACCGGGACGGTGGCCCTCGAAACCTTCGACCGCACCGGGGCCGACCTCGTGCTGCTCGACCTGATGCTGCCCGGTCTGCCCGGTACCGAGGTCTGCCGGACGCTGCGGCAGAAGTCCAACGTCCCCGTGATCATGCTCACCGCCAAGGACAGCGAGATCGACAAGGTCGTCGGCCTGGAGCTGGGCGCCGACGACTACGTGACCAAGCCCTTCTCCTCCCGCGAGCTGGTCGCCCGCATCCGGGCGGTGCTGCGCCGCCGGGGCGAGGACGAGACCCTGCTGCCCACCGCCCTGGAGGCGGGCCCGGTGCGGATGGACGTCGAGCGCCACGTCGTGACGGTGCGCGGCGACAACATCCAGCTCCCGCTCAAGGAGTTCGAGCTGCTGGAGGTGCTGCTGCGCAACGCCGGCCGGGTGCTGACCCGGATGCAGCTCATCGACCGCGTGTGGGGCGCCGACTACGTGGGCGACACCAAGACGCTCGACGTGCACGTCAAGCGGCTGCGCGCCAAGATCGAGAGCGACCCCGGCAACCCCCAGTACATCGTCACCGTGCGGGGGCTGGGCTACAAGTTCGAGCCCGGCGCCGCCGAGTAGGGCGCGGCCGCCCCGGCCCGGACCCGGCCGGGGCGGCCCTCACACCTCCACGAGGACCGTGAACGGTCCCTCGTTGACCAGTTCGACCGACATCATGGCGCCGAACACGCCGGTCTCGACGTGCGCGCCGAGGGCCCGCAGTTCCGCGACCACGGTGTCGACCAGCGGCTCGGCGACGGGCCCCGGGGCGGCCGCCTGCCAGGTGGGGCGGCGGCCCTTGCGGGCGTCGCCGTAGAGCGTGAACTGGCTGACGACGAGCAGGGGCGCCCCGAGGTCGGCGCAGGACTTCTCGCCGTCGAGCACGCGCAGCCGCCAGACCTTCTCGGCGAGCCGGCGGGCGTGCGCCTCGGTGTCGCCGTGGGTGGCGCCGACGAGCGCGAGCAGGCCGGGGCCGGTGATGGCGCCGACGGTCGTGCCGTCGACGGTCACCGCGGCCCGGGAGACCCGTTGCAGGACCGCCCGCATGGCCGCCCCTCCTTTGCGCTGGTGCGCCCTTGTGTCAGTCGAGGGCGCGGAACTGGCGGGTGTTGGAGATGACGCCGGTCAGCGTCAGCGTGAAGGCGGTGATGGAGTCGGTGAAGTCCTCCAGCCGCCAGTCGTCGGGCCCCACGTACCAGGGCAGGCTGTGCTCGTCGAGTTCGTCGCGGCCGGCCGTGGAGAGGATGGCGGCCCACCGGTCGACGTTGTCGAAGATGATCGCGTAGGGCAGGTACCGGGAGAACAGGTGCACCCGGTGGCCCTGCGGGACGTGCTCGGCGTCGGCGCCGAGCAGGTAGGCGCGGAAGCCGAGGGTGTGGGCGAACACGACGCTGCCCTGCCGGGTCTTGGCGGGCACGTACTGGGCGCCGACGGTGACCGCTGCGCCGGCGATGACGACCGCGAGGCCGGTGAACGCGGCCTGGGTGAACACGGCCAGGACCACGGTGAGCACCACCCCGGCCACGGTGAGGGCGATGCCGGCGCTGGCCCACCGGTTGCGCTCCACGTTGGGGCGGTTGGCGAACCACTTGAGCCGGACCATGTCGCGGTACAGCTCGTCGCGGACCTCGGACAGCCGCGTGGGGAAGTCGCTGCGGCCGAGTTCGGAGAGCTTGACCTGGTGCCAGCTGTGGAAGAGGGCGTCGAGGAGCATCCGCTCGTAGGGCAGCAGTTCGTCGTCGACGGGGCCCGGGCACTTGTCGAGCCGCCAGTCGATGGCGGAGTAGCCGGCGTGCGGGAGTTCGCGGATGGTCAGGTGCCCGCGCACGGCGAGGTCGACCACGGTGGCCGTGATGTCGACCACGTCGGCCTGCTCGTCGATGAGGGTGCCGATCTGGCCGGGGTGGACGCCGTCGGGCGGGCGGAACCGGAGGGCGCCGGGGCCGCCGCCGGGGGTGAGCGGGGCGCTGTCGCCGAAGGTGGCCTGGGTGCGCAGGGCGCGCTCGTCGCGGCCGCGGATGCGGATGAGGGCGATGAGGCCGCCGATGAGCACGGCGAGGACCAGCCCGAACACCGCGGTGGTCGCGGGGGTGATGGCGAAGGCCGAGGTGAGCGACCAGGTGCGGTCGAGGACGGGGTCGCCGGGCGCGGTGCCGGCGGGGTAGCCGACGACGATGCCGAGCCGGTCGCCGACGGCCATGTCGTTCTGCAGGAAGCGGGCGAGCAGCGCCTGGTGGCCGCCCATGTCGGACGACGTGCAGTACAGGGAGCTGCGGGGGGCGCCGGCGGTGCACGACAGCGCCTGCGGGGGCACGCCCGCGTCGACCACGACGGTGGTCTCGGCGACGGGCGCGCTGTAGCCGGCGACGACGTCCCAGTCGAGTTCGACACTGGAGCCGACGGTGTCCATGGCGCCGCGCACCTCGTACTCCAGGAGCACGGTGGTGGCGTCGCCGGGTGTGATGCCGACGTCCAGGGTGGCGCCGTGGTCGGCGGTGGAGGTGGCGACCTCGGCGCCGTCGGGGTCGCGGGCGGTGATCGCGGAGACCTCGTAGACGCGGTCGTGCGCGGTGTCGTAGGGCTCGCGGACGGTGAAGGTGCGGGTGAACGTGTCGGGGGCGCCGCCGCCGAACGTGAGGGTCTCCTGGACGTGCAGGACGCCGCGGTCGTCGAGTTCGATGAGCACCGCGTTGGCGATGCCGTCGTCGCCGCCGTCGCCGGGGAGGGTGGAGTGGGTCTCGGGGGTGGGTGAGGGGTCGGCCGCCGGGACCTGGCCGGTTCCGGCCGCGGCGGGGGCCGCGGAGAGGGCGGCGGACAGCACGACGGCGGCCGCGACGGCGGCGCGGCGCCGGGGAAGTCCAACCCACCACATGGCGTGGAAGCCTATCCGCTCGCCGGTCGTGCCGGTCGTCCGGGCGGGGCCCCGGGCGGGGCGCGCGACCTGCGCGGCCGGGCGGGCGGGAGCGGGCGGGGCGGCGGGCCGGACCCGCCGGGCCGACGAGGGCGTCCCGGACCCGCGCACGTCCCCCCATACCGCCATAATCGTTGAGGTCGGGGCGCCGGGGGCGGCCCGGCGGTACCGACGGAGGAGGTGGTTCGGCGCGATGGCCGAACGCAGGATCGGCGGTGGCGGCGCGCCGGGGCGGCCCCGGGGCCGCGCCCGCTACGCTCCGCCCGCCTACGCGCGGCGGCCGCGGCAGCGGCTCGGCGTGGGCGTCTCGGTGGTGCTGGTGACCGGGCTGGCGGCGCTGGGGCTGTCGGCGTTCCTGGGGTTCTCCGCCCTGTTCGCGCCGCCCGCGCACTCGGGCGCCGTGGCCGCCGCGCCCGAGGCGGTGCCCGCCGCCGCGCCGACCGACGCCGACGCCGGAGCGGGGCCGGAGGTGCTGACCGACAACCCGCTGTACGCCACGGGGGCGATGGCGGAGGTCACCTGTGAGGCGCCGCGGCTCGACCCCGACGACAAGGCGTCGATGGAGCACTTCCTGCACGAGATGACGGACTGCCTCGACGCCGCCTGGGCGGAGCAGTTCTCGGGGACCGGAATGGAGTTCGAGGAGCCCGAGCGGGTGTACTGGTACGCGGCGGGCCGCAGCCCGTGCGGGACCTACCCGACCCCGGGCACGGCGGCGTTCTACTGCCGCGCCAACAAGGGGCTCTACCTGGGCGTGGAGGACATCGTGCGCAACTCCGCCGAATCGCGGCACCCCGAGGCGTACACGTTCCTGCTCAGCCACGAGTACGCCCACCACGTGCAGGGGGAGGCCGGAATCCTGGGGTACTTCCACGGTGCTCGGGGCAGCGAGGCCGACAGCGGCGACCGCGACCGGATGACGCGGCGCAGCGAACTCCAGGCGAACTGCCTGGGCGGCTTGTTCCTGGGGGCGGCGCGGTCGTCCTTCCCGATCGGCGCGGCCGAGGAGGAGCACATCCTGGTGGACGCGGAACTGCGGGGCGACTTCTCGGCCGACGACCGCACCCACGGCTCGCCCGACAACGGGCGGCTGTGGACGGCGCACGGCATGGACCGGGGCGACCCGGCCGCCTGCGACACCTGGTCGGCGCCCCAGGGCGTGGTGGAGTGACGGCGGCCCGGCGCCGGGCCGGATAGGGGATCGGCGGTGAGTCCACGGCTGCTGGGGTCCGCTGCGGGCCCCCCGAGCCCCCCGGGGCGGGGGGTCGACCGCCGCGTGGGCCTGTACGCGGCGCTGGCGGCGCTCGTCCTGGCGCTGGCGGCGGTCACCTGGACGGCGGTCGGGGACGACCCGCCCGGGGGCGGCGCGGCGCCGGAGGCGTCGCCGTCGCCGGGCCCGACGGGCGGCCTGGCCGCCGACGCGCACCGCCCCACGGGCGAGTCCGCGCTGGTCGACAACCCGCTGTACGGGACCGGGCGGCTGGCGCCGCTGCCGTGCCCGGCGCCCGAACTGGACGTGCGCGACCCGTCGTCCATGGAGGTGTTCCTGCACGCGGTCTCCGACTGCCTGGACGACGCGTGGACGACCCAGTTCGAGCGGGCCGGCATCCCGTTCCGCCCGCCGGAGCGGGTGTTCTGGAGCGATCCGGGGCGCTCGCCGTGCCGCGACTACCCGTCGGCGGCCGGGGCGTTCTACTGCCGGGCCGACACCAGCGTCTACATCGGCACCAGCGACGTGGTGGAGAAGTGGAACGGGGCCGAGGACAGCGCCGTGTACGCGTCGCTGCTGGCCCACGAGTACGCCCACCACGTGCAGGGCGAGTCCGGGCTGCTGGAGTACTACCACGAGCAGCGGCGGCTGGAGGCCGACCGCACCGACCAGAACGCGTGGACCCGCCGCAGCGAACTCCAGGCCAACTGCCTGGCCGGGGTGTTCCTGGGGTCGGTCCGGGTGAGCTACCCGCTGGAGGACGGCGACATCGACGCGGTGCTGGCCGACGCGGCGGCGACCGCCGACCGCGAGGGCGGCCCGGAGGACGAGCGCACGCACGGGTCGGCGGACAACAGCACGCGGTGGATGCGCCACGGCCTGGACCGGCAGGAGCCCGGCGCCTGCAACACCTGGGACGTGGAGGACCCGTCGCTCGTGGAGTGACCCCCGCCGGATGGCCGGGACCGGTCGGTCAGCGCCGGACTACGGTCCGTGTCGGCGTGCGACAATGCCGATCATGCCGGACGAGCGCGTGGTCGAACTTCGGGTCCATGGGGTCAGCGGGGGCCAGGCCGAGGAGCTGCTCGACGTCGAACCGGCCATGCGGGTGTCCGGCGACGCCCTGGCCGGCTTCTTCCGGTGGCGGCGGCGCCGCGACACCGAGTGCGTCCCGGGGGTGCCGCGCGAGATCTTCGCCTGGGGCAACCTGACCTCGGGGCGGTCGTCGCGGGCCCTGTGGCTGCTGCTGCTGCCGTTCATGCTGGTCAACATCGCGTACTGGATGCGGCCGGGCCGCCTGGGTCCGCACCGCTCGCCGCTGCTCCGGGCGGCCGACCTGGTCTACGGCGGGGCGGTGCGGCTGCTGGCGCTCAGCCTGACCGCGCTGCTGGTGCTGGCGGCGGCGGGCGTGGGCATGGACCTCGTCGCCTGGCAGTGCGGCGGCTACGGCGCGCGGTGCGCCGAACTCCGCCCCCTGCTGGGGTTCCTGTCGGCGCCGGGGGCGCCGCTGGCCGAACCGGGCCGGGCGCTGGCGGCCGGGGCGCTGCTGCCGCTGGCCGTGGCCGGGGTGCTGTGGCGGCTGTCGCGGCGCACCGGCAGCGTCTACGAGGTCACCCCGCAGACCCACGCGCCCATCCCCGACTCCGCCGCCCCGCTGAGCGACCCGGGGTTCTGGCGCAACAGCGAGACCATGGCGCGGCTGCGGTCGGCGCACATCGGGGTGGCCGCGGGCGCGGTGGCGGCGCTGCTGCTCACCCCCGCTCTGGAGTACGACGGCGCGGGACCGCGCGGCACGGCGGGCGCGGTCCTCGCGGCGGCGCTGGGCGGCACGCTGCTGCTGAGCACGGTCGGCGTGCTGATCCCGGGCACCGACCCCCGGTGGAACCGGTGGGCCGACCGGGGGTGCGCGCTGCTGCGCGACGCCGCCCTGGTGCTGCTGGCGGCGTCGGCGGTGTACGCCGTGTGGCCGCGCCCGGAGTGGAGCGCGGCCGGGCGGCTGCCCGGCTACGCGGCCGGGCTGAACGCGCTGTTCGCCGCGCAGTGCGTGCTGGGCGTGCTGCTGCTGGCCGCCGCCGCGGTGCTGTACCGGGGGGCGCCGGCGCACCGCGACACCGCCGCGCGCGGCATGGCGGGCCCGGTGACGGCGGTCTTCGGGGCGCTGCTGGGCGGGGTGTTCTCGGCCGCGGTGGTGTTCCAGGCGGCGGGCTGGCTGGGCGGCTGCTACTACCCGGGCGCCGAGGACACCGGGTGCCTGCGGCTCCAGCCGCCGAGCGCCTACGCCTGGCTGCAGCTCGCGTTCACGATGGAGGCGGTGATCGCGCTGGTGGTGGCCGGCGCCCTGGCGGCGGTCCTGCGGGCGCGCACCGACCGGCTGACCGGTGCGGTCGCGGCGGCCTACCGGCGCGGCCGCGGGGAGCGCCGCACCCGCGACATCGCCCGCGCGCGGGCGCTGGGCGGCATGACCGAGCTGCTGCCGGCGTGCCTGGTGGCGTTCCTGCTGCCCGCCGTCGCGCTGGTGGGGCTGGTGGCGTACGCGGTGCTGACCGGCCGGCTCACGGCGGGGCCCGCGGGCGACGGGACGGCGTCGGGGCAGGCGGCGCACCCGGCGGCGGTGGCCGGCCGGTCGGTCGACGCCGTGCAGGACGCGGTCACCGCCATGGTGACAGTGGGGTCCTTCCTCGGCGGGCTGTTCCTCGTCGGCCTGATGCTGCTGGGCCGCAGCGCCTACCGCGACCGGCCCACCCGGCAGGGCGTGGGGGTGCTGTGGGACATCGGCACGTTCTGGCCGCGCGTGGCGCACCCGCTGGCGCCGCCGTCCTACGCGGAGCGGGCGGTGCCGCAGCTCGTGGCGCGCATCGCGGGCATGACCGACGACGGCACCGGGGTGGTGCTGTCGGGGCACTCCCAGGGGTCGGTCCTCGCGGCGGCCTCGGTGTGGCAGCTTCCGGCGCGGTGCCGGCCGGCGGTCGCCCTGATCACCCACGGGTCGCCGCTGTACCGCCTCTACGCCCGCTACTTCCCCGCCTACTTCGGGCCGGCGGCGCTGGCCGACGTGCGCGAGCGCGTGGCGGGGTGGCGGAACCTGTGGCGGGCGACGGACGCCATCGGCGGGCCGATCCGGGCCGGCGACGGCACCGTGGGCTACGCCGAGCCGCTGCCCGACCCCGAGTCCTACGGGGTGCGCAAGGGGGAGGCGCTGCCGCCCCCGCCGCTGGGCCACTCGTTCTACACCCACGACCCGGCGTACCACGACGCGGTCGAGGCCGCCGTCGCGCGGCTGCGGCGCGCGGCCGGCGACGGCCCGCACCCCGGGGTGGAGGTGCGGGTGGCGGTCGCCGAGCCGGGGGCCGCGCCCCGGGTGGAGGAGGCCGTCGACGGCCTGCTGGCGGCGTTCGGGCTGGAGGTGGCGGCGCGGCTGCCCGCCGAGCGCGACCCGTGGTTCCGCCGGCTGCACGCGGCGCCGGTGGCGGCCGCCGGGGACGCCGAGGTGGCGGCGCTGCTGGCGGAGATCGCGGTCGCGCTGCGCGACCGGGCCGAGCACCGGCCGGCGGAGGGCCCGCTCGCGGGCCGGTCGGACGCCGCGGCGGAGCTGGTGGCGGCGGTCGAGGCGGCCGGCGACGCGGTGGTGCGGGTGGGGCCGGTGCTGCTGGTGCGGGCGGACGGGGAGGCGGCGGTGCGCCGCCTCGACGGGGCGGAGCAGGCCCGGGTCGACGCGGTGCCGCTGCTGGCGCGGGCCCCGGGCGCGCTGCTGGCGCAGGTGCGCCGGTTCAGCGGGGTGGTGCCGGGGCCGCGCCGCCCGGCGGCCGGCGCCGGGACGGGGGCGGGGCTACCAGCGGCCGTAGGGGCCGTCGGAGCGGCCCGCGCCGCGGACGGCGGGGCGGACGTCGACGATGAAGACCAGGGCGGCGATGAGCGCCAGGAAGGTCAGCATGCCGGAGCCGGAGACGACGGCCAGGAGTGAGATCAGGGTGCCGACACCGAGCAGGATCACCCACAGCTTCTTGGTCTGCTTGTCCATGGCCTCGTAGGCCGGTGCCGGGGTGCGCAGGGCCTCGATCAGCGCGAACAGGGACGTGACGAAGATCGCGATGTAGATGATCTGGTACACGAGCCACATGAACGACATACCGGCCACGGGGACGCTCCGAACCTTGGTGTGACGGACGGTCGGCCGGCGGTGGTGGCCGCCGACGCTCCCAGGGTAAACGGGCGGCCAGCGCGAAACGTGCCCCGCGCGGACCGGATCACATCGGCAGGTGCCAGAGCGCCAGGGTGGTCGACATCAGGGTGAGGGCGGCCAGCAGGACGCCCGCCGCCGCCGGCCGCGACAGCGCCTCGGCCGGGTTGAGCAGCCGCGACACCCGGGTGACCACATCGGGCTGGTCGCCGGCGGTGACGGCCAGCGCGCCCGCCGGGACCGCCGCCGAGCCCTTGGTGCCGAACCGCAGCAGCGCCATGGCCAGCTCCTTGGCGGAGCGCTCGCGGCGCGCCTGGTCGTCGGCGCACATCTCGATGAGCAGGGCGACCGCGCTGTAGTAGGTCTCGACCACGCGCACGCGCGGGAACGCGCGCTTGAGCGACGAGAACGGCAGCAGCACGAGGTCGTGCCGCTGGCGCAGGTGGGCGTGCTCGTGGGCGATGACGGCGGCGAGTTCGCTGCTGTCGAGGACCTCCAGCGCGCCCGCGCTGATGACGACCTGCGAGCGCAGCACGCCCGGCAGGCAGTACGCCGCGGCGGCCGGGTGGTCGAGGATGCGCGCGCCGGGGACCTCGGGGTCGGCCCGGCTGACCAGCTCCAGCAGGTCGTGGTGGCGCCGGCGCACCCGGACCACCTGCACGAAGGAGGCGACCAGGCCGCAGAACAGCACGAGGGTCAGGCCGAACGCGAGGACGACCGCCGCCACCTGGGAGGCCCCGAACGGGGTCCCGGCGAGTTCGGACAGGTAGAGGTCGTGGGAGAGCGCGTCGCCGGCGAGGGCGATCAGCCCGCCGAACACGCCCTGCCCGTAGGGCGCCAGCCCGAAGGCGAGCAGGGCCCCGATCGTGGAGATGCCCCAGGCGAGGCCGAGGGCCTGCCAGGCGATGACGGCGACGTAGGGGCCGCGGACCGGCCACTCGGCCCTGCGGAGCCGCGCCGCCGCGATGCAGCAGCCGACCGCGATCGTCGTGAGCAGAGCGGCACTGACCATACGGCTACGTCCTTGGCTCGTCGATTTCCGCGAGGGCGCGGCGAAGCGCTTCGGCTTCGTTCCCGCTCATCGAACGAACGAAAGCCGCCAGAGCGGCGTCGCGGTCACCGGTCTGGCCGAGGGCGTCGAACATGAGTTCGGAGACGTAGTTCTCCCGGCTGGCGGCCGGGCGGTAGCGCCATGCCCGCCCCTCGCGAGCCCGTGCCACGACCCCCTTCTTGGCGAGTCGATCGAGCACCGTCATGACGGTCGTGTGGGCGAGGTCGCGATCGGCGAGAGCGCGTCCGACCTCACGAACCGTCAGCGGCTCGTTCCGTTGCCACAGTACATCCATCACCGCGCGTTCGAGGTCGCCGAGCCGATTCATGCTTCGAGTCTACTCGCGGTAGTACTACGGCGCGTCGCACCCCCGGGTTAGAGAGTGCTGGCCACGGCGCCGCAGGGGTTCCGGGCCGATGCCGGGCGGATCAGCCCCGGGGGGCCACGAGCAGCGGCTGGGAGACCGTCGCGGCGAGCCCGTCGGCGTCGGCCAGCTCGCCCTCGCACAGCCCGGTGCCGTCGCCGGAGAGGTGGGTGCGGGCGCGGAGGTGCACCCACTCCCCCGCCGGCTCGCGGAGCACGGTGACGGTCAGGCCGGGCGGGACGGACAGCCACTCGGTCGGCGGCAGCCGCAGGCTCACCCCGTTGGCGGAGTCGGCGACGGTGAGCAGCCGCTCGACGCCCGAGGTGGGCCGGCCGGCCACGAGCGGGACGCGCGGCCGCGCCCACACCGCCGGCGGCAGGGGGCCGTCCCCGGCGGGGGCGGTGGGCCGCCACTCGTGGGCGCGGCCGTAGCCGAAGGCGTCCATGAAGGCGCCGAGCCCCTCGGGGGCGCCCGGCGGGGGCAGCGGGGGCGCGGCGGCGTGCGGCGGGGTGGCCGGGCCGCCGGGGCGCACGGCGAGGAGCCAGGCGCGGGCCACGACCACGGGGGTGTCGGCGCAGCGCAACTCGGCCTCGACCAGGCGGATGCGGCGGCCGGGGCGCAGCGTGCGCACGCGGACCTCGCCCTCGGCGAGCGGGATGGGGCCGAGGAAGTCGACCGACACGCGGCCGAGGCGCAGCCCGGGGTCGGCGACGTGGTCGGTGATCGCGGCGGCGAGGAGCGCGGTGGGCGGGCCGCCGTGCTGGGTATCGGGCCCCCAGGGGCTCTGCGCGGCCGCGGTCGGGAGGTAGCGCCCGGGTCCGGCGGTCAGGTAGAAGGCGGCGGGGGGCGGTGGCGATGCCATGACCGCACATTACCGACCGGTAGCGAAGCCGGGGCGGCCGGGGTCGGGAGGCAGGGGCAGGCAGGCAGAGGGCCGGGGGCAGGGGTTGGCCGAGGGCCGGAGGCCGACGGCAGGGGTCCGAGGGCCGGGCACGGCGGCCCAGGAGCAGGAGCAGGAGCAGGAGCAGGAGCAGGAGCAGACGAGAGTAGGAGAGGAGAAGGGCACGGCATGGAGGTACGGCTCGTCCAGGGCGACATCACCCGCCAACACGTCGACGCGGTGGTCAACGCCGCCAACTCGACCCTGCTCGGCGGCGGGGGCGTGGACGGCGCGATCCACCGCCGGGGCGGCCCGGCGATCCTCGCCGCCTGCCGGGAGCTGCGCGCGGGGCACCTCGGCGGCGGGCTGCCCACCGGGCACGCCGTCGCCACGACCGCCGGGGACCTGCCCGCGCGCTGGGTGATCCACACGGTCGGTCCGGTCTACAGCGAGCGGGAGGACCGGACACCGCTGCTCGCCTCCTGCTACACGGAGTCCCTGCGCGTCGCCGGGGGACTGGGCGCCCGCAGTGTCGCGTTCCCGGCGGTGTCCACCGGCGTCTACCGGTGGCCACTGGAGCACGCCGCCCAGGTCGCGGTGCGAGCCGTCCGGGAATCCTCGACTACAGTGGGTGAGGTCCGGTTCGTGCTCTTCGACGCGCAGGCGTTCGCGGCGTTCGAACGCGCCGCCGCCGGGCCCGGCACCAGCCGTCCTGACCTTTAGGAATCCGGTGTTCACCACTCTCTCGCGCAGGACCTCGGTCCTCGTGGCGTCCTCACTCGTCGTGGCGACGGCGGGCCTGCTCGCCACCGCCCAGGGTGAGCCGTCCCCGTCGGCGGCCACAGCGGGCGCCGCCTCCGCCGTCGGCGGCGCCGGCGCGCCCGCCGCGCAGCGCGCCGGCGGGGCGGGCGTCGAGGCCCGGCCGGGCGAGGTCGCGGTGTGCGACGAGGCCGGGACCGACGAGATCGTCCACGTGCCCGACCCCGGCGCCCCCGACCCCGGCCGCCCCATCTGGGTGCGCCGCCCGCCGGGCGCCGACCGCGCCGACCTGCCGGTGCTCTACCTGCTGCACGGGTCCACGACCACGCACCTCACGCTCAAGGACGCCGACATCGGCCGGCTCATGGACGAGCAGATGTGCCGCAGCGGGGTGGAGTTCGTCATCGCGGCCCCGTGGGGGCAGGAGGTCGGCGGCACCGACACCGAGTGGGGCGACGCCGCCGACGGCGATTTCGCCATCGAGACCTTCGTCACGGAGAAGGCGGTCGAGGCGGTCGAGGGCGAGCACCGGCGGCCGCGGTCGCTGCGCGCGCTCGGCGGGTTCTCCATGGGCGGCTACGGAGCGGCGGCGCTCCCGCTGCGCCACCCGGAGCTGTACTCGCAGGCCGTGAGCTGGGCGGGGTACTTCAAGGTGGACGACCCCAGCGGGACGTTCGGCGACGACCCCGACCCGCACGCGCCCGACCAGCTCCTCGACGACCCCGAGGTGCGCGACATCCGGTTCCTGCTCATCGAGGGGCGCGACGACCACACCCCGCTGCAGACGGGCAGCATCCACGGCGAGGCCGGGCGGTTCGCCGCCCTGCTGCGCGAGCGCGACATGACGGTCGAGACCCACTTCCCCGAAGGCGGACACGACTTCGGCGCCTGGCGCCCCACCTTCCCGGAGTCCGTCGACTTCCTCACCGAAGGCTGGACCGGCGCCGCCGCCGACTGACCCGGCCACCGACACCCCGCCCTCGCCCGATGCGCGGACCACCGACGGCCCGGCATAACCCCGCCCGACAGGCGGACCACCGGCGGCCCGGCCGTGAGCGCCCAGACCCCCGAAAAGGCGGCCGCGACTTCGACGCACAGCGGCCCACCTCTCCGGAATCCGACGACTTCCCCACCGAGGGCTCGACCGGCGCGGCCACCGACACCCCGCCCCCACCTGATGCGCGGACCACCGACGGCCCGGCGCGGCCTCGCCCGATGTGCGGACCGCCGGTGCCTTTCACCGACCCCACCACCAACGGCCCGGTCGAGAGCGCCCAGGCCTCCGAAAGGGCGGCCGCGACTTCGACGCACAGCGGCCAACCGTCCCGGAGTCCGTCGACTTCCTCAACAAGGACTGGACCGGCGCAGCCGCCGACTGACGGCCCCCCCGACGCCCCGTCCTCACCCGATGGGGGACCGCCGGTCGCCCGGCCCGCCCGGCAGCGCGGCCACCGGCCGTCGGCCATCCGGTCGGCCGCGAGCCGCGCCGGGCGGGTGACGGGCAGGCACCGCTCGGCGGGGGCGGCGCGGGGCTCACCCACCCACCACCGACGGGGCCGTGTGGCATCGGTCTCGCTTCGGGGCGCCGGCGCGGTCGGCGGCCCCGGCGGTGCAGGGGGCGGCGGATCGCTGCTGCCCCGATTCGCCACCCCGCCCGCACCCCGGCGCCTACACCGCGTCCATTATGGGAACACCGTGCGCTGCCGCCGCTGTTGTCCCGGATGGTGCCGGGCCGGGTGAGCGGTCGCGCGGACGCGCACCGGGAAGGGGACGACGCAGTGGTGGCCAGCGGAACCGCGCCCTCGATGGGCAATGGGGGCGGCGCCCCGCCCCGCCGGATCGCCTCCATCAGCCTGCACACCTCACCGCTGGACCAGCCGGGCACCGGCGACGCCGGCGGGCTGAACGTCTACGCCGTCGAGGTCGCCACGCGCCTGGCGGCGCGCGGGGTCGCCTCCGACGTGTTCACCCGCGCCACCCGCCCCGACCAGCCGCCCGTTGTGGAGCTGGCGCCCGGGGTGACCGTCCGGCACATCCCGGCCGGGCCGTTCGGCGCCCTCGACAAGCACGCCCTCGCCCGGTACCTGTGCCCGTTCGTCTTCGGCGTGCTGCAGACCGAGGCGCGCAACGACGCCGGCCACTACGACCTCGTCCACGGGCACTACTGGCTCTCGGGGCGCGCCGGCCTGGCCGCCGCCCAGCGCTGGGGCGTCCCGCTCGTGCAGTCGATGCACACCCTGGCGCGGGTGAAGAACGCCGCGCTCGCCCAGGGCGACACCCCCGAACCCGAGGCGCGGGTGCGCGGCGAGGACCACCTCGTCGCGCACGCCGACCACCTCGTCGCCAACACCCCCGTGGAGGCCGGGCAGCTCCGCGAGCACTACGGCGCCGACCCGGGCCGGGTGAGCACGGTGCCGCCCGGGGTCGACCTCGACGTGTTCGCGCCGGGGCCGCGCCGGGCCGCGCTGCGCCGCATCGGGCTGCCGGAGGACGCCGAGCTGCTGCTGTTCGTCGGCCGCGTGCAGCGCCTCAAGGCGCCCGACGTGCTGGTGCGCGCGGCGGCGGAGCTGCTGGAGCGCGACCCGTCGCTGCGGCGCCGGCTCGTGGTGGCCATCGTCGGCGGCCTGTCGGGGGCCGACCTGGCCGAGCCGCGCCGACTGACCGAACTCGCCCACTCGCTGGGGGTGGCCGACGTGGTGCGCATGGAGCCGCCGCGCTCGCGGCGTGACCTCGCCGACGTGTACCGGGCGGCGACCGCCACCGTGGTCCCCTCGTACTCGGAGTCGTTCGGCCTGGTGGCCGTGGAGTCGGCGGCGTGCGGCACCCCGGTGGTGGCCGCCCGGGTCGGCGGCCTGCCCACGGCCGTGCGCGACGGCGTGTCCGGAGTGCTCGTGGACGGCCACGACCCGGCCGACTACGCGCGGGTGCTGCACCGGATGATCGCCGAACCCGCGTGGCGCGACACCCTGGGGGCGGCGGCCGTCGGCCACGCGGCCGGGCTGAGCTGGGACGCCACCGTGGACGGCCTGCTGGACGTCTACCGTGGGACGCTCACCGGGACGCCCCTGCAACTGGCCGCGTGCCAGTGAGTAACGGGCGCCCGCAACCGCTGGAAGGGGTCACGCACATGTCGGACAGCGCGCACGCCGACGCCACCGCCGCGATCGAGGCCGCCGTCGCCGAGGCCGGGGTGGAGGTCGAGCGGCCCCGCCCCGGGGCGTTCCTCGTCACCCTGCCGGGGCGGCGCAAGCTCAAGACGCTGGTCTGGCTGGAGGTGGGCGGGCACAGCCTGCTGGTGACGACGTTCTTCTGCCGTCGGCCCGACGAGAACCACGCCGACTTCTACCGGTGGCTGATGCAGCGCAACCAGTCCATGTACGGGCTGGCGTTCTGCGCCGACGAGGTCGGCGACGTCTACCTGACGGGCCGGCTGCCGCTGGGCGGGGTCACCCCCGAGGAGGTCGACCGGCTGCTGGGGTGCGCGCTCAGCTACTCGGACGACAACTTCAACGCGGCGCTGGAGCGCGGGTTCGCGTCGTCGATCCGCCGCGAGTGGGCGTGGCGCGAGCGCTCCGGGCACAGCCTGCGCAACCTGGAGGCGTTCCGCCACCTGGTGGAGGACGCCGACCGCGCCCCCGCCGACTCCGCATGACCGGCACCGCGACCGTGAGGGAGCGGGGCCGCGAG
Source organism: Nocardiopsis trehalosi NBRC 14201 (assembly GCF_001552555.1). Lineage (GTDB taxonomy): Bacteria > Actinomycetota > Actinomycetes > Streptosporangiales > Streptosporangiaceae > Nocardiopsis_B > Nocardiopsis_B trehalosi. Next base: position 3,917 of record NZ_BCRK01000046.1, on the reverse strand, counting down.
GGAGCGGGGTTCCATCTGACCCCGCCTGACCGGGAGACACGAGCGGGCGCCCCACCGGGGCCCGGCGCTCCCCCTGGCCCCGCCTGACCGGGAGCACGGGCGGGGCGATCAGGGCTCGATGCTCTCGCCGCCCCGAACGGTACGGTCGCCCGCCCGTCGACCCCCGGCGGGTGCGGTGGTGTCGGCCCAGCGGCCGCCGGGGGTCGACGGCGACGCAGGGCGACGCGGACGCCGCCGCCGAGCGCAGGCCACCGCCGAGCCGCAGATCGCTGCCGGGCAGCAGGCCGCCAGAGGACGTCCGGCGGCCGCACCCGCGACCCTCCCCGGCCGACCGGACCTCGCCCACCTGATTGGAATAGACCACTGCCCGCCCCGCCTCCCGGCGGCGAACGCGACTCGCTAGGCTGACCCCCATGGGGACACTGGTTCTACTGCGACACGGCGAGAGCGTCTGGAACGCCGAGGGTCTGTTCACCGGCTGGGTCGACGTCGACCTCTCCGCGACCGGCGAGAACGAGGCGCGCAGGGGCGGTGAGCTGCTGAAGGGCGCCGACCTGCGACCCGACATCGTGCACACCTCGGTGCTGCGGCGCGCCATCCGCACCGCGAACATCGCGCTCGACGCGGCCGACCTGCACTGGCTGCCGGTGCACCGCTCCTGGCGGCTCAACGAGCGCCACTACGGGGCGCTGCAGGGCAAGAACAAGGCGCAGACGCGCGAGGAGTACGGCGAAGAGCAGTTCATGGTGTGGCGCCGCTCCTACGACACCCCGCCGCCGCCCATCGCCGACGGCGACCCCTACTCCCAGGCGGGCGACCGGCGCTACGCCGACCTGCCCCCGGAGCTGCTGCCGCGCACCGAGTGCCTGGCCGACGTCGTGCACCGCATGCTGCCGTACTGGTACGACTCCATCGTCCCCGACCTCGCCGCGGGCCGCACGGTCCTGGTCGCCGCGCACGGCAACTCGCTGCGCGCCTTGGTCAAGCACCTCGACGGCATCGACGACCAGACCATCGCCGGCCTGAACATCCCCACCGGCATCCCGCTGGTCTACGAGCTCAACGACGACTTCACCCCCCGCAAGTCCGGCGGCGAGTACCTCGACCCGGAGGCCGCCAAGGCCGCCATCGAGGCCGTCAAGAACCAGGGCAAGAAGTAGTCCGACCCCGTGTGCCCCCGGTCCGCGCTCGGCGCGGGGCGGGGGCTTTTCGGCGCCCTGGGGACGTGGGGCGATCGTGGTCAGTAGACGAGGGCCTGGGTGCCCGGGGTGGTGGCCTCTTCGACGAAGGTGGGGGCGCCGGCGATGCGGGCGCCCTTGATGAGGTCGGCCTCGGTGAGGTCGCGGCGGGCGGCGCACTGGGTGCAGACCGTCACGCGGCCGGCGGCCAGGATCGCGTCGAGGAGGTCGTTCAGCGGGGCCGCGTGCGGGAGGGAGAACTCGGCCGCCCGGCCCGGGACGGCGAGCCAGCTCGCCTCGCCGGTCAGCCAGAGGGAGACGTCCACCCCGCTCGCCACCGCCGCCGCCGCGACCGTGAACGCCTGGTTGCAGCGCTCCGGGTCGTCCGCACCGGCCGTGGCCTTGATCACCAACGCGCGACTCATGGGGGCCAGCGTAGCGGCGCCCGGGGATCGGAGGAACCGCGGTGTCCCGTCGTGCGGGTGGGAGGCCGTCGGGCGCCAATCAGGGCAGGAGGCGGGCGCGGCGGCGCAGTGGACGGCCGGGCGCGGGTCGGGCAAGGGCGTGGGCGGTGGTGCGGCCGGTCGGCCAGTGCGACCGCGATCCGGGGGGGTCTGGTGGCGATCCGGGCCGGCCGGGCAGCCAAGGGCCGACTTGGCAGGCCGAGGCAAGTCGGCCAGGCGGCCGGGGGGTCAGGCGGCGGTGAGGAGGAGGGTGACGCCGGTGCAGGCGGTGGCGAGGGCGCCTGCGCCGAGGAGGACGGCGTCGACCGCGCGGGGGGCCGGGCGGGCGGGTTCGGCGGCCGGGCCGCGCTCGATCCGCAGGCGGCCGTCCGGCGGGGCGGTCAGCACCGGGTGGCCGTCGCGGAGTTCGACCACGCCGTGCACGGTGATCGGCTCGCCCGCGCGCAGCACCCACTCGCGGTACTCGAACTCGATGGTCTCGCCGCGGAACAGCCCCGAGATGCGCCCCTTGACCCGCGCCAGCAGGTCGTCGGCCTGGGCCGGGACGCCCGGTTGGGGGCGCCCCACGACCCGCTGGAGGACCATGTCGACGCCCGAGAGCGCGGCGTCCTCCGGGGCGATCAGAACGGGGGTGCCCTTGGCGGGCGCACCCTCTCCGATGATCCCGAACGGTTCGTCGGACGCGTAGTCGGCGATGGAGTCGCAGGCGCGCTCGCGCGTGCGCTCGCCGGAGGCGGGCGCGGCGTCCGCCAGCGACCAGTAGTGCCGGTTCACCTCGTGCCCGTGCCAGACGCACTCGGCGCGGGCCAGCCGGGACTCGATCGCGCCATCGGGGCCGGGCACGGCGACGCCCGACACCCGGACCTCCCGCCCGGCGAGGGCGGCCAGCGCGCGCGGCCGCACAGCGGACAGCGCGGTGTGGGAGGACCACCGGCGCAGCGCCCGGAAGGCCAGGGGCGCCAGGACCGCCGCGCCGAGGAGCAGGGCAATCCCGATCACCAGCATGTCAGCCCGCCTTTTCTCGTGTGGCCCGTCGACGCCCGCCGCACCGGGGGTCGCGGGGTTGGCATCCTCTTTACCAGGTTCCGCGGCGGCTCCGGCCGGACGGCCGGGCGCGCGGGGTCCCGACCTCGCCGTCGTCCCCGCGGGAGTGAACACCGTCATACCTGATCGGAACGACCGCCCCGTGAATAACAGATTGATGACGCGGCGGCCCGGAGGAACGGGGGATGTCGACCGGAGGCCGGGGCGGGCGGCCGCGCGCCGCACCGCCCGGGATGGACGCGGCACCGCCGGTCCACCGCTACTCTCGGACATTATGCAGCCTGAGGTGCACCCCGATCTCGCCAAGATGTCGTTCCTCGTGGGTCGCTGGGAGGGGGTCGGCGTCGCCGGCTACTCCGACCTGGAGGAGTTCCAGTTCGGCCAGGAGGTCGAGTTCACGCATGCGGGCGGCCCCGTGCTGGCCTACCGCAGCCGCGTCTGGCGGCTCACCGCCGACGGCGGACTCGGCGAGCCCTGGACCTCCGAGTCCGGCTACTGGCGGGCGCGCCCCGCCGACCCCGACGCCGACCCGGCCGCTCCCCCGGTGCACACCGAGGTGCTGATCTCGCACCCCGAGGGCTACACCGAGGTCTACGTCGGAACGGTGTTCGCGTCGCGGATCGAGCTGTCGACCGACGCGGTCCTGCGCACCGAGACCGGCGACCAGGTGGCCGCCGGCCACCGGCTCTACGGGCTGATCGGCGACGACCGCGCGACCCTCGGCTACGCGTGGGACATGGCGGCGCGCGGGCAGGACCTGCGGTCGTTCATGTCGGCCCAGCTCAAGCGCGTCGACGGCTGAGCACGCCGGCCGGCCGTCCTCCCCGCGATGACGCGCGGACGCGCGAAGCGGGCCACGCGTCCCGGCCCCGATTCCCGCGCAGGGGGACCCGGCGACTCACCCCGGGCGGCGCACCTGGCCGCTCGCCTCGGGGCGGATCGCGTGCCTCTGTGGCCGAGCACACCGGCCGACCGTGCTGCCCCGGTGATGACCCACGGGCGCGCGTGGCGGGGCATGCGGCCCCGCACTGGATTCCGCACCCCGAGCGGCCCAGCCCGGCCGCGCGTCCGGGCGGCGTGGCCGACGTGGGGGCGGGGCGGTGGGCTTCGGGCCCGTCCGGTGGGGTGATGGCGGGCGGGCGGTTCCATCTCCGGGCCTTAGGGGGCCGGGCCGAGGGTGGGAACGCGAACGGGGCGCCGGCCGGACCCCGCTGGTGTGGCGGGGGCGGGC